>JBDHCH010000026.1:0-27947 GCA_039592115.1 Gemmatimonadota bacterium | reverse complement strand
GTGGCATCCGATCTCCGTGAGGTATTTCCAGGGAGGGGGGGGGATGGCGCTGAGGTTGGAAGTGGAGGGGCCCGGCGTGTCCAAGAGAGACGTCCCTGCCCATTGGCTGGCCCACCGGCCTGACGAAGCGCGTTGACGAAGGGACCCGCAATCTTGAGCAAACCAACCCTATCCCAGATGCGGGCCCTCAGGAAGCGGGATCCCGTCCTGTCAGGAGCCATGACGGGCTTGGATCCCTTCCCTGGTTTTCCGGTCGAGCCCCGCCTTCCCTACTTCCACGCCCTCGCCCGGATCATCATCTACCAGCAGCTGGCGGGAGCCGCCGCCCATAACATCCACGGCCGGGTCCAGGCCCTGAGCCCCAACCCCAGGCGGTTCCCCACGGCGGGGGAGATCCTGGCTCTCCCGGAGGGCCCCCTCCGGGGAGCCGGCCTCTCGAGGAGCAAGCTCAAGGCCATCTTGGACCTGGCCGAGCGGGTCCAGGAGGGTCGCCTGAAGCTGGGAAGTCTTCACCGGCATTCCGATGAAGAGGTGCTGGACCGTCTCTCCGCCGTTTGGGGAATCGGCGAGTGGTCGGCCCAGATGTTTCTACTCTTCCACCTGGGGCGCCTGGACATCTTCGCCCCTGGGGACCTTGGCCTGCAGGAGGGAATCCGGATCCTGGACGAATTGGAGGATCGCCCCACTCCGGCACACTGCCTGGACCGGGCCGAGGTGTGGCGGCCCTTGAGGAGCGTGGCTTCCTGGTACCTGTGGAGGCTGGTGGACGCAGGCGGGAACTGAGCAGACACACCTGGGAAGGTCCTCGGCCAGCTCCAAAGGGCCCCACGTCACGACCGATCTCTCCGTGCACCCACAGTGGCCGGTCTTCAGAATCCCGTCATTGCCCATTATATAGAGGCTCATTATATTGAGGTTCGACAGTATGGGTCAGGCCCACGGGTCGGCCGGCCCAACTCCCCTCACCCCCATGGATCCTCAATGAAGGAACCACGAATCGAGCTTCAAACCCTCACGCGCCGCTGCAATGAGGCGCTGATCCTCACCTCTCTGGGGCGGGGCCAAAAACACGGCTACCAACTGGCCTTGGACCTGGAAGAGCGGGGTGGAGAGCGTTTCGCAGTGAAGCACGGGACACTCTACCCGATTCTGCACGACCTCGAGAAGCGGGGACTCATCGAGGGGGCCTGGTCAGACGAGGGACCGCGGGGAAAACGGAAGAGCTACCGGCTGACGCCCCTGGGCCACACCTACGCCACCACCCTCCGAGAAGAGTGGAGGGGGTTTTTGAAAGAACTCAGTCACCTTCTGGAGGAGTAGGAGGAATGAGCGATTTTTCCGCACAGCTTCGACATATCTCGGCCCGACTCCCCATCCCGGAACCGGCTCGCTCAAGAGTACTCCTGGAGATTGCCACCGATATGGACGACCTCTTCCGGCACCTGGTGGAGGGTGGGATGGCCCCGGAGGTGGCAGAAGCCGAGGTGGCCGAACACTTCGATCTCTCTGACGATGCACTCAGGGAGTTGTCCCAAATCCATAACTCTGCCATCAGTTGCTCCTTCGGGAAACTCTCAGGGCAGGCCCGAAGCACATGGGAGAGGGTGATTCTGGGCCTCGTTGCCCTCTTCGTGAGTCCACCTCTTCTCGGAGCATTCTTTCTTCAACCGACGCTCCTCCAGGATGCCAGCCTTCTGGTGGCCGGCCTGGTGGCGATCCTCGCTCTGGGCCTCGGCGTCGGGCTCTGGAAAGCAGCCGTCCTCTTTCGACCCATCCAGCCCAGAGGACCCATCCCACGTCGGGGCCTTCGGAGTCTGCCCGGCATCACTCTTCTCCTGTTGTTCCTGGGCTTCGCCGGCATCTGGGTGGAGCTCTACAGGTCGGCCCTGGCAATTCGAATCACCCCCCAGATGGCCCTCCGTTATCTGGTGGAATGGCTCCATCTGGCTTCCGCCACAATGGTCGTGGCCCTTTCGGGGGCACTCCTGACTGCCCTTCTGTGGTTCTTCCTCGAGAACCGGGCCTCCCATCTGGAAGAGAAGGCCGCAGCAGCGATCCTGGAGCCCACCGCATGATCGGGATCCGTGAACCCACCACTACTCCCCTGGTCAGGGAGGAGAACTTCCGATGTCGAACTTGATCCGCTTTTCAGGACCCTACGGGTATTTCCTGGTCCTCCTGGCGCTCGTCGTCCTCTTCGTTACGGTTCGGGCCACCACCAACCTCCTCCGCCACTCTCCTCCGGCCCCGAAGGTCGTCACAGAGCAGCTGAATTCACTCCTTTTCTGGGGTGGTGTGGCCGGCATCCTGGGGTTCCTCGGTCAGTGTGATGGGGCCTATCACGCCCTGACGCTCATTCTCCAGGCCGAAGAGATATCCCCACACATCGTAGCTGAAGGATTCGTGATCTCCTTCGTCCCCACCCTGTTCGGGCTCGGAATCCTCGGCTTTTCGGTCGCAGCCTGGGGATGTCTCCACCTTCTGGTCCGGCGGCATTCCACTCTCCTTCTCACGGGAGGCGCCCAGCTACTCCTCGTTCTGTTGTTGTTCTCGGGGTGCTCGGCCGTTCCTGTGGCGGATGGACCCGGCGCAATCTCGGAGGGGGTGTGGAGCCTGGAGGCAGGACGGGACGAGTTCCTGTGGGAGTTCTCAGAGGAAGGGAACGGCTTCACGTGCATGGTCCACAATATGGTCGGACCTCTGAAGCTGAACGAGACACCCTGCCTCACCGTCGAAGTGGAGGGGGGGAGGGTGGCCATATCCATGGACACCGGAGTGCGACTGGAGGGGGAGGTGGACCTGGGCCGAGGCCGGATCTCCGGTCACCTGCTTTATCCCGACGGAAGTGACAGAGAGGTGCAGCTTCCCTGGTATGCCAGGGAGGATTATCCCGGGCTGTTTCCCCTCGGTAGGAGTGACGACGCCTACGCATATGCACCGCCCTCAGAGCTCGATGACGGATGGGCCGTGGCATCAGCGGTCGACGTCGGCGTAAGCCCAGAGGCTTTGGAGGAAACGGTGAACGCCATCGCAGAGGGTGAGGCCGGGGTCCTCCACTCCCTGCTCGTGGCTAGACAGGGCCACCTCGTCACCGAAGAGTACTTCCACGGGTACGGGCATCAGGATCTCCATCACCTCGCCTCCTGCACAAAGAGCATCTCTTCCCTGTTGGTGGGGACGGCAATCCAGAGTGGCACCATCGGAGGGGTGGACGCCCTGGTGGCTGATTTCTTCCCTGAGTACCGAGCCGACCTCGGATCCGGCTGGAACACCCTGACCCTGGAACACCTCCTCACCATGTCCATGGCCCTGGACTGGAGCCCCGAAGAGGCCGAGAACCTTCACGGCACCGGGCCCGAGTTCTTTCGGAGGGCGCTCTCCCGGTCCGTCTCTGGAACCCCAGGGGAGGACTGGGCCTACGTGAGCGCAAACGTCAATCTCATCGCCGGGATTCTCTACGCGGCCACCGGGCAACACGCCGAGGCATTTGCCGAAGAAACTCTCTTTCGCCCCCTCGGGATCGAAGCATGGAATTGGGACGGGCTGAAGACCGACGGATTCAACCTCATGGACGGAAGCTTGAGGCTCACCCCTCGGGATATGGCCAAGATCGGCCAGATGGTACTGGACGGGGGAAAGTGGAACGGGCGTCAGATCGTCGGGGAGGATTGGCTCGATGCCTCCACACGACCCCACCTGAATACCGGGGACTGGGCCGAGGGTTATGGCTATCTGTGGTGGCGAATGGAAGCGCCCGTTCCCGGAGGGAAGGCGGTGCCCGTGATCTTCGCCAACGGATGGGGCAGCCAGTTCATCGCCATCTTCCCCTCGCTGGACCTGGTCGTCGTGACCACGGGCGGCAACGAGTACAACGGGAAGCACCTGGCGGTGGCAGAGCTCCTGGAGCGTCACCTGCTTCCGGGCGTAGGAGGTGCCCGACCCTGAGGGGCCGGGTCAGCCCATCGGCCGGACCCTCAGAGCCTCCTGATCAGCGAAGGGTATCCGACGGGGCCGCCCAGGTGTCCCGACCTACGTTTTCTATCGTTCCGGCCCCGACCGGCCCTCCCCAGCCGGAAACCCCGTCACATGGGGGACCCCCCGATCTTCCAGGAGCTGATTGAGGGCCGCCAGCGGCCCACTCTTGACCGCCGCCATCTCCGCTTCAGCCTCGCTCAGGAGCGCCTGGTACCTCCCATGCACCTCCAACTGCTGCGTGGTGGGCCGAAAGTCCGAGCCACCTATGTAGCCCGCCAGGCTGGTGATCTTTGCGAAAAGCTGCCTTGGCCATCGCAGCCGGTCCTGTCCCGCCGTACCTCCGGAGAGACGAAGGTCGGTGAGGCCCATCTCCAACTGCACCAGGCGTTCGTCTACCCCGTCGGCCGCCTGGACGATCTCCCCACCTGCCTCCATCCCTCCCACACGCTCCTTCAGTCGGAGGAGTTGGGCACGGATCACTTCGGCCTCGTTGATCAGGCCCACCACGGCGTTGGCCTCCTCCCGGAGCTGGAGGATCACCGCGGTTTGGGCCCGGATGTCGGCCTCCGATCCAGCTGAGTTCGGATCCTTGAGAACCGTCAGCTCCCGGGTGAATTCCGCCTCCCCCACCGTGAGGCGTAGCGTGTACTCACCGGGGGGGGCGAGAAGGGTCACCCGCCCAGTTTCCCCCGCCGGCCTCCAACCGTCGTCCCCGATGGGAACGTGGGAGTGCTCCAACACCTTCGTTCGCATCTTCGGAGTCTCGGAGCCCTCATACCGGAGATCCCAGAAGACCCTGTGGAGGCCGACCTTCCCTGGCACCGAACCCAGGTCTTTGACCACCTCCCCCTCGGCGTCAAGAATCGCGAGTTCGACAGCATCCTCCGGCTCCACATTCAGGAGGTAGTGGATGGAAGCGCCGAAAGTCGGGTTCCTGCCCGCCCCAGGATCCTCGGGTTGGCTCATGGGCGGTTGTTTGGAGCGGAACCGGTACGCCGGTCGCGGCAAAAAGAGATGGACGTCAGCGTCCAGGGCGCTCTGGGACAGTTGCTGAAGAGGGGTGAGGTCGTCGAGAATCCAGAATCCCCGTCCGTACGTAGCTACAACCAGGTCGTTGAAGTGCTCCTGGACGGTGACCCAGTGGACCGGCGCGTGAGGAAGATTGTTCTGGATAGGGACCCATTCCTCCCCGTCGTCGAACGACGCGAACAGGGAGTTCTCGGTTCCCAGGTAGAGGAGGCCAGGTCTCACTGGGTCCTCTCGGATCACGTGGACGTAGCTGAACACGCTCTCGGGGATGCCCTCACTCACCGAAGTCCAGCTCTCCCCGTAGTCGGTGGTCTTGAAAGCGTAGGGAGCGGTGTTCCCCACCTGATGGAAATCCACGGAGATGTACGCCGTGCCGGCGTCATATCTCGAGGGCTCGATGTTGCTGATCGTTCCCCAAGGCGGCAGGTCGGGGACGTTCCCCGTGACGTTGGACCAGCTCTCCCCCCCATCCCGAGATATGTGGATCAGCCCGTCGTTGGAGCCGGCCCAGATGACGCCATCCTCCACAGGTGACTCGGCAATGGCGAAAAGGACCGCGGCGTAGGTGGGGCTGGCGTCGTCAGGGGTCAGCCCCCCGGTCTTCTGCTGCTTCGATTTGTCGTTGGTGGTGAGGTCGGGGCTGATCACGGTCCAGCTGTGACCACCATCTGTGGTCTGATGTACGTGCTGGCTTCCGGCGTACACCCGGTTGTGATCGTGAGGGGAGATGGAAACGGGGAACGTCCACTGGAACCGAAAACGGAGGTCGCCGGCCGGCCAGCCCTCGGGGTTATCCGGCCAGACGGAGACGTTCTGGGCATGGCCGGTCCTGAGGTCGTACCGATCCAGGATGCCCTCATAACAACCGGACCAGACGATGTCGTTGTCCACCGGATCGGGAATCGCGAAGCCAGACTCGCATCCCCCTACCGAATGCCATTCCCCGATGGGTATGGACCCGCCCGAGAGGCTGTTGCTGGGCCCCCGGAAGGATGGCCCATCCTGCCGGTTGCCGTAGACGAAGTAGGGGATCCGATTGTCGGTGTACGCGTGGTACATCTGGGCGATGGGGAGTCTCGGCTTGAACCAGCTCTTCCCCCGGGTAGTGGAGATGCTGATTCCACCATCGTTCCCCACGACCATCCGGTCGGGCTGAAGGGGATCGATCCACATATCGTGGTTGTCGCCCCCGGCGCTCCCTCTTTGCACAGAGACGCCCCCGTCCAGAGAGGTGGTGTGAGAAGTGGCCAGGAAATGGACCTCGTTGTGATCGTCCGGGGCCGCTACGACCCGGGAGTAATAGTGAGGTCGCTGAACGATGGTGTGATCTGCATTCACCATCCGCCATGTGGCCCCAGCATCGTCGGACCGCCAGAGAACACCCTGGTGATCGCCCAACTCCGCGAAATCCCGGTTGGAATTGGTCTCGATGAGAGCATAGATCCGCTCGGAATTGTCCGGTGTCATCGCCAGGACAACCTTCCCCAGGGGCGGGTGCGGGAGGCCGTTACCGGTGAGCTTCTCCCAGGAATCACCGCCGTCCCGAGACACGTGTAGACCACTCCCGGCCCCTCCGCTCTGCCGCCCCCACGTCCAGATGATCATCTGCCACATCCCGGCGAAGAGGATCTCCGGATTGTTGGGATCCATGACCAGATCGGACGCCCCCGTGTTCTGGTCTACGAAGAGGACGCGTGCCCAGCTCCGCCCGCCGTCTTCGGTCCGGAAAACACCGCGCTCCTCCTGGGGACCATAGAGGTGACCCAGAGCCGCCACGTATACGACGTCCGGATCCCTCGGATGGATAACGATCCGGCTGATCCGCCCTGTCTCCTCCAGCCCCATGTGGGCCCAGGTCTTCCCTCCATCCGTGGTTCGGTACACTCCGTTCCCGATGGATACGTTGCTCCGGATGTGGGCCTCTCCGGTTCCGGCCCACACCACATTCGGATTGGTCGGATCGATTGCGAGGGCGCCAATGGATTGCGCCGGCTGGTCATCGAAAACCGGTGACCAGTGGACTCCTCCGTCCACGGTCTTGAAGACACCTCCCGAAGCTGCCCCGAAGTAATAGACATTCGCGTCCCCGGGTACGCCGACCACGGCGCTGACCCGGTTCCCGACGGGGCCGATATGGCGGTATTCGAGGGACCCAAAGAAGTCCTCTCCCAGTCCGCTCGCGTCCTGGGCTTGGGCAGGGGAAACCCTGCCAGCGATCGCCAGGAGGATGAGGACGAGAGAGAGTGCCTGCGCCGTCCTGGGGCCTCTGGGTCGTTTGCTTGAAAACATGGAGCCGTGCCTCATCGAGAAGAGTGTCGAGGAAGTAGAGCGAGCAGCACGTTTCAAAGGCCGGAGGTCCCCGCAGCCCGCCAGAGTCTCAGCACTTCCCGCTCCCTGGCCGGATCGATCCCTGCTCCCAGGGTCGCCCGTTCCTCCTCCGGACGTGACCAATGGTACTCCAGGGTGTCCCGAGCAGTGTCTGCCAGCGGCCTGAACGTGAGGCCGGCCGACACGGCACGGGCCACGCTCACCAAGGACAGGGGATCTCCCGGAATCCATGCCGGCATATCGGACCAGGGCCGAACCTCCTGGGCCCGCAGGAAGCCCACCGGGACCCAGGTGAAACTGACCGGCGTGGAAGTGATAGCCCGGATCCCGTAGAGCATCTCGGCCATGGACATCCGAGCCTCGGGTCCCGTGGCGTTGAACGCCCCGGTGGTGCCGGCCTCCGCCAGCCGTACGATCCACTCCGTGAGATCCCGGACATCGATGATCTGCGTGGCATCCCTCCCGTGGCCCGGAGCCAGAACCTCGCCACCCCGGTGAATCCGAACCGGCCAATAGGTGAAACGGTCGGTCGGATCTCCTGGGCCCACGATGAGGCCGGGCCGGACCAGCGTCGTCCGTCCCGGGAAGGTAGATTGTGCCGCTTCCTCGCCGAGTGTCTTGGAAAGCCCGTAGGGTGCCTCCTGCCCCTCCTCGAAGTCGGCGGGCCGGGTGAAGAGGGGCGAGGACTCGTCCATCACCGGATCCATGAAGATCCGATCACCTCCCTCGAACCCGGTCGCCTCCCCCTGGTAGGCCGAGAGGGAAGACACGAAGAGATACTGCTCCGTGGCGTCTCGAAGAAGGTCGGTGCTGAGGCGCACCCATCGGTAATCCCGGGCGTTGTTGTCCAACACCACGTCCCAATTCCGACCACGGAGGGCCGTCAGGTCGTTGCTCCGATCTCCGATGAGGTGTTCCACCTCGGGGATCTCAGCCCGGGTCCGGCCCCGGGTGAAGATGCTCACCTCATGTCCCCGCTCGACGGCGTATCGGACCATGTGGGGCCCGATGAAGCCGGTACCGCCGAGGATGAGAATCCGCTTGGGGGCGATGGGATGGTCAGCCCGACTCGAGTACGTACCGCTACGGCGCGGTGTGGGGAGCCCTGCAACTCGGTCGGGGATGCTCACCGCCAAGCCGGCGCCAGCCAGGACGGTCGTTCGAAGAAAGTCCTTCCGATTCAAATCCATTCTGTTTTCCTGTCTTTCTCGGGGTGTTCGCACGCAAGCGACGCAACCGCCCGGTCATGAAGAGCCCTGCAGGACCTCCTCTAGAACCTGGATGAACGGTTCCAACGTCCACTCCACCTTTTCAACAAGAGGAGCGCCTGGCAGATCTTTCTCTCTGGCATTCGCCGACAGGGGCCTTCAAACCAGGAGCCTCCGCATACCGCTCCTCCTCGAACTCGACCAGCCGATCAGGGAACTGGTCCAGCGCATCCGAGCCGCCTGTTGGGTCAGGCGTCTGGGGCGGGTCAGGCGGTAGAACCGGATCTTAGCGGCCCATCCCTCCCCAGGCCACATAGGTTCCGGCATCCACAGGTCACACTCCCCTCTCGCGGGCATATCCAACCAAAGGTGAACCTTCCGGCCATTGGAGTCGTATGAAAGAAAGCGAACCACACTACCCCGCGGCTCATTCCAGATCCCGGGTCAAGCCAAGGAGTCCTGCATGTCATTCAGCAAGCTCTTCCCCGGCATATCCCTTCTGGCAATTGCCACTCTGCCAGGACTTTCCCAGGGACAGGATGTCCTCCGTCCGGATTTGAGCCGCATCGGGACCGGCCCCGAATGGATCGTGGTGAACCGGGGGGTGACGGTCACGGAGGAAGACGGGGAGGCCGTTGTCACCTTCGATGGTCGTCCCGGGGATGGCGCGGCTTGGCTAGGAGACCTGGATTTCCAGGACGGGACCATCGAGGTCCTCATCAAGGGGAAGAACGTTCCGCAACGGAGCTTCCTGGGAATCGCCTTCAGGGGTGTCGACGATGAGACCTACGACGCCATCTACTTTCGACCGTTCAACTTCCTGGCCGACAACCCTCTCTCCCGGAGTCACCACGTCCAGTACATCTCCCACCCGGTGAACACCTGGTCCAAGCTCAGGGAGGAGCACACGGGAACCTACGAAAACGAGATCATGAACCCTCCCGATCCGGACGGGTTCTTCAAAGCCCGAATCGAGATCCGGAAACCGGAGATCCGAGTGTTCGTCAATGACGCCGAACTGCCTTCACTGGTGGTGGAGGAGTTGACGGACCGGGTGGGCGGTCGAGTGGGCTTGTGGATGGGGAACACGTCCGACGGCACGTTCTCCCAGCTGGTGATCCGACCCGCGTCCCGTTGAGGACTCTTCAGCGAGTCAGGAGCTGATGGGAACGGCTTCCCTGCCCCGCCTGAGCTCCGACCCCTGGAATTCTCCCAGGGAGATGGGCACTGCAACCTTCAACATCAGCGTGAAGATCAAGAACCCTATGGAGAATACTCCGGCGGCAACCCTGAACTCACTCGACGTGAAGAGATAGACGTAGATCTCGCCCAGAGCGTCGGGGGTGAGCCCGGGAATGATCAGCCCCATCCCCTTCTCGATGTAGACTCCGAAGTAGGTAGCCAGGCACCCGATGTTGAGGGTGACCCAGTTCCGCCTGGTGGCGGGGATCACGAAGAAGAAGAAGGCCAGCGTGTTCAAGCTCAGCGCCGTCCACGCGAAGGGGACCATGCTCCGGTGTTCCCCCAACCCCAGAAACCAATAGCGCGTATAAAGGAGGTGCTCTGTGTCCGAGTAGAACTCCTTGAACACCTCGGCCCCGTGCAGAAAGAGATTCAGGAACATGGCATAGGCCATCAGCTCGGCGATCTTCCAGATCGCCTCGTCCTGGATCTCGAATTGCGTGAACCGGCGGAGCAGCTGGAGCACCATGAGAAGGATGGCCGGACCGGAGCAGAACGCAGACGCAAGGAACTGAGGAGCGAGGATCGATGCGTTCCAGTAGGGTCGGGCCGCCAGGCCGTTGAAGAGGAACGCCGTGACCGTGTGAATTCCTACGGCCATGGGGATGGAAAGGAGCACCAGGGGAACCACAACCCGTTTGTCGTAGGGCTTCCCGTGGAATGCACGGTAGAGGATGTGCGTGACGACGACGAAGTTGAGGATGAAGTAGATGTTCAGAACCAGGACGTCCCAGGCCAGGAGCGACTCAGGGAAGTTCAAATGCCCCAGAGGAGGGAGCAGGTGCCAGAATCGATCCGGTCTGCCGATGTCGACCAGGACGAACAGAAGGCACATGATGATGGCACTGACCGCCAATAGCTCACCGTAGATGACAATCTCGCGAATCGGCTTCCAGTCATACACATATGCGGGGATTACCAGGACCACGGCAGCAGCGGCCACCCCCACCAGGAAGGTGAAGTTCCCGATGTACAGGCCCCAGCTCACCTGGTCACGCATGCCCGTTACGGCGAGCCCGGTGGTCACCTGATCCCAGTAGGCCAATCCGCCGGAGATGATCAGGATCACCAGCAGGATGATCCACGCCCAGTAGAATCGATTCCCTCTGCTGACGAGTCGAATGCTTCCAGCCACGAACCCGGTGAGAAGTCGAAGGGTGTCCATGCCCCTCAAGTCCCGTAGAAGTAGAAGAATCTCGGCAGGGTGTTCAGCTCTTCCTTCAACACGAGCACCCTCTTGTTTTCCAGGATGTACCTGATCTCGCTCTCCGGATCGAGAAGGTTGCCGAACTTCCTTGCGCCCACCGGACAGACCTCCACGCAGGCGGGATACCGGCCCTGCCGCGTCCTCTGGATGCAGAACGTACACTTTTCCACCACACCCTTCGGCCGAGGGCGGTTTCCGAGGTAGTGAGTTTCGGAATTCAGCTCATCCACGGAGATCTGGGGCTGGGACCAGTTGAAGCGTCGCGCCCCGTAGGGGCAGGCGGCCATGCAATACCGGCAACCGATGCACCAGTCGTAGTCGATGACCACGATCCCGTCCGGTTCGGTCCACGTCGCCCCTGTGGGGCAGACCTTCGTGCAGGGGGGGTTCCTGCACTGCTGACATTGGACCGGTACGTAGAAGTGTCCCTCTTCCGGCACGAGATCAGCGTCGTAGTAGGGATCCGACTCGCTGAAGTCCACGCCGCCTTCCAGCTCCATCGATAGAACCCTGATCCATTGGACCTGAGGATCCCGGGATTGGTTATTCTCCTCCACGCATGCATAGACGCAGCGGCGGCACCCGACGCACCGGGAGATATCAAGTGCGTAGGCGAATTCCACCCCGGGCAGCGGGCCGGCATCCGAAACCGCCACCTGGGCTCCAAACGCCTCGGCGTACCCGGCCTCCATCTCACGAATCGCCTCCTTGAGGCGTTCCGGAGGGACGTCGTAGAGGCGCTTGGGGCCGCACGATGTCAGTATCCACCCAGCCGCAGCAGCAGCGGCAGCGGATACGAACTTCCGTCTGCTCAGGTCGGACTCGTTCTCGGGTCGGGGAACGGTCATGGATGAAGACCTCCTACGGTCTCCGACGGAGGGATGGGTGCCGGCTCCGGCTCGATGGGTTGGAAGTGGGGCTGGTGGGGATCGTGGCAGTGAGCGCAGAGGAGGTAGGTCTTGTGCCCGTTCCACTGCCCACTTCGACGCCCGTGCACGCCGACACGCCAGTCTCGGTACTTCTCGCCGTGGCACTGCCCGCAGAGGCGGTACGACTCCTCGAAGGAGACCAGCTCCCCACTCGCGAGGTGCAACCAGTCCCGGTCCTCGGCATCATGGCAGTCCAGACACCACCGGTTCTCCTCGTCATGCCTGAGGACGATCTCCGCGTGGAACCCCAGAGTCCGACGGTCTCTGTTGGCTGGAATCATCCCGTGACAGTTGGAGCAGGGAAAGATGCCGGGAGAAAACGGCGGCGGCGGGACTTCCAGCTCTTCCTCCGCCTCCGCAAGCGTGGTGAGTTGAGGCTGTTGGGTGACTCCCTGGGCGGTTTCCTCGTGGGAGCCCCCGCAACCCGATAGACAGTGAATCGCCGAAATCAGAACGCCAGACGCCAGGGGGAGTAGCCGGCCCCGCCTCTTCCGGCCGTCAGGCATTCTGGTGCTCCAGAGTAACTTGGACTTGTCTGAGCCACATCGCTTGGAAGACCTGGAACCTCTGGCTCATGATCGCCGCGACGTTCGCCATCACTCTCCACCCGACACCCGGTTCTCGGGAGAAGAACTCGAGCAGGTGTTCTCGCGGGAAGACAAGGAATTCGGCATCGGCACGGACGGTGGCCTTCAGGGTGAATCGGTGGGGCGGGACCAGCGCCGACCAGCCGAGCATCTGTCCGGGCACTCTCTCCTCGACGGCCACGTCCTCCTCCTTCCCCTGCACCCGGAGCGGCAGAGTGAGGTCGACCCGCCCGCTCCTCACCAGGAAAAGACTCCTGGCCTCGTCCCCCAAGTCGAAAACCACTTCCCCGACCGAATATTGCTGTGGGCTTCCCAACGCAAGTACCTGGTCAGCTTCATGCTCCCCGAGGCCGCTCAGGATGTCCGCCTCGATCCGTTTCATGTCCTGAGCTCCTACGGCTCGAGAGGTGAGTCGTTCGCCGCGTGGAGAGATTCCACGTTCGGCCCGTCCAGAAAGGATTTCGCCGCCGCTCGCTCGCTGCGGACATACGACCGGAGTCGGTAGAGGAACTCCTCCTCGGGCTCTTCCGGTTCCGGCCCAGGAGAGAGCCCCTCATCCAGGAAGAATTGTTCCCCCTTCGTCAGGGGTGGAGAGTTGGTCCCGGCCTCCTCCTCGTCCTCATTCCCCCGGCTTGCTGCGGCGAAGATGAGGACACAGGCTGCGAAACCGAGGAGGCAAAGGGAGAGACTCATGAGCAGCGGCTGCATCGGGGGCCTCCTTTGGTGGTGGTTCTGCGGGTCCTTGTGCAAAGGGGATGCCGAAGGGGAAGTGGCTCGATACCCCCCTGGAATGGCGCCTTTTCGATCCCTCGTCGCGGCGACCTGACAACCTGTCATGCCAGCTCTGACGGATCGTCAGTCGTTGACGCGGTAGAACGGGGGAACCAGTATTGGCTGATTCCTGGATCGGAGCCCAACATGAAGTTTCTGCTCTCCCGGACCTCCGTCGGGCTGGCGGTGGGGATTACGCTCGTTGTGGGCGGAGCGTTCGGGGCCAGCGCCTACCTCTACTCCCGGCACTACCTCCAGACGCTCCTGGAGTCCGCTCGCCAGACAGCCTTGATCCAAGGCGATCTGGTCAGGGAGGCGCTCGAACATCAGATGATGGAGAACGACAGGGGTCTGCTGGCGGAGATGGTGAGCAACTTCGGAGGGCGGACGGAGCTGGAGGCGGTCTCCATATTGGACCACGGAGGCCAGGTTCAGTTCTCCAACCGGGCGGAATCAGTTGGGGAGGCGCTGAGCGTCTCTTCAGGAACGTGCCAGGGCTGCCATAGCCTGCCACCTGGGGAGCGAAACGAAACGATCGTCCTCGAATCGCAAGACGGCACCTTCCTTCGCACCGTGGTTCCGTTGCCAAACCGGGAGGCCTGCCATCGATGTCATGACCCTGCGGATGCCATCAACGGGATCTTGGTCCTGGACACGGACCTCACTCCCCTTCAGACGGCCATGACCAGGGATTTACGTGCGATGGTCGTGGGAAGTGGCCTTCTCACCCTCCTCCTGGTGGGAGCGGTGGCGGGGATCGTCCAGGTCCTTGTCCTGAGGCGCCTGAGGAGATTCGAAACCACGGCCCGACTCATCGCTGATGGAGATCTCAACCGGAGAGTCCCTGCATCCGGATCGGACACAATCTCCTGGCTGGCCCAGGAGTTCAACACGATGGCCGACTCCATGACGGGGCTCGTCAAAGAAGTCCGGAATCAACGAGAACGTCTCGAGACCGTCATCAACAGCATCGACGATGGCATCGTCGTCCTGGACTCCACCCGGAGTATCCTTGCTGCCAACACGGCATTCCTGGGACGTACGGGGCAGGCCAGAGAGGAGGTGGTGGGCTGTTGTTGCGGAGACGTCGCCCCGGGAGCGTGCAACACCCGGGATTGTCCCACCCTCGCATGTCTCGATACCGGGCGCCCCCAGGTCAGAATCTGTCAAAGACAGGGAGAGGACGGCCGCGTGGTCTGGGAAGAGGTCCACGCATCTCCCATACAGGGACCGGACGGGGCGGTGAACCAGGTGGTGGAGGTGTGGCGGGACATCTCCGACCGTCGGACTGCCGAAGCCCGCCTCGCCGAGTCCCACCGGCTGGCTTCCCTGGGGATGTTGGCGTCGGGGTTCTCCCACGAGATAAACACGCCCCTGGCGACAGTTCTGACCTGTGTGGAGGGAATTCTTCGGGAAACCAGGAGCGTGGAGGGCGGATCCCCCGGGACAGAGCGCATAGGAACGAACGCCGAAGTGGCCCGGGAGCAGATCCTCCGATGCCGGGGAATCACGCAGCACTTCCTCCGCTTGTCCAGGGGCCAGTCCTCACAAGGAGACGTTGTGGACGTGGTGAGGGCGGTCGACGCGGTGACGAGGTTGGTGGCACCCACGGCGACGGCGAAGGGTGTGGAGGTGAGGTGTACCCTGCCGGATTCTCCACCCCAGACCAGGGCCGAGGAAGCCGACCTGCAACACGCCTTGGTGAACCTCCTTTTGAATGCCATCGAGGCCAGCGAGGAGGGGAGCAGCGTGGCGCTGGAGGTACTGGACGGACCTTCGATTCTGATCCGGGTGCGTGACGAGGGACGCGGAATCCCCCCGGACGACCTGGAGCGAATATTCGAACCGTTCGTCAGTCTCAGGCGTGGTGGGACGGGGCTTGGGCTCTTCCTGTCCCTGGACTTCGTCAGACGCTGGGACGGCGAGATCAGAGTGGAGAGCACCCCGGGCCAGGGGTCTTTGTTCGAGATCAGCCTTCCCCCCTTGGGCAGAGCCGGAGCTGTGGAGGTCGAGGCATGACGCCCGAAACCACTATCCTCCTGGTCGACGATGACGCGGTATTCAGGACGGTGATGGCCGGGGAGTTGGGACACCTCGGGTTCACCGTGTTCACGGCCGAATCCGGTGGAGATGCCCTGCGCCGGTTGGAGGAGCATCAACCCGACCTGATCCTCCTGGACCTACAGCTTCCTGACATCAGCGGGTTGGAGGTTCTCAAAACGGCGGCGAAAAAGCACCCGGAGTGTGAGGTCATCATGCTCACCGGGCACGGCTCCATCGACACGGCCATCGAGTCCATCCGGGCGGGTGCCTTCGATTACGTATCGAAACCGTGCCCCCTGGACGAGTTGGAGATCCGGATCCGGAGAGCTATCGAACGGCAAGCCCTGAAGCGCAGAACCTCCCTCCTGGAGCGTGGCCTCACTCCCTCCGACCCCGCCGATTGGTTCGTCGGGTCGAGCAGGAACTTCGTGGAGTTGGTTGCCCTGGCCCAGAGGGTGGCCCCCACCGACTCCACGGTACTCATCACCGGGGAGACCGGTTCCGGAAAGGAGATGGTCGCGAAGCTCATCCACGCTAAGAGTCCCAGGAAGGACAAACCGTTCATCGTCGTGGAATGTGCCGCACTGCAGGAAGACCTTCTCCAGAGCGAGCTCTTCGGCCACGAGCGGGGCGCGTTCACCGGAGCCGACCGTTCCAAAGCGGGATTGTTCGAAGTGGCGGACGGAGGCACAATCTTCCTCGACGAGATCGGGGAAGTGAGTCCGGCGACCCAGGTGAAGCTCCTACGAGTTCTGGACGCGTCTACCTTCCGCCATGTTGGAGGAACCTCGGAGATCCAGGTGGACGTCCGGTTCTTGGCCGCCACCAACCGGGACCTCGTGGATCTGGTCAATCAGGGCCTGTTCAGGGAAGACCTTTATTACCGGCTCAGTACTATCATCCTGAGCCTCCCCCCCCTACGGGAGAGAAGGGGAGACGTCGAGCTCCTGGCCAACCACTTCGTGGCGCTCCTCAACGCGAGGCACGGAGTCCGACGCCGATTGAGCGAGGAAGCCTTGGCGCTACTCAGAGGCCACGACTGGCCCGGGAATGTCCGGGAGCTACTGCACGCCGTGGAACGGGCCCTCGTGGTGGGAGACGGAGAGGAGGTTCGGGCAACCGACCTCCCCAGGTCCATCCAACCGAGACCCCACCACCCACCGTCAGAGAGGGGCCCCGAGGGCCTTGTCAGGCTGGAGGCAGTGGAGAAGGATCACATCAAACGGGTTCTCGCTGCCGTGAACGGACACCGCAGCACCGCGGCCAGGATTTTGGGAATCAGCGAGCGGAACCTATATCGGAAGCTGAGGACCTATGGTCTCTCTTGAGCCTCGGCGAGCCCGAGCACGGGCGGCACCCTTCGGGCACGGAGAGCTCTGAAGGAACCGGACAGGCCCGGTGGTCTCGGATTCTCTACCTCTCCACTCTGCGCACCACAAGGGGTCGGGCCTCCTCGAGGGCGAACTGTTCCACCTCATCCTCATCGAAGCCGCTGTGAACCCGGATCGTGTACTGGAACTCTACCTCGTCGTCCTGGGCGGCCCTGTAGTTGGTTTCCCAATAGTTGTTCATGACGTACGAGAACAGCGTGGCTGAGCTTTCGGCCTCGTCTACCCAACCGACGACGATGGGATCGGTGCGGATCTCCCCCAGTTGGATCAGGGGCGCGTCGATGGAGGTGATCGTCACTCCCCACTCGGCGTTCGACACATCGATCCACCGCTGCAGGCTGTAATAGTTCTTGGAGGCACCCGGGACCTGGTCCACTTGCGGCCGGAAGAACCCGAACGGTGCATCGATCCGGACCTGGGGGTTCTCGATCGCGAAGGGAAACCGGAAGAGAACCGCTTCCGGGTCCAGCACCCACTCCTTCGTCACCCGGTTGGTGACCTGGACGCGGTCCAGGCCCTCCACCAACCGGTAGGTTCTGACCAGGGGCGCCCGGAGCCCCGGGGCCTCCGAAGTGGCGGAAAAGGACCAGACAATGGGTCCTCGTTCCACCAATTCGAAGGTCGCCTCACCCGCCCCTACCGCGGCCGCTGGATCCCGACCTGGTACGTAGAGATACTGATCCAGCCCACCGCTGAAGGCGTCCACCAACTCCCTTCCCGAAGGCCGATGGAGGAGGGAACTCAGGTCTCCCGTCTCCGGATCCAGGAGGACCCGGAAATCGGTGGTCTCCAGGGTATGGGCCGCCCCCTTCTCCGCCGGGCCCCGACCCCCGGTCGCGCCAGCTTGGAGACTCTGATTCCCTTCCCCGGAAAGCCGATTCCCTTTCACAGAGTAGCGAGCAGTGGACTCCCCGGGGACATCCACAGCCAAGAACCCGAGACGACCATCACTCAGCCGTTGGGAAGGCACTATCCGCCCCTGGGGGTCCAGGACCTGGGCGTCCGTGGGGAGGTCCTCAACGGTGAGGAAGACGAGATCCGTGCGAGGCCACGGCAGGGTGTTGATGACCTCCACTTGGACAGACGGGTCATCACTCGCCCCCCGCGGTGGGGTCGCCCCACCGCTGCCGAGGTCCCGAAGCGCCTCCTCTTTCAACCGATGCGCCAGCTCGGCAGCTCTCTCTGCAAAGGCCCGTTTCCGTTCCCAGGATGTGAGGGTCAGTTCCGCGTTCGGCTCGCTGATGGAATTCCAGGATCCCCAGGTGTGCTCGTAGAAGAGAAGCACCTGCCGCCAGGCTTCGGCGAGGGTGTCGGGATCGAGGGTGACTCCCCGCATTCGGGCCAGTTCCTCGGTTTGGGGGAGGCTTTCGGCTGCGCGCCTGACCATGGCCGTTTCGCGAGCCGAGGATCCGGCCCCGTCCTCCCAATGCCCGGTGAGATCCCCCCTTAGCGTGGGGAGCCCCCCCCCATAGCGGTTCTCCAGAGCCTCGAAGGCCGCGGTGGTCCCTGAGATCCGGAGAACGGGGGACGCGAAACGGTCGTTCCAGCTCCGTACCGCGTCCGCCAATCCGGGATCGGGAGGGCCGTTGTCGGACCCGATGTTGTAGCGGAGATAGGTGAGATCGTAGGGGTACTCCCCTGCGAAGAGTTGGTCCAGGTACTGGAAGATTCTCTCCTCCATCTGCGTGGCGAGGCGATCGTACCCCAACCCGGTATGAAACCACGCGTACCCTCCACCGGAAACCCAGGTCAGGACACGGCTCTCACCCGAAGGTGCCTGCCACCAGAACGGCCGGTCCCCCAGCTCCTCCGTGAAATGGCCGATTCGGTGGCCGAAGTTGGGACCGATGGAGAGATAGCGGATCCCGTTTCGGCCAAGGGCCTCGACCAAACCCCATGAGAACCCGGGGATGTCCGAGAGCATCTCCGACTCGATGGCCACTCCGCTCCTCCGGCTCAGCTCGTGGGCAGCGTCGAAGGCGTGGAGGAGCGTCTCTTCGTTGGCGAGTCCCGTGAGGAGCCCTGCATACATCCCATCCAGCTCGATCCATCCCTTCCGGATCCCCTCCATGAGGCGATCCGTCTTCTCCCCCGGGTGAGCCCGAACATAGCTCTCAACGGCCCAGATTCCTTCCGGATTCCAGACGAACCGTGATCCCTCCGGATACTCCTCTGATGCCGCACCCAGGCGGAGAGCCTCCTCCAGGGAGGCCCACTGGATCCGTTCCACCTCGTCCTGATGGTGGGTGTACCCGATATCCAGATGGGTGTGATGGAGGAGGAAGATCTCCATTCGACGGGGGGGGACTACAGTGTAGCTGAACTCGCCGGAATGGTCACCCAGCCCATATTGGACGACCAAAGGTTCCGGCCTCTCCACCACCGGCACCGGAAGGGTGAACCGGGCATGCCCCATGGGGGTGAGGGTATCCACCGTTCCCAGGGGGCTGTCCATGTGGAACCCCCGCCCGCCTTCCAGCGTCAACAGATCCAGGCGGAGAACCTGAGCCTCCCCCTGTGGGGTCCGGAGAACGGCAGGTGCATTCCGGAGCTCGATCCGGGGCTCGAGGGAATCCCGGAAGACCATGAACCAGGTCCGCTCCCCCGCGCTCTCCCCGACTACCTCGAACTGCATCGGCTCCCCTGGCTCCCAGATGCCACGGGGAACGGTGAGGAGGAGAAACCCCATGGCATCCCCGTACCGATCCATGAGCGTGACATGGAAGGCTCCCCGCACCCCCCGGTCGCCAGGCCAGAACAGCGTGTCGCCCAGGGTCGCCGACAGGGGGTTCTCGAGGGTGAGGACATCCTCGCCGTTGATGCGGAAGTCGAACCGGCGGGGCTCGGCGTTGACGTCGATCCCAACCATCAGCGCAACCGTGGCCTCCTGGCCCTCGTAGCTCAGGGGAACCGCCCCGGTTTCCCAAGCAATGGAGCGGACACGGTCCTCGGACCGGACCAGCAGGGAGGTCCCGATCATGGGAACGGGAGAGTGGTACTGAAGGACCTCACCTTTGATGTCCTGGGCGTATCCCTGGATGTAGGGAGAAGGAAGGCCGACCCTCAGAAGAGAAGACCCAGGCGGATCGTTCCCGGCTTCCTCGGCCCCCTCGGGGTCGGCGCATCCCGACAGCCACAAAAGCCCCAACACGAGGGCGACCGAGAGGATCGGATTTCCTCGGCGGAAACGCTCCATCTTCCTGCCTCCTCCGCGTGTCGAGTCTCGAGTCTTCCCCGTCAACTGCACCGATTCAATCCCTGGACAGAGGCTCCCCAGGTCCCCGCAAGCGAAGCTCCACCTTGAGGTTGGCCTCCCCGTCCCCGGTTACCTGAGCGTCAACCACCAGTTCGTGAAGGCCGGAGGCCACCCCGAGGGCACCGGAATCCAGGGGAAAGGTCCCCAGAGCCTTCCACTGGGCGGAGTAGAGCACGGCCTCCCCTCCCCCCGCGTACACTACGGCGTCACCGTCCTGGAGTCGGCCAGGAATCTCAACGACCGACACCCCGTCAACCTCCAGTCGGATCCCCTCGACGGAGCCCCCCTGGGCAGTGAGGATAAACCCCAGAGGTTGGGGGTCCACCGGGTTTCCGAAGGCGAAGGTCCGGTGGGAGGGCTCGCCCGGTTGCCGAGCGCGACCCTCGTATAGATGCCTCGACACATGGATCTGCCGAAGCATCCACCCTCCATCCTCTGCCTGCTCGAGGTTGAACTCGTTGGCGATGTTCTCCATCCGTCGTTTCTGCTCAACGGAGAAGGCATCGGCCATTCTCGCTGCTTCCCACCGGCCGAGGAGCGCCAGGATCTCCTCCGATCGGCCGTTCTCCTCCAAGGCATCGAAGGAGGTCACGAACGCATACCCTGCGTCGAAAGCCGCGGACCGAGCCAACATCCACTCGATATCCTCCACGCTCGTCTCGGGCCGCATCTGGAACCACCCCAGCATCCCCGGCATCAGATTCCGTCGGAAGTAGGCCTGGTTCTTCAAGCGGTATTCGGTTTGGCTTTCTCGGAACCCCGCGTACCACGGTTCCCCCCAGTTCATCCGCGAGTAGATATGCCAGAAGAAATGGGAAGTGCGGCTGGCGTCGGCGATGAAGTGGGCGCGAATCTCGGGGTTCAGGGCGTCGTACCAGGTGGAAGTGAAAAGGATCTCACCATAATTCCCCATCCCGGTGGACCGGTTTCCCTCCAGTCCGTCGAAGGAGATCTGCCTCAATCCGGTTCGGTTGAAGAGATCGGCGATGTTCCGGGCCATTTCCGTCGAAAGGTCCGGGTCGGTGAGAAACACCCGGTACGCGTGGTCCGCCAACTTGCTGATGGATTCTCCGGCGGAGTGGAAAGCCGACTCGGTTCCGAACGCCCCACGCTGGACGTCCAGGAGCCTCCAGGGGGAGGCGTCGGACACCGTCCGGTACCGGATGATCTCGTTCCCCATGACTGCGGCCCGGAGGTTGTCGTTGTCATGTTGATTGAAGAACTCAGGGGAGCGAAGCGTGATCTCCGTTGCTCCGACAGGAACGTCTTCCTCCAGGATCGTCCCACCGACTCGGGCAAGACGAGGATCCGGGACCGGGGTCACGTAGGTGTCGTCGGTGGTGACGAAGTTGGAGAGCGTGTGAACGCCCAGCATGACACCTCGCTCCTCCGCCCGTTCCACGGCCATGCGCAGGCCCGGGACCCCACGGGGGAAGTCGTCGTTCAGGGGGAAATGTCCCCAGGTCGCGAACGGTCCCGGATGGTAGAGATACCGAAGGCCGGCCTTCAGGGTCACGTCGAGGGCCTGGTCCAGGGTAGCTTCGCCGAAGGGGAGGATCACGTAGGCGGCCGCCGCGGAGCGCGCCATCTTCCCCCACTCGCCGTCGATGGTCGGGT
The DNA here is from genome assembly GCA_039592115.1 of Gemmatimonadota bacterium. Lineage (GTDB taxonomy): Bacteria > Gemmatimonadota > Gemmatimonadetes > Longimicrobiales > Gaopeijiaceae > JBDHCH01. Next base: position 6,364 of record JBDHCH010000026.1, on the reverse strand, counting down.
GTGGGAGGCCCTCGGCCACCTCGATGGCTCCAATCGTTGCCAATGACTCCTCCTCCGGCGATCCGAAGAGAGCGATCGCCGACCCCACCACCCCCCCGTCGTCGAACGGTGGAGCCACATACCGCTCATGACCCCAATTCTGGATAACCCTCTCCTGCCTCCGGCTTCGGGTGTAGGCCTGGAGCGTGCTCCCGAAGGAGTCGGGTTTTGCAGCCTCCACCCGATACAGGACGTGCCGCTTGCCCTCTTCGCTCAGATCCGAGAAGTCCCCCGACTCGAAGATGTCGAGTTGGGGCATGGCGTCGTTCTCATTCCAGGGGAAACCACCGAGGGTTTTGGGATTCAGGGCCTGGAGCCCGATGGCATACCCTTCCCCACGGACCACTCCCACGGTCTCCCCGATGGTCTCTCGAATGGTGGTGGGAAAGGGCCCCCAGATCGCCAGTTCGACCCTCTCGGGTTCGGACACAGCCTCCAGCTCCAGGCGCACATGGGTGGGGCGCTGTCTCACCCGAACCGCTGCATTCAGACCTCCTTCATAGCCGAGCGTGAGCGTGCTGTCGGCCGGGTCGAAGACTGCGAGCTCCGGCCCCAGATCACGGCCCGCGACCCGGAGTTGGAGCAGAGGGGCGGTCATCCCTTCCGGCATGTGCTCCACGCCCCTCGACGTATCTCGAAACCCCGCTACATATCCGCTCTGGAGAAGCCCGATCGCCAGGGATCCCGCCCTCATCTCCAGGAGGACCTTCGCATCCCCACAGCCCACCAAAAGGATGGTCGTGGCGGCCAGGGCCACCACGACCATCCACCATTCAGATCTACGCATCGATCTTCCTTCTATTCGGCCCCATCCCAGCAGAAGGTGCAAAGCTTTTCCTTCGGTAGCCCGATGGCTTCCACCAGGTCATCCAACCGCTGGTACTGGAGTGACGTGAGTCCCAACCGCTCCCGAACCGCCTCGACCATGGCGCAGTAGGGCCGTCCATCAGGATCGGCGTACTTGGAGAGGTCCTCCGGGTCGCCTCCCTCCAGCTCGTGGGCGGCTCGACGCCCGGCCAGGTCCATTTCCGATCTCGACTGGGAAAAGTTCAGGAACTTGCACCCGAATACCAGTGGAGGGCAGGCAGGCCGCATGTGAACCTCCTTGGCCCCCAGATCGAAAACCCGCTGGATGATGTCCTGAAGCTGGGTTCCCCGGACGATGGAATCCTCACAGAAGAGGACCCGATTCCCGTCGATCATGTCCTGGATGGGGATCAGCTTCATCCTGGCCACCAGGTCCCTGACCCGCTGGTCCTGGGGCATGAAGCTCCGGGGCCAGGTAGGGGTGTATTTCACGAAGGGTCTCCGATAGGGGACGCCGGCTCTATTGGCGTACCCGATGGCGTGCCCGGTACCCGAATCCGGGATACCGGCCACAAGATCCACCTCGACGTCATCCCGGTCCCTGAGACGGTTCCCGCACCGATACCGGACCGTTTCGACGTTGATCCCCTCGTAACTGGAGGCAGGGTATCCGTAGTAAACCCAAAGGAAGGCGCAGATCTGCATCCTGTCACCGGGTGCCTTGAGCTCCTCGACCCCCCCGGAGGTCACGTGGACGATTTCCCCCGGGCCAAGGTATCGAACGATCTCATATCCGAGGTTGGGAAGCGCGCAGCTCTCGAACGTGACGGCGTGGGCCCCATCCTTCTCACCGACGATCACCGGCGTCCTGCCCAACCGGTCCCGGGCGGCGATGATTCCGTCCTCGGTGAGAATCAGGAGGGAGCATGAGCCGTCGATCTTCTCCTGAGCGGAGGCGATCCCCTCTGGAAAGGTCTGCCCCTGGTCAATGAGGTGGGCCACCAGTTGGGTGGGGTTCACCTTCCCTCCCGTCATCTCGGAGAAGTGGACCCCATTATTGGACAAGGCCGAAGCCACCAACTCGTCCAGGTTATTGATCTTTCCCACCGTAACGATGCCGTAGGCACCGTGCCGGGAGTTGATGAGGAGTGGCTGGGCTTCGTTGTCGCTGATTACTCCGATCCCCTTCGTCCCGGAAAACTCATTCAGCTCATCCTCGAACTTGCTCCGAAACTGGGTATTGGTGATGTCGTGGATGGATCGAGTGAACCCCTGGCCGTTCAGAACCGCCATGCCTCCCCGCATGGTACCCAGGTGGGAGTGGTAGTCGGTGCCGTAAAAGAGATCTGGCACACAATCCGAGTTGGAGACAACGCCAAAAAATCCGCCCACAACAAGGCTCCTGGTTCAGTTGGTCGATTCCGGCTCGTGCATTTCTCTCCCCCCGCGAGCAGTCGAGCCGTGTCCCGCTCCGGGGAGGTTGGTTCCGGTTGGGCGACCGGTGGCTTCGGCAAGTCACGGAACAGGAGGGGCAGGCCGTGACCGGTCAGACCAAGATCTTCGGGATCGCCCCGTTCAAGTGCATGAGTACGTCGTAGACCGACCGCCCGGTGCGAGTGGCAATGGCATTCGGGTGGATATCCGGGTGGTCCGGCCCCATGAACGTCGCAACATCCCCGATTCGGACGTCTTCCGTCTGCCCGATATTCACGATGGTGTGGCTGGCGCTCACGGCCCCAACCGGCGAATACGTTCGGCCGTTGATGAGCACCCGGGCACCGTGGACCGCTTCCCTGGGGTACCCGTCGGAGTGCCCCATGGGAAGGGTCGCTACCCAGGTCGGTTCGTCGGCCACGAATTCCCGGCCGTAGCTCACGCTGTCCCCCGCCCGCAGACGTTCTACCCGGACGACCCTCGCCTTCAGCCGACCCGCGGGACGGAGCTCAGCGATCTCCGCCTCCTTCCCTTCGTTGGAAGAGTACGCACCGAACAGGGAGATCCCCGGCCGGACCATGTCCAGGTGGGCTTCGGGGAAGTTGAACACCCCTGCGGAAGAGGCGGCATGAAGGGTACCCGGATCGAATCCCGTTGCCCTGGCTGCCTCAGCCACTTCGGTGAACCGGGAAAGCTGGACGCGGTCGTATTCAGGGTCCTCCGTGAACCCCATGAAGGTGCTCTCTGCCCGGATCCCCGAGGCCTTCAGGGTTTCGATCCAGGGAAGCGCCCGGTGGTACGGGATCCCCATCCGGCTCATTCCCGTGTCCAGGTATACGTGGGTGGTTGCCGGCCTTCCGGCCTTTCTTGTCGCTCGGGCAATCCTCTGCGGGCCGTCATCCGTGGTAAGGCAGAGATGAACACCCCGCGCCACCAACTCCGGGCCCTCCTCCTCCCCAAAAAGGGCCATGAGAAGAACAGGCTTCTGGATGCCCGCGTCCCGGAGGGCCAGGGCGGCTTCGGTCTTGACCACCGCCAACCCCACCACTTCAGGGAATCCCTCCAGGATCTTCCCCACCGTGGTAAGGCCGAGCCCGTACCCGTTGTTCTTGATGACTGCGAAGATCGGGCGACCTCCCGACAGGTGGGAGATGATGCTCACATTGAAGGCCAGAGCTTCCGGATCCACCTCGATCCAGGGATCGAACCGGTCGTTGGGAACAACCTGGGCAGGTTTACCGGCCGTTCCGGCTGGGCGCGAGTGCGCTGCACCGACCAGGTCGGGCCGAAAGAGGGCCGTTGCGGCTGCACCCGATGCGGCGAGGAAGCGCTTCCGAGAGATGCTCATGATCGGTTCACTTGCCTTTCTCAGGTGCCGCTTCCCACTCGTATTCCCGGTCCATGATCCATCGTTCCCACCAATCCATTTCCACATTGGCCTTGAAGAGGCGGTGGTAGAGCTCCTGCCAGCCGTGTGGTTGTCTTGGAGCCACGTAGAGGTGGACCGGAACGTCCAGGGCTTTGAGGGCTCGGTACATCTCCACGGACTGGGGCATGGGAACCCGCAGATCCTCCTCCCCCACCAGAATGAGGGTGGGGGTCGTGACATTGTGGACATACTTCAGCGGGGAATGCTCCCAGTAGACGTCGATGGGTGCACCCTCCTCCCACGGGTTGGCCCCAAACCATGGGGTCCGGTAGACCCGCACGTCACTCTGGGCATACATGGAGATCCAGTTGGAGGCACCCGCTCCAGAAGAGGCAGCTTTGAACCGGTTTGTGTAGGTGATGATCTTGTTGGTCATGTGGCCGCCGCCACTCCACCCCATCTTCCCCATCCGGTCCCCGTCGACCAAACCCCGATCGATGAGGTAATCGACCCCCGTCATGACGTCCTTGTGAGCTTGGTTGAAATAGTGGCCTACCATGTCCCGAAGGAACGGATCGCCATACCCCGTGCTTCCCCTGTAGTTGGGCTTGAAGACGAAGTACCCCTTCGCAGCCAGGACCTGGATGTAGTTGGAGGAATAGCCGTATTGGAACTTGTCCGATGCCGCCGGGCCGCCGTGGGTCTGGACGATGAGTGGATAGCGCCGACCTTCCTGGTAGTCCAGGGGATAGAAGAGAAGGCCTTCCACGGTTACGCCATCCTCCCCCTCCCACTGCACCGCCTCTTGGCGAGGGAGGAGGAAGGTCTCGTCCAGATAATCGAAAATGTGGGTCACGCGGGTCGGTCGGGCTCCGGCCTCTGTTTCCATCACCCAGATGTCCCCTGCGTTCGTCCGTTCCTGGATTCCGAATACCGCCCGGTTGTTGAGGGGATTGTAGCTCACCGATCCCAAGGAATGGTCGCCCGTGGTCAGTCGGGTCACCTCCCGGGTATTGACGTCGGCCAGGAAGAGGTCCTGTCGGACTCCGGTATTGGCGAGAAAGACGACGGCCTCCCCATCGGAGGACCAGTTGGCCCCGGGCACCTCGTAGGGAAGGTCGGGGAGGAGGACTGTGGCATCCCCCCCTCCGGCCGGCACCAGAAAGATCTTGTCGTTGTAGTAGAAGTCACCCTCCTCATTCGAGTCGGCGGTGAACATGACCCACTCGTTGTCCGGGGAGAGCTGCGGGTTGTACTGGGGCACCGTATCGGAGGTCAACTGGATTGCCCGCGCCCCATCCACGGCCATCACCCAGACCTCCGCTTCCTGGAACTGCCCGAACAGAGGGGACGGCGCCCGCATGTGGGCAACCATTTCTCCATCCCTGGAAACCGAGTACTGGGCTACGGTGAAGTCACCCTCCGTGATCCTGGTTTCCTCCCCACCTTCCACGTCTACCTTCCAGAGATGTATCTGCTTGAAGTTCTCGTCGAAGGCGAAGACGTCGTCCCGCACCTCCCGTTTCTTCTCCTCCTCGTCGGAGAGAGGATCGGAGGCCAGGAAGTAAAGGAACCGGCCGTCCGGGGACCAGGAGACGTTTCCCACCGATGTCTCATGGGCCGTCAGCCGGCGAGCCTCCCCGCCTCCCGCGCTCAACAGGTAGATCTGGTTGCCCTCGTCATCGCCCCGGTTGGCAGTGAAGGCGACATGTAGACCGTCTGGAGACCACCTGGGGCTGGATTGGCCCTCCTTCCCGTGCGTGAGCTGGACCAGGCCGGAACCATCCGTATCCACCCGAAAGATGTGGGAGATGGATCGGTTCTCCTCCCAATCGGCGGTGCTCTTCACAAAAAGGACCTGGGTCCCATCAGGGGATAGTTGGGCGTCTCCGACGAAGGGCACATCGATGAGATCCAGGACAGTCATGGGCCTCTTCTGGGCCGAAAGGGGGGAAGCGGAGAGGAGGACAGCCAGGAGATAGAACAGGGAGGTCGGGTTTCGGCGGATCACTCGCATCTCTCTCACCTCGCATCCGGAAGAGAACACAGGAGGGGTGCGCAAGGTGGGAGTTTGCGCCTTCGGGATCACAGGCGCAACGCGCGGGTAAGCGGGACCCATGACTGACGCCAATAACGCCGCCTTGGAGCCCCGAGTGACCGCCGTGAGAGCCCCCACCGGGATCGTCCTCCTGAACATGGGAGGCCCGAAGAGCTTGGACGACGTGGGGCCCTTTCTCCTGGAACTCTTCGAGGATCGGGAGATCATCCAGCTCCCGGCCCAGAAGTGGCTGGGTCCATTCATCGCCAAGCGCCGTACGCCCAGCGTCACCAAGCTCTACGAGGAGATCGGAGGAGGCTCACCCATCCTCCACTGGACGGAGGTTCAAGGAAAGGGGATGGTGGAGCGACTGGATCGTCTGTCCCCGGAAACTGCGCCTCACAAGTACTACATCGCGTTCCGGTACGTGCATCCGTTCAGCGAAGACGCTCTACGGCAGATGAAGGCCGACGGCGTGAAGCGGGCCATCGCCTTCACCCAATACCAGCACTTCTCATGCGCCACCACCGGCTCCAGCCTTAACGAGCTCTGGCGGGTGGCTGGAAGGCTGGGGATGACCAAGGAGTTTCAGTGGAGCGTGATCGACCGGTGGCCCACTCACCCCCGGTTCGTCCAGGCGATGACGAAGATGGTCGTGGACGGGTTGGCTCAGTTCC
>JBDHCH010000025.1:0-45311 GCA_039592115.1 Gemmatimonadota bacterium | reverse complement strand
CATCGCGTTGCTGGCGATCCTGGCCGCTGTGAACGTTCGGGGCGTCGTGGCAGGAGTGCGTCTTTACATCTTCAACACGCTGGCCAAGCTCGTACCGCTGCTTCTGCTGCTGGGGGCAGGGTTGTTCGTTTTGAACATGGAGAACCTCGCCATTCCCGAGTGGCCCTCTCCTGTCAGCATCGGCGCGGGCACCATTCTGCTCTTCTTCGCGTTCAGCGGGGCTGAGAGTGCGCTGAATGCCAGCGGAGAGATAAGAAATCCGGCGAGGACCGTTCCACTCGGACTGCTGTTCGGACTTGGCGGACTCCTTGTGCTCTACGTCGGCCTGCAAACGGTGGCCCAGGGCGTGCTGGGGGCGGAGCTGGCGAACAACACCGAAGCACCGCTGGTGGCGGTCGCCACCGAGGTGTTCGGCGGTTGGGGCGGAAAGATGTTGATCGCGGGCGCGGTTATCTCGATCTACGCCACATTGAGTGGCGACATGCTGGGAGGGCCCAGGGTGGTCTTCGCCTCAGCCCTCGATGACAATCTGCCGGCATTCCTTGGCAAGGTGCATCCGAAGTACAAGACCCCCCACGCCTCGATCATCTTCTTCGCTGCGGTGATATGTGTGTTCGCGTTGAGTGGCACGTTCCAGTATCTGGCCGTCGTGGCAAGCGGATCGCTGCTGCTCATCGACCTCGGGGTCAGCCTCGCCGTCCTGCGTCTACGCAAGAGGGACGGACTACCCAAGGACGGCGAATTCAGGCTGCCGTTCGGGCCGCTGATTCCGGTGTTGAGTTGTGCTATCGTGATCTGGTTGCTGCTCCAGATGCCACTCAACGAAGCCGTCAGCGTCGCCGTGCTGGTGGGTGTTTGCCTTGCCATGTATGCCTTCCGTGCGGTGCTTCGCAGCGTCCGGGGAGACCCTGATCATCGGTAGGGTTCGGAGTCGGGGGCCTTGCGGGTCCGAGCCGACCTTTGAGCCCCCGGCGACTCGAGAGGCGTTCATACCCCTGCCGAGGCCTCAGTCGTTTTCGGTCAGCGCGATCACCTTTTCAACGGCGTTGGCGGCGTCATAGGCGTAGCCATCGGCCCCGATGGACTGGGCGAACTCCTCGGAAAGGGGAGCACCGCCCACGATGACCTGGACTTTCTCCGAGAGCCCCCGCTCGCCTACCAGTTTCACCACGCCCTTCATGATGTCCATGGTGGTCGTAAGGAGAGAAGAGAGCCCGACCACCGAAGCGTCCTCGGCGATGGCCGCTTCGATGAATTTCTCCGGGGGGACGTCGATACCGAGGTCCACTACCTCGAAACCGGCCCCTTCGAGCATGATGCCCACCAGGTTCTTCCCGATGTCGTGGAGGTCACCCTGGACCGAGCCCAGGACTACCTTGCCTCTGCTCGGTACCTCCTCCGCGATGAGCAACGGCTTCAGGATGGCCACCCCCGCAGTCATAGCTCGAGCGGAAAGGAGGACTTCCGGAAGGAACATCTCGTGGACCTTGAATCTCGCGCCCACCACGTTCATTCCGGCGATCAGCCCGTCATCCAGGATCTGAGTGGTGGGGATACCTTCCTCAATTGCCTGTTTGACCTCTCCGACGATTTTCTGGTCGTCCCCAGCCATAAGGCTCTTCGCGATATTCTTCAAAATCTCCATGGTGGGCTCCACTAGCTTTTTGTTGGGGAAACTTGAACGAGGGATGCGATCCTGGTTCGGCATTCCCAGGAGCTACAGTCGAAGCAGAAGTCGAAGTCGTTTTCGAATTCGTGGATCTCCGGCGCGCCAGCGACCAGCACACCTGAAACCGATTTGATGGGAGCCATCAGACAGCTCTTGTTCAGGCTGATGCCGATCCGCTCCGGTGTCAGGAAGGCAAAGAGCTTCCGTTGGCCGGTGATATGCCATCCGCAGTACCCAGGGCTGTATGGCAACGCTCCCGCCCCAGAACCCACTGCCCCGCACTCCACCAGGGAGGTCAGGAATGCTCCCGCCAGCAAGTCAGCAGCGGTTTCCGCTCTCTCGGATGCGATGCCATCCAGCATGCACGCCGTGGCAGGATCGTTCTCCTGAAACAGCTCCTGGATCCTACTGCTTACCGGTTCACCGATGGTGGCAGCAAAGAGGGCCAGCCCATCTGCCCTCTCCACAATCCGCGGAAGGGGAGCCGGAAGGGTGTTTTCGCCTTCGCCGGTGAAGACGTCCTGGAAGTCGCCAATCGAGATCTCGGCAATGAGCCCCTCGGGCTCGGCGAGGGACTCATATAGATCGATGGCCTTTTCCAGGAGACCTTCGACCTGTTCCGAGACCTGGTGGCCTTCCGGAATGCCCTGCCGCCGTAGGGCAACGTCCCGGGTTGGGGCGAGCCGGATGGATTCCAGGGGGATCGTCCTAGTCATTCATCCCTCTGGGGCAGGGCGTCCATCCCGGCGTCCTTCGCAGCGCCCTCCATTCGATCAATGAGCTGTGCTTTTACATCATCAGGCAACCTGGATGGCTCGGCGGCTCCAATCAGCCGTTCCACCTCTCCTGAAGCCCGCTCCCGGAGGGTGACACGGCCGTCATCCTCCCACCGGGCCCGGTTGGCTCTGTCGATGACCGGCCCGGGAAAGCGGATCTCGTCCCTCAGGTGACGCCGAGTGTGATCGGCGATGATGAGGTGCTTGTCCCTCAGGAACTCCTGGAAGAGGGGCAGGGAAGGAAAATCCTCCTTTGGCTCTACGCCCCGGAGCATTCGGAACGTCATTCCACACACTTCGTCGTCCACCACCAGCTTCTCGAGGCTGAAACAGTTGATGAAATCCAGCATGCCCGGGCCGGAGACATTGTTGGTGCCGGCCAGGGCAACCACCGCCGCCCCCATGGCCGTTTCGAGGCCGGCCTGAGCGTCTAGCTGCTTGGCGTCACTCATGGCCGAATAGGTCTGGGTGGGGAGACCCAGGAATTTCCCGATCTCGGTATAGGCGCAGTCGATCATCATGGTTTCCACGGCGCCAAACGGGGTGGTCTCGTACCGAACATCGAAGATGGAGGGGGCTCCACCATACAGGACGGGGGCTCCTGGGTTGGAGACCTGGCTGATGACCACACCGCTGAGGGTCTCCGCCGTGTGTTGAATCAGGGAACCCACCAGGGTCACTGGTGCCACGAACCCTGAGAGGGGCATGGAGATGTACTCTACGGGAATGGATGCCTGGGCACAGTCCACGAGGTTCTGGCTGGTAGCTTCGCTCCATTTCAGGGGCGGAGTGGGACAAGCGGAGAAGACGGCCAGTGGCTTCTGTTTCAGCTCCTCCGCACTGCCGCGGACGATGACCTGGAGGTCCCGCATCACGCCGAACCCCTCGCTGGAAAAGGCGCCTGTCACCACCGGCTTCTCACAGAAAAGAAGACCCAGGAAGAGCCGGTAGCAGTCGGAAACGGAGTCGGCGATTCCAGAGGGGACGAACGCTGTGCTCTGGGCAGCGATGTTCTCCATGCTTCCCATGAGCTTGGCGTAGCGGATGTAGTCTGCGGTGGTGGGTCGCCGGCTCTCGCCCGTCTCGCTGTCCTGGATATTGACTGATGAGGAGCCGGTCACGAAATGGACGTTGTCCCCAGAGAAGTCGTGGGTCTGGTTACCAAGCACATCATAGAGGTGGAAGGACGCAGGTGCGGCCTTCAACGCCTGATCGATAATGTCGTCGGTGAAATTCACATGCTGGGCGGCAACGTCAACTTCCGCCCCGTGGTCCCCGAGGACCGACAGGAGCTCCGGGTTATAGATGGTCACCCCGAGGGTCTTGAGCAGCCCTCTGGCTTCGTCGACGATGCGGGTGATCAGCTCGTCATCCAGGAAACGGAGAGTAGGTCTCATGAAGGTGTTCCTTTTCAGCTTCGATCCGCTCGGCCACGGGACCTGGTCGGATTCGTCACGGGTCTACTCGATCTGGGCTCCGGTATCCGAGACGCTTGGACACGCGGGATGCGGCTTCTTTGACCACTTGGGCCAGTTCGGGAACTCTGTTTTCGGTGATGCGGTGGGTTGAGCCTCCCACGCTGAGAGCGGCGACCGTCTGTCCTTCCCGGTTCCTGACGGGCGCAGCCACGGCGATGTAGCCGTACTCCAACTCCTCGAGGTTGGTCGCATACCCCCTCTCGCGGATCTCGGAGAGGGTAGCGGTCCATTCCGCCCAACTGGTGATGGTGTGAGCCGTGAGGGACGGCAACCCGTTCTTCGGCTCGGCCATCGGCACCTCCGCTCCGGCCTGAAGGACCTTGCCCGTCGCAGTCGCATGGGTAGGCCAACGGGTTCCGATCTCCGAGGTGATGCCCATCAACCCCCGGCCCTTCTCTTCATCGAGAATCAGCACCTCGGAGCCAACCAGCGACTCCAGCGATGCGTCTTCGCCGGTCGTCTCTGAGAGGAGTTGGAGCTCTGATCGGGCCACCCTTCTGAGGTCCACCGCCTGAAGGGCCCGGGCGCCGAGCACGATCATCTCCGGCCCGAGCTGGAACTCGCCGCTCTCAGGCGACCGGACCAGGAACCCTTCCCTCTCGAGAACGCTCAACATACGGTGGGCTGTCGCCTTGCTGAGCCCCACTTCGGCGGCGAGCTCGGTGAGATTCCTCCTGGGTCCACCCTCTGAAAAAGCCCGTAGGAGGGAGAGGACGCGATGGACGGCTCGGGTCCCCGGTATTGGCTCGGGAGAGGTCATCGTCTTAAGTTCTTCATGCTATGGAACTGGCTTTCAACCTATGAAACAGTCTATCTTCGCCCGAGATGGCACACAAGGGCACCGAACGGAGGCGTGTTTTGGAAACCAACCTTACTTCCGCGACCAAGACGGTGGTGATTGGCCCCGGGTTTCCCACCAGAATCATCGGTGAGCGGATCAATCCAACAGGGAGGAAGGCGTTGGCGGCCGAGATGGCCGAGGGGAACCTGCAGCGCGTTGCCGAAGACGCGATGGCGCAAGTGGCCGCCGGGGCAGCCATCCTGGACGTGAACGCGGGGGTGCCCATGGTGGACGAGCCGGCCCTTTTGGCGCAGGTGGTGGAGTTGGTTCAGTCTCTTACCGACGTACCCCTCTGTATCGATTCCAGCGTAGTGGATGCGTTGGCTCGGGGGTTGGAGGCGTACGAGGGGAAGGCTCTCGTCAACTCGGTGAACGGAGAGGAGGACCGATTGGAGGCCGTTCTCCCCCTCGTGAAGAAGCATGGCGCCGCTGTCATCGGCCTTGCCATGGACGAGTCCGGGATTCCGGAAACCCCCGAGCAGCGCTTCCAGGTGGCCAAAAAGATCCTGGATCGGGCCCAGGATCACGGGATTGATGCGGCGGATGTCGTGATCGATCCCCTGGTTCTGCCGGTAGGGGCTTCGCCCAAGGCCGGCAGGGTGGTCCTGGACACTCTTCGCCTGGTGACCGATGAGCTGGGTGTGAACACGGTGTGTGGCGCCAGCAATATCTCCTTCGGGCTGCCCGACCGACCCAGCCTCAACGCGGCGTTCCTTGCCATGACGGTGACCAGCGGAATCACGGCGGTCATTGCGAACCCCCTCGAGGAGGTTTCCTACAAGGGAGTAATGGCTGGGGACGTTCTCATGGGGAAGGACGAGCACTGCATGAATTGGATCACCGCTCACCGGAAGCCTTTGGCGGAGGAGTAGGATGTCCCTCTTTTCCCCCCGTCGTTACCAGGCGGCCTTCCGGCCCTATCGCAGAGACGGGGACGGACTCCTGCTTCGAGCATTCACCCGCGTGGAGTGCTGGATCAAGGGTGGCCTCTTCGGTTGCAGGATGTGCGGGAACTGTCTTCTGAAACAGACCGCGTTCATCTGTCCCATGACCTGTCCGAAGGGGCTGAGAAACGGGCTGTGCGGTGGGGCGACCCCCGAGCGATGTGAGGTGGATCCGTCCAGGCCGTGTACCTGGCACAGAATCTACGAGAAGTCGACCAAGCTGGGCCGGGAAGACCTGCTGCTCGAGGTGAACGCTCCCCTGGACGGGCGTCGCGTGGGACGGGAGACCTGGCTGGACCTCATCCGACTCTGGAGATCGCGGGGGAAGGGGCCTCGTTTGAGGGATGCTCTCTTCCATCGCCGACGGTTCAAGGAAGAGTGGGACTCCCTGTTCTTCGATGCACGTCAGCCGGACTGGTGGCAGGGGGATGCTCTCTACCATCCACCTGCGTATGAGGAGCCCGCCTCCCGCCTGGAAGAGGAACTTCGCGCAGGCGGGTTCGTGGTGACCGGGGAGATCGCGCCACCCCTGGGGGCCTCCCCGGATGCCATCAAGAAGAAGGCCGACATGCTCAAGGGGGCCGTGGTGGCGGCCAACTTCACCGACAACGCCTCGGCGTCGGCTCGGATGAGCAGCCTGGCATCGAGCAAGATCTGCCTCGAGGCCGGCCTGGAGCCCGTGATGCAGCTCCAAGCCAGGGACAGAAGCCGGGTGGTCCTGGAATCAGATGCAATCGGTGCCGCCGGCCTGGGCATCCCCAACATCCTTTGCTTGTCCGGCGACCACCACCGGTTCGGCCCCGGACCGGTGGCAAAACCCGACCAGTTCGATATGGACGCCATCCAGCTGCTCTGGATGTTGCGCCGGATGCGGGACGAGGGCTCATACCTCGATGGGAGGAAGATCAAGGAGCCGCCCCGGTTCTTCCTGGGGGCCGCGGCCTCTCCGTTCGGGGCCCTGCCGGAATTCGAGGCGATCCGGGCCGAGAAGAAGATCAACGCGGGGGCTCAGTTCATCCAAACCCAACCCGTGTTCGACCACAACAGGTTTGTGGATTGGATCGAGGCGCTGGACAAGCGGGACCTCCTGGGGAAGGTCCATATCCTCGCTGGGTTGATCCCTCTCAAGAGTGCTCGGGCTGCCCAGTTCATGGCCAATGAAGTGCCTGGCGTCGTGATCCCTGAAGGAATGGTCAGCCGGATGACCAGCGCTGGGGACAAGGAGGCACAGCAGGAGACCGGATTCCAGATAGCAGTGGAGATCCTTGAAAAGCTGAAGGGGACCCCGGGGATCTCCGGCACTCACATCATGGCGGTGCACTGGGAGTCCATCATCCCGAGGCTGGTGGAGGAGACCGGACTCCGTCAGGCCTCTCCGGTCCTTTAGACATGACCTGGTGAGGGGGAATCCGATGAATCCGATGGTGAGATCAGAACTGAGGGTGTTGACCGAAGAGCAGATCCGCTTCGTTCATGATCGCTCCCTGACCATCCTCAGCCAGGTGGGAGTTCGGATCGACTCCCCCCGTGCCCTGGAGCTTCTTCTAGCCTCGGAAGGGGTGAGCCCCGCAGCCGGTTCCACTGAAAGTGAGGGCCGGGTCGTCTTCGATGCAGCAGCAGTGGAATGGGCTCTGGACATGGCCCCGGCCGTGGTCCCGGTGTATGACAGAAGGGGGGAGCCGGCGTTTCGGTTGGGAGAGGATCGCACTCGGTTCGGGGTGGGGACCACCAATTTGTTCTACCAGGACCCGATCACGGATGAGCTCTCTCCGTTCTCGAGAGGCCACATGGCCGTCTCGACGCGATTGGCCCAGGATCTCCCGAACTTCGACCTGGTCTCCACGATAGGCGTGGTACGGGATTACCCACCTGAAACAGCAGACCTTTATGCTTCCCTCGAACTGATCGCCAACACGACCAAACCTCTCGCCCTTCTCATCTCCTCGGAGGACCTGTTCGAACCCGCTCTCGACCTTGCCGAACGTCTCCATCCCGGATTGTCCGAAAAGCCCTTTCTCCTCCCGTATCTGAATCCCGTCACACCCCTGACCATCAACAAAGGAACGGCGGAGAAGTTGATCGTCTCTGTGGAGCGCGGTCTTCCCGTCATTTACAACAACTACAGCATGGTGGGCATGTCCACGCCCATCACGGCAGCGGGGACCCTGACTCTTCTGAATGCCGAACTGCTGGCCGGGGTGGTGCTGGCTCAATTGGTCCGTCCAGGTGCGCCGTTGATCCTGGGCAGCCTGCCGGCCTTTTTTGATATGAAAACGCTGCAGGACTTCTTCGATCCCCACACCTGGCTGCTGAATCTGGCCTGCGCCGAGATGATGGCCCACTACCGGATACCGCATTCCGGTACATCCGGATGCGGACTCGGATGGGCGGGCGACCTGGCTGCAGCAGGCCAGCTTTGGACGAACCATCTCCTGAGCCTCCTCGGGAAATCGGGGTTGGCGCCCGCAGTGGGGGGGACCCTGGGGTCCAAGGCCTTCTCGCCCCTTCTGGCTGTGTACTCCAACGATGTGATCGGCCAGGCCGTGCGAGTGTGGGAGGGGTTTGCCCTGAGTGACCAGGAACTGGATATGGACACCATGGTGACTCAGGGACCGGGTGGGAGCTTTCTGACCTCCGAACTCACCATGGGCCGCTTCCAGGGGGCGTACTATGAAAGCGAGCTAATGCCCCGGATCGGCCTGGAGGAGTGGGAGAAGAGGGGACACCCCCGCTTCGAGGATCTGCTGAGGGAGAATACCCGTGAGCTTCTCGATAGCCAGAAGCCCCTCGACGATCATGACGACTTGGTCGCCAGGGGCGAGGCGTTCATCGAGGCCTTCGGCGCGTCCTGATCAGCGGGGCCTCGTGGTTACACCCCCGACACAGGGGTGCCCACCAACTCTCCTCCGGCCAGGAACGCCTTTCTGTTCAACTCCAGCAGGCGGGGTGGGATGCGCTCTTCCAACGTCTCGGACCAGACCTCTTCCGGGATCTCCAGGCGGGTGGCCAGGGCGCCGAGGAGAATCACGTTCGCCGCTCGGTAGTTTCCTAGCTCGATGGCCTTCTGAGTTGCGCCTACTTCGACCACCTCAAAGCCTTTCTGCCCCAGGAAACCCTCGGCCTCATCGGGGTAGGGCCGCAGATCGCCAACCCGAATGGGTTCCACCTTGTGGTCGTTCACGAAGACGGTGCCGCCAGGCTTCACGAAGTGTGCGTAGCGGAGGGCTTCCAGCCGCTCGAGAGCCAGGAGGAAGTCCACCTGTCCTCGCGGAGCCAGGGGGGAGTGGACTTTCTCTCCGAAGCGTACATGGCTGAAGACGGCGCCTCCCCGTTGGGCAACCCCGTGGAACTCCCCTTGCTTGACATCCAAACCTGCGGCCAGTGCAGCCAGAGCAAGGAGCTCGCTGGAGAGTATCACACCCTGACCGCCAACCCCGGAGATGAGCACGTTCGTCACGGACATCGCTCATGCCTCCCCTGCCGGCACGCCGGCGGTTTCTTCCACCCGCAGGATGGCATCCACCGGACAGAGCTGAGCGCAGATGGCGCACCCGATGCACTCCCAGTCCCGGATCCAGGGGTACTCTCCTTTCATGATGAGGGCCGGACATCCCGACTCCATACAGTAGTCACACTGGATGCAGGCCTCTTCATCCACCCAGAAGGGTATCCGGTCTTTGGCCTTCTCCTCGGGCAGGAGCACGCACGCACGCCGGGTGATCACCACTGCAGGACCTGGGTGGGCGAGCGCCTCCTTAACCGCGACCCTCAGGTCCTTCAGCTCCCAGGGATCGATGACCGTCACGTGCTCGACCCCGATCGATCGGATAAGAGCCTCGAAATCAACCGAGGGGGAAGGCGCTTCCTGTAGCGTCTGCCCCGTGCCGGGGTGCTCCTGGTGGCCCGTCATGCCCGTGGTGCTGTTGTCCAGGAGGATCATGGTCGTGGGCACCCGGTTGTAGACGGCGCTCATGAGGCTGGGAAGGCCGCTGTGGAGAAAGGTGGAGTCACCGATGACGGCCACGACCTTCTCTTCCCCGGCCATCTTGAATCCCGTAGCGTTCCCGATGCTGGCTCCCATGCAGAAGGTCGTGTCGATGGCCGAGAGGGGCGGGAGGCAACCCAGTGTGTAACAGCCGATGTCCCCCGTCACGAGCACCTTCAGTTTTCTGAGGGCGCTGAACGCGCCTGAGTGAGGACAGCCGGCACACATTTTCGGAGGTCGGGGAAGGACGGCCACCTCCTGGTTGAAGTCATCCGGTACCGGGATTCCGTTGAGACCCTGGGCCACGAGGTCGGAGCTGAGCTCGCCGATGTTGGAGAAGCGCTCCTTCCCGACCACATTGAGAATTCCGAAGGCGGCCATCTCCTGCTGTATGAATCCCTCGCTCTCCTCAACCACGTAGACGGTATCGAACCGGGCGCAGAACTCCCTCAGCTTCTTCTCCGGCAGAGGGTAGAGCATCCCGAGCCTGAATACGGTGGCGTCCGGGGCTACCTCCTTCACGTACTGATAGGGGATCCCGTGGGTGACCACGCCCACTGTCGGATCACCTTCCTCTATGAAGTTGCCCTCGAATGCCTCGGCAAATTCCCGGAGAGTGTCGAGCTTCGCCTCGAGCTCGGGACGGCGCAGGCGAGCGTAGACGGGGATGGCGTACTGTTGGGCATCTCGTTGGAAAGTCTTCCGCTCCCGATCGGTGCGGTCGCCGGGATCCACCAGTCCCCGTGTGTGGGCCAGTCTGGTCGTGGTTCGGAACATCACGGGGGAGGAGAACTCCTCGCTGAGATCGAATGCGAATTTGATCAGCTCCCGGGCCTCGGCGGCGTCGGAGGCCTCCAGGAGTGGCACTTTGCCCATCTTGGCGAAGTACCGGCTGTCCTGTTCGTTCTGCGAGGAGTACATCCCCGGGTCGTCGGCTACCAGGACCACGAACCCGGCATTCGTGCCCGCGTAGGGAAAGACCATGAAAGGGTCTGCGGCGACGTTGAGGCCCACGTGCTTCATGGTGACAAGGGTCCTCACCCCCCCAAGGGCCGCGCCCATCCCCTCGTCGAAGGCCACCTTCTCGTTGGTGGACCAATGGGCATCCACCCGGTCGTAGCGGGCCAAACTCTCCAACACCTCCGTGCTGGGAGTGCCGGGGTACCCGGCGGCGAACGAGACGCCGGCCTCCCAGGCACCCTGGGCGATGGCCTCGTTTCCAGACATCAGCTTCCGCGCCACGTGGATCTCCTCCTCTCCGAGATGCCGTGCCTTTCCTGAGAGGTACAGAATGCCCCTTCTCCGACCTCGCTGGGGCCGTCGGGACACCCGTACATTGGGACACTCTACAGTGCGCGAGGGAAATCGACAAAGGGTATCCATGTCCGACAGGGGAGCAGTGTCTCCGGAGTACCTTGACCCTGGGGTCTTCATCGACTCGGACCATCCCAGCGTCGTCGCCTTTTCGTCCCGGGTGGCGAACCAAGAATCCGGCGACCAGGAGAAGGCCGTGGCACTCTACTATGCCGCCCGGGATGAGATCCGGTACGATCCCTACCGCATCGACCTCACCCCGAGGGTCATGCGAGCCAGCGCGGTGCTGGCCAGAGGGTTCGGATTCTGCATTGCCAAGGCCGTCCTCCTGGCCGCCGCAGCTCGGCATCAGAGGATCCCCGCCCGTCTCGGTTTCGCTGACGTACGGAACCACCTGACGACCGAAAGACTCCGCAGGTCCATGGGCACAGACCTCTTCGTCTGGCACGGGTACGCTGAGCTCCTCATCCAAGACCGGTGGGTAAAGGCAACCCCAGCCTTCAACCGGTCCCTTTGTGACCGGTTCGGCGTCCCCGCTCTCGAATTCGACGGCGTTCACGATGCCGTCTTTCAGCCCTTCGACGGGAAGGGAAACCGGTACATGGAGTATGTCCGGGACCACGGGCGACACGCGGATCTTCCCCTCGACGAGCTCCGAGACGCGTTTGAGCGCGCCTATCCCCAGCTCATGTCTGGAGGAGTCTGTCACCTGGCCGGCCGGTTCGAAGACGATGCTGTCGCGGAGCAGGGCGACGGGACGTAGCTTTCCACCGCTCTGCCGTCCGGTGTTCGCTGTGTCCGTTGCGGAATCTGAAGGGAGTCCGAATGAAGTCGTACAAGATTGGGATCTTGGGTGGAGACGGGATCGGGCCGGAGGTCATGAAGGAAGGGCTGAAGGTTCTAAAGGCTGTGGCCGACGTGGAAGGCTTCGGGTACGAGCTCGTGGAATACCCCTACGACAGCGAGCACTACCTGAAGACAAAAGAACTCGTGCCGGATTCAGTGATCGACGAGTGGCGAACGCTGGATGCTTTCCTCCTCGGGGCCATCGGACACCCGGACGTAGAGCCGGGCCTCGTGGAACGCTCGGTGATCCTCGGCCTTCGCTTCGGCCTGGACCTGTACATAAACCTCCGGCCCATCAAGCTGTACGCTGAGCACCTCTGTCCACTGAAGGGAAAGGGCCCCGCGGACATCGACTTTGTCGTGGTTCGGGAGAACACGGAGGGAATGTACTCCCAGATCGGCGGGCATCTGAAAAAGGGGACGCCCGACGAGGTGGCGTTGGTCAACGGCGTTTATACCTGGAAGGGCTGTGAGCGGGCTTCCCGCTACGCTTTCGAGCTGGCACGGAAGCGAGCAGCGGAGAGGGGAGAGGACGGGGCTGCCCAGGTGACGCTCGTTGACAAGGCCAACGCAATTCGACCCCAGGACATCTGGACGCGGGCGTTCGCATCAGTTGCTGCGGATTTCCCGGAGATCAAGACGGACCACGCCTACGTGGACGCCTGTTGCATGTGGATGATCAAGAACCCGGAATGGTTCGATGTCATCGTCACTACGAATCTTTTCGGCGACATCGTCACCGATCTGGCGGCCATGCTGCAGGGTGGGATGGGGATCGCCGCTTCCGGTAATATCCATCCCGGGAAGACCTCCATGTTCGAGCCCATCCACGGCTCGGCCCCGAAGCACGCGGGGAAGAATGTGGCTTGCCCCCTTGGGATGGTCTCATCCGTTCAGATGATGCTGGACTACCTGGGGGAGACGAGGGCCGCTGCCCGGGTGGAGAAAGCCATGAGTGACCTCCTCGGGAGTGGGGCGATTCCCTCGGCGGATGCCCGCAGCGGGATCGGGACTTCCCAGATGGGAGATATGGTGGTGGAGCGGGTTCGCCCCGATTGAAGCGCGGTTTCAAAGGGGGAATGGTGCGGGCCGGAAGAGGGTGAGTAGTCACCCTCTCCGGCCCGTTCCGTATTCTGCAGCGAGGTGTCTTCAGCTGAGCATGGCCCTCGCGATGACCAGGCGCTGGATCTCGTTGGTGCCCTCGTAGATCTGGTGCAGCTTTGCGTCCCGCATGTACTTCTCCACCGGGTAGTCCTTCATATAGCCGTATCCGCCGAGAATCTGAACAGCCTCCGTAGTGACTTCCATGGCCATATCCCCGGTGAAGCACTTCGCTATGGCCGACTCCTTGGTGTTCCGCTTTCCAGTGTCCCTGAGCCAGGCAGCGTGCCAGCAGAGGAGGCGCCCGGCATCCACCTTCATGGCCATGTCCGCCAGCTTGAACTGGATGGCTTGTTGGTGCGCCAGGGGCCGTCCGAATTGGATTCGTTCCTTTGCATATTGGGTGGCGGCTTCCATCGCTGCCCGCGCGATCCCGACCGCAGCGGCGCCCACCGTCGCCCTGGACTCGTCCAGGGTCATCATGGCGATCTTGAAGCCGTCCATCCCCTCGCCAAGACGGAAGCGCGCCGGGATGCGAACGTTCTCGAAGGTTACCTCCCGGGTGTCGGCGGTCCGCTGACCCATCTTGTTCTCCTTCTTGCCGATGGTGATGCCCGGAAGGTTTGTTGGGACCATGAAGGCGGAGATCCCCTTGGTCCCGCTCTCGGCGTCCTCCATCGCGAATACGGAGAAGACGTTCGCGACGCCTCCATTCGTGATGAAGGTCTTCGTGCCGTTGATGACGTACTCCCCACCCTCGAGGTGGGCCGTGGTTCGCATTGCCCCTGCGTCCGATCCGGCACCCGCTTCGGTCAGGCAGAACGCCGCCAGGTTGGGGCCGGACGTGTGCTCCGGAAGGAGCTCACCCTTGAGATCATCGCTCCCGGCGATGAAAAGGGGCGTCAAGCCCAGGGTGTTCCCCCCCAGCATGCAGGTGACGCCACCGCAGGCGGCGCCCAACTCTTCGTTGAAGAGGCAACCCTCCAGGGTCCCCAACCCCGCTCCCCCGTACTCTTCCGGGGCCGCGTAATGGAGGAATCCGATCTCGAAATACTTCTCCACAATCTCGGGGCTATGTCGCTGTTCTTCGTCCAGGGTGGGAGCGAGGGGGGCGATCTCCCGAGCGGCGAACTCCCGAACCAGATCCCTCAGCGCCTCCTGCTCTTCCGACAGGGTGAAGTCGATCACCGATTGCCTCCAGATGGGGTCGAGGTTCCTGTTTGGTTGATGGTACTGGCTCCGAGTGGAGTACGTGATCCGGCGGGCGTGCAGGCCGAATCGGCGAACCGGTCGTCCGGTAGCTCAAGCGGCCCCATGGGAATCCAGCGCAGCCCGGATCACTTCCGAGAGGCGCGTCACTCCTTCCCGGATGGCATCAGGTTTTACGTTGCTGAAGTTCAGCCGGACGGCGTTTCGTGTACATCCGTCCACTGAGAAGACACCGCCTGGGATATAGGCGACCCTCCTCTCGATGGCCTCGTGGAACATCTCCGCCGTGTCGAGATGCTCCGGAAGAGAGACCCATACGAAAACACCGCCGTCCGGTTTGCTCCAACGGGCGATCCCCGAAAGGCCTTCCTCGAGAGCGTGGAGCATGACGTCGCGACGGGTACCATGTGCTTCCGTGATCCTCTCGAGGTGTGGATCCAACAGACCCGCGCCCATGAACTCGGCCACGGCCCGTTGGAAAAGCGTCGACGATTCGAGATCCAGGGATTCGCGGATGGTAGTGATCCTGGCCATGTGCTCCGCGGGGGCCACCATCCATCCCAGCCGGAGAGCCGGGGCGAGCATCTTCGAGAATGAACCCAGGTAGAAGACCATCCCATCCTCGTCGTATGCCTTGATGGGTGGTGCGGGCTCCCCTCGGAACCGGAGGGGAGCGTAGGGATCGTCCTCGATAATCGGCACCCCGTAGCTGGCCGCCAGTTCGGCCACCCGCGCTCTGTTCTCCGGTGCCACGGATACGCCGAGGGGATTGTGGAAGTCCGTGATGAGCACTGCCAGCCGGGGCTTCGGTGACCTGGCGAACTCGGCTTCGAGGGCGTCCACATCGACTCCCGAATCCAGATCGGTGGGGACGGCCCGCACCTCCGCGTCGCGGCCTCCGGTCACCTGGTGGATACCGGTGAAGGTGACTTCCTCGATCACTGCCGGATAACCTGGATCCAGGAACATCCGGGAGAGTATGGCCAGCCCGTTTTGGTTTCCGTTGGTGACGAAGATCTCATCGGGCGTGCAGGCCACTCCCCGCTTCCCCATGTACTCGGCGATCCAGGCCCTCAACTCCGGATTCTGGGGGCTGTACTGGAGGGCCCTCGGCCCGTCGCGGGTGAGGACGGTGTCGATGCACCCTCTCAGCCCCTCCAAGGGAAGGAACTCGCTGGCTGGAAGGCCGCCTGCGAGAGAAATGATGTTCGGGTCCACGGCGAACTTCAGAAGGTCGCGCATCACCGAGCGCTTCAGGTTGATCGCCTCTTTGCTCAGGATCGGGGTGCCCATTGGTTCTCCGACTCCTCCTGACGACTGAAGTGGCCCGCACGGACAACCTGCAACGGGTCTGGATTGGGGACAACCAGTCCCGGGGGAGGGAGCTCAGGGTCCCTGGCCGCCCCCCATTGCCGGGACAGGCTCCTACCCTACCCGAAACGCCATCTGCAATCCGATGATGAGGATGGCGACACCCACGAATACGTACTTCGCCACCGGTTCCCACCATGCCCCGACGGGATTCCTGGCACCCGTGTTCACCTCCGCCCTGGCCTTGTCCATCCCCAGGACCCAGAAGAAGAGGATCCCGGCGATGGCCGCTCCAAAGGGCACCAGGTACACGGTGATGAGGTTCACGAAGGCGTCGAAGCGAGGCTGGTCGAGGGCGAGGGGGATCCCGCAGCCCATGAGAGAGCCGCGAAGAGGACGCCCATGAAGAACAGGATGGCAACCAGCTGACCGGCCGGCATGTTGGTGAAAACGCTGACCAGGGTGATGAAGAGCAGCGGTGGCCCGGCGGCTGGGTCGATGCCATACGCGAAGGTAGCCGGCATGATGATGAACGCTGCCATGAGGGCCATGGCAGTATCCAGGGTCACCGTGCTCAAGGCGGAGTTCGGAATGTCCACATCCCGGTTGAGGTAGCTGCCGTAGACAAGCATTCCGGATCCCGTCAGGGAGACGGAAAAGAACGCTTGCCCGAGGGCCATCCCCCACGTGATCGGTCGCAAGAGGTATGACCAGTCCGGGACCAGGATGTACTCCAGACCCGCCATGGCCCCCGGGAGGGTCAGGGAGCGAACCAGGAGGGCCAGAAGCAGGATGATGAGGAGCGGCATGAGCACCTTCGAGGCTCGCTCGATCCCCTTCGCGATCCCGAAGACCAGAATCCCCCCCGTCGCCAGGACGGCCAACCCCTGCCAGAGAATGCTTTCGGGGTGACCGGCAAACTGGTCGTAGGCCTCGGCAGGGGACGGGCCCTGGAAGAGGCCCCCAGTGAGGGACGAAGTCAGATACTTGAGAACCCACCCGGTGACGATGAGGTAGAAGATCAACGTCCCCAGGAGCGTCAGGACCGGATAGGCGCCCAACAACCGGCCGAAGGACCTGCCTCGGGTACGGAGGGCCTTGTCATATGCTCCCATGGCCCCCTTCTTTGCCCAGCGACCGAAAGCAAACTCCCCCATGAGACCGGTGGTCCCGAGGACGTAGACGAAGACCAGGTAGGGGACGAGGAAGGCCGCGCCGCCGTACTCGCCCAGTCTCCAGGGGAACATCCAGAGGTTGCCCAGGCCCACTGCCGAACCGGCACAGGCGAGGACGAATCCCCATCTGGATTTGAAGCTGTCCCGGGTGGTTTCTTGTGTCATGGGGATTTCGGCTTTCCGGTGGATCGAGATGAACGGAGAAACGGGGCGAGGGCCACGGCCTGGAAGAATATGGGCAACCGGGACCTCCGTCCAAAAGGGAAAGGAACCGAGAGGCGGAAATGGACTACCAGCATCAGGTCTTCATCGAGCGGCCGGCCTCGGCCGTCTTTGCCTATATGGACGACGTGAGCAGGGAACGCGAGTGGCAGCCGAACATCCAGGAGGCCCGAAAGGATCCTCCGGGAGAGACGACCGTTGGCACCAGGAAGACTTACGTGAGCGAGTTCATGGGGCGGCGGATCGAGAACACCTACGTGACTGCCGTCTTCGAGCGAGACCGGCGGGCCGTCTATGAAACCACTCCCGACTCGGTTCTCCGGGCGAGGGCCGAGCTCCTTTGGGAACCTGAGGCCGGGGGAACCAGGGTGACCATGAAGTTCAGGGGAAAGGCAACGGGGCCCCTCCGCTTTGTGCCGGCACGAGTGCTCGAGGGAGTCTACAAGAAGGAGTTGGAGAACACCTTGGGCCTGTTGAAGAAGCGGTTGGAATCCGGGGCGTGATCCCTCCTTCTGGACGAGATGCCTCCCGGGAACACCCTCCTGGGAAGCCGCTTTTTTTCCGCAAACAGCCTCCCGCAGGGCAGTTGGAATGGCCAGATCCGGCAGCGGAATGGACGAGGTAGGATCCTGTGCCTCCCCGTCCGAAGCGGAGGCACAGGCCCCCGGGCTAGGCCGCGCGGTTCTGGATGCCCTCCGCGGTCGAGGTGGGGATCCAAACGAGGGGAACCTGAACAGGGCCATCCTTTTCCTGGCAGTTCCGATGGTTCTGGAGATGGTGATGGAGTCGGTGTTTGCCGTGGTGGACATCTTCTTCGTCTCTCGGCTGGGTCCCACTGCTATGGCAACCGTGGGATTGACCGAATCCCTGATGGCGATCATCTACACCCTGGCCATGGGACTCTCCATTGCGGTTACGGCCACCGTCGCTCGGCGCTCAGGGGAGGGGGACCGGGAGGGGGCCGCCATGGCCGCGGGTCAGGCCATGATTCTCGGAGGAGTCATTTCGGTGGCCCTGGGGATTCTCGGAGGGTTCTTCGCTCCGTTGTTGCTCCGCGTGATGGGAGCGGAGGCTCCGGTCATCGAGGAGGGGGTCGGCTATACTCGGATCCTCCTCGGGGGCAACGGTGCGGTATTGCTCCTCTTCCTGCTGAACGCGGGGTTCAGGGGAGCGGGGGATGCCGCGATCGCCATGCGGGTCCTCTGGTTCGGAAACGGGCTGAATATCCTCCTGGATCCCGCTCTGATCTTCGGCTTGGGCCCGTTCCCTGAGTGGGGGATCCGAGGAGCCGCCGCAGCGACGGTGTTCGGAAGGGGATCAGCGGTTCTCCTCCAACTCCTGATTCTGTTTCGGATCTCAGGACGCCTGAGCTTGGGCCTCTCTCACCTGAAGCCTCGTCTCGGCGTGATGTTCAGGCTGGTCCGCCTTTCCGCAACCGGGACCTTTCAGGTCCTTGTCTCCACCGCGAGCTGGATCGGGTTGGTTCGCATCATAGCGGGCTTCGGAAGCGAGGCGTTGGCGGGATACACGGTGGCGATCCGCATCGTTCTCTTTGCACTCCTGCCCGCCTGGGGATTGGCGAACGCTGCGGCGACGCTCGTGGGGCAAGGGCTCGGAGCCGGAAAGCCTGATCGGGCGGAACGAGCCGTTTGGATCGCCGGTCGAATGAACTTCTTCTTTCTGGGTGGAGTGGGGGTGTTCTTCCTCCTGTTCGCGCCGGCCCTCCCGACGCTCTTCAGCGTCCATGGGCTGACGGCGGACTACGCCGTCAACGGACTCCGAATCATCAGCGCGGGGTTCTTCTTCTACGGATACGGGATGGTCCTTACCCAGGCCTTCAATGGGGCAGGTGACGCTTGGACGCCGACCTGGTTGAACCTCGGTTGCTTCTGGCTGTGGGAGATTCCCCTGGCCTGGGTCCTCTCCCATCGGATGGGATGGGGTGCCGAAGGGGTGTTTACGGCGATCACGATCGCGTTCTCTACCATTGCCGTTGCGGCAGCGGTTCTCTTCCGTCGCGGTCGTTGGAAAGAGACCGAGGTTTGAGCCGACCGGGCCACCGGGCAGGGGATCATGGACTGGAACCCTGAAACCCGGTAACGGCTTTTGGATCCATGAGCCGAGTTCGATTCAACCGGTCGGTCCCGGGAGGAGGGGAAGTGATTGTAGGTCTGTCCCTCCTCCTCGGGGCCTGTTCGGATTCTCCACTTGTCCAGACCATCGATGGAGGGGAGGTAGCGCCCAGCCCCAATGCATGCCAGCTGGAGGAGGCCTTCTTCTCCGCTACCGGTGTGGTACGGGATGGGATCCCTGCACTCACGCAGCCGGCCTTCCTCCGCGGGAACGACCCTGATCTCGAGAGGTTCCTGGATCCTGCCGACAGGGTGGTGGGTTTCGTGGTGGATGGGACCGCCTTCGCCGTTCCACACAACATCCTCTGGTACCACGAGATCGCCAACCTGAGGATCCCGACCCGGGAGGGCGGGATCGATCTGGCTGTCACTTATTGTCCCCTCACGGGAAGCGCCCTGGTTTTCGACCGAGCCGTCGTGAACGGTGCCGAGTTCGGAGTATCGGGCCTGGTCTATAAGAGCAACCTGATCATGTACGATCGGCGGACGAACGTATCCCTCTGGCCCCAGATGTTGGGAGAGGCACGCTGCGGGCCGGACCAGGGTACCCGCCTGACGGCATTCCCATCCATCGAGATGACGTGGGACGGCTGGAGGACGCTGCACCCGGATACGCACGTGCTCGGAGAGATTGGGCTCACCGGTCCCTACGCCCGGTATCCGTATGGGGACTACGAGGAGGAGGACCGTTTCGGGTTCCCAATGCCCCGGGCTGACGCCCGGAGACCGCAAAAGGAGAGGGTCCTGGGAGTCAGGTCGGAGGGCAAACGGGCGGTGGCATTCCCCTTTGGGTCCCTGGCGTCAAAGGGTGCGTGGGCCGCTGTCTCAGCCTCCTTGAGTGTCGTAGAGGATGAGGCCCCGGTGATAGTGTTTTGGGATGGGAAGCGGCGCTCTGCCATGGCGTACCACACTGGGGTTGGGGACGAGGTCCTGACGTTTCGTGCAGATGCGGATGGAATAGAAGACCGGGAGACGGGGAGCCGATGGTCGGTTGACGGTGGTGCGATATCGGGTCCCCTCATGGGGACCCGCCTCGAGCCCGTCCGGGATGCATACGTGGCCTTCTGGGGCGCCTGGCACGCTTTCTTCCCGGAAACGGCCCTCTGGGGTCCCGGAAAACCGTTACCGCCCTCCGGGGGATGAGGCCATGTATCCTGAGAGCTCCAAGCGCTCCAGGAGCGCCCAGAACCTGGGATCCGGCCGGATGTCATCGAAGATGGGGTCGACGGCCAGGTAGGGAAGATTCGGTCCGTGCTCCTCGAAAGCTCTCTCCAGCCAATCCAGGGCGGCCTCGCCGTTCCCCGCCCGGGTGTAGAGCGTTCCAATCTGCCAGGCCGGGACGAACCTGACCTCGGCTTGACGAACCAGGGTCTCCGCCGCAGCGGTCAAGGCCGCTGAATACCCGCCTTCGGCGTATCCCCGGTCCAGGGCTTCGGCAGCCTCCGGGTTTCCTCCGCTGCCGTAGGAGGCCCTCCACATTTGGATGGCTTCCTCCTGTCTCCCCATGAGATGGTAGGTGGTCCGAAGCGTGGAGAGGGCCATGGGATGTTCCGGCTCCATCTCCAGGATCTCCAGAAGGACCTCCTCCGCATCGGCAGGCCGACGAAGGAAGTTCAGGTCCATCGCATGAATGACCCTGAAGAGCGTATTGAAGGGATCCAGCTCCAGCGCCCGATCGATGTGCTCTATGGCCTCCTCTTCCTGTTGGAGGATGAGAAGAATCTGGGAATAGTAGGCATGGGCGTCGGGACTGTTCGGATTGAGTTCGAAGGCACGCTGGTAGTCGGCGACGCATTCCTCCCAGTTCCACGCCCACCAACCCTGGGAGAGGGCTGAGGCGTATCGGACCTCCCAAAGGTCCCCGCCCAACTCCTCGGCCTTCTCAATTGCGGGTCGCAGGTGGACCGCCGCGTCCGCCGAGGAGATGAGGCCCATCTGAGTCCGCCCTCCCCAAACCATGGCGATGCCCGCGTACCCGAGGGCGTAGTCCGGGGCCCGATCTCGGGCGAACTCGAAGTATTGGAGGGCAAGATTGAGATCCTGGGGAGTGAGCCTCCGCCAATGCACCATTCCTTTCCAGAACGCGTCATAGGCTTCCGGATTCACTTCCTGGGTAACGTCCAGTCGGGCGCTCGCCTCTGCGGATAGGGAATACCCGATCTCCGCCGCCACGTCCCGGGCCAGAGACCGCCAGAGGTTTACCACCTCCCGGGTATTGCCGGCATAGGTCCGGGACCAGAGAGACTCTTCCGTGTCGCCGTCCACCAGGGTCATTCGGAGCTCGACACTATCGCCTTGCCAGTAGATGGAGCCGTCCAATGCAGCGTCGAGGTCCAGGTCCTCGGCGATGACCCGGATGGGCACCTGGGTATCCTGGTACTGCAGCACAGATCTCCGGGCGATGACGCCCATGCCCGCGATCTGAAGTTCGGAGATGATGGCGTCGTGAGCGCCGGCCACCAGCAGGGTCTGCTCAGGATCGTTCAGAAGGTTCGTGAGGGGGAGCACGGCCAGCCGCTGCACGGATGGCCCGCTGGTCACGGTACTGATCCACCAGGCCGCCAGAATCAGAAGAGTCGCCGCGGCGGAGGCCAGCAGACCCCGCAACCGCCGGGCCCGGGTTCTCTGCTGGGCATCGGCAGCGATCACGACGGCCGTATTGGCGTGCTCCAGCGTCTGACCGAAATCCTCGGCGGTCTGGAACCTTTCGGAAGGATCCGTGGCAAGGGCCGTGGCGACTACCTCTGCAACAGTGGCCGGAACCGAAATGTTGCTGGCCCTCATGTCGGGGAGGGATCCCATGAGCTTGTTGGCCAGAATGGCCCGGGGGTTCGGTCCCTTGAAGGGAACCTCGCCAGTGAGCATCTCGAAGAGCATGCACCCCAGGCCGTAGACATCGGTCCGGGTGTCCAACTCCGCCTCCCCGGAAGCCTGTTCCGGGCTCATGTAGGCCAGGGTCCCGACGGCCAATCCCGTCTCGGTGAGTCGGTCGGCCCCGGCTTCGCTGACGGCCTTCGAGATGCCGAAATCCGTCACCACGGCGTGTCCGGCCTGGAAGAGGATGTTCTCCGGCTTGATGTCTCTGTGTATGAGCCCCTGGCCGTGGGCGAAATGGAGAGCGTCGGCTACCTCCCGCGTGATCCTTACGGCGTCGGGTACGGGAAGATGCCCTTCCCGTGCGAGGCGATCCCTCAGGGATTCGCCCTCCACATAGGGCATCACGAAGTAAAGGAGGTTGTCGGCTTCACCGGAGTCGTGCAGGGGGAGGATGTTGGGGTGGGAAAGCTTGGCCGCAGTCTCGATCTCCCTCAGGAAGCGATCGGGCCCCAGGGTGGCGGCGAGGCCGGGTTTCAGGACCTTTATGGCCACCAGGCGGCTGTGTTTCAGGTCTTCCGCCAGGTAGACCACGGCCATCCCCCCCTGGCCGAGTTCCTCCTTCACCCGGTAGCGGTCTTCCAGCGCTGCAGCGAGCCTCTCCTGAATATCAGCCATAATCGAAGATGCGCGGTCCCCACCGCCCGTGCCAGGATTCCAGTCTGCGGCGAGGAGTTGATCTCCCATCACCCCCGGCCCGGACCGCCGTCGAATCCGGGTGCCGGGAGTTTCCGAACCCGGCACCCGTCATGTGGACGATCTCCATCCTGTGGGTCTCGTGGCTCACGACCCTCGGCCCACCCCCATCACTCCGATCTTCCTCATCCTCCTGGATGGTACTCCCGCTCCACGTGCCCCTCGAGTTGGTTCGGATAGAAATACACCTCCCGGAGGTTCCCGGTGGCGTACCGCTCCGCCTGGTCATTGAAGTGGGGAGAGTCCGGATCGCTGTTCAAGCCACCTGCGGTCACGGCCCGCGCGCGCACGCTGTCGCCGAACTCCACGACGGCTACAAAGCTGTTTCCACTGGTGCCATAAAGCCGTTTCAAGCCTTCTCGCCTCCTGACTCCGAAGGAGGCCAGTGATCCCCACCGCGAGGATGTGAAACCGACAGGCGTGCTGGGCCCTTCGTCGTCGAAGGGCTGAACGATATCACCGGTGAGGCGCTGGAATCGGTTGATTTCCCCCCATGGGGTTTGCCAGCTCCCGAAGTCGTTCTCCAGCCTCGTCGATGCAGCCGAGAGGGCCTCCAGGAGCTGATCCCCCGGGGCTTCGGTGGCCATGTAGTCGTAGACGTTCATCCCGGCAGCGCGGGCGCCGTCCCGAACCAGGGGCATGAGCTCGTCCCCCAGGTAGATGGCCAGGGAAGCGGGTACCGACTCCACCGACCAACGGAGATCCCACCCCCGAAGGGCCTCCACCTGTTCAGCCAAAGCGCCCTTGAGGGGATTCCCTTCGGGTAGCTGTTCATGGGCCCGTACCACCGCCGGAACGACGCCTTCGAACCCCGGGAGGTAGCTGTCGTACGCCGCGTCGATCAAAGAGCCGAGGGTGAAATCCGTCTTGCCCTCCAGGACTCGGATGGCGTGGATTCCCCGGAAGTTCTCCGACCCCGTGTCCATGTATCGCGGATAGTCCTCCCGGTTCGGGCTGTCGGGCCCCGCTGACGAGTAGGGCCAGTTGTTGGTGCAATAGGCCCACCCGACCTGGGGATTGATGGCGTTCGGGCTCTCCTCGATGGCGTGGACCCCGTTCCAGTCCGTGGAGGGATCGCTGCCGTCAACTGGCCGGCTGTAGTCGAAACGGTCGTCCCTGACGGGAACGAAGTTGGAGTGGAGGTAGGCGATGTTCCCGTCTGCGTCGGCGAACAAGGTGTTGTTGGAGGAGTTCGTGTGACCCTCCATGACCTGAAGATACTCTTCCAGGTTCTTGGCTTTCGTCCGGGAGTAGGACTGGATCAGGGCCTTCAAGGGTTCCTCCATGAGGGCCATGGCCACCCATTTCCCATCCACCTCCCGCACGATGGGACCGTGGTGGGTTCGGTAGACCGTGAACTCCCTCTGGGCCATCCCATCCCCCGTCTTGTAGGACACGGTGACCTGCTTGGATTCCACCGGACGCTCTTCGTCGCCGTAGCGGTAGTAAAGCCCGTCCTCCTTCTCGATGATGGTCTCCAGGAACTCATCGATGTTGTCCGTGCTGCTGGAAGTGTGCATCCAACCTGCCGTCTCGTTGAATCCCTGGTAGATGAAGAACTGCCCCCAGGTCAACGCACCGTAGGCGTTCAGCCCCTCATCGCTCGTGACGTGGGCTTCATGCCGGAAGAAGAAAGACGTATGTGGATTGATCAGCAGGAGAGCGTTTCCGTTCACCGTATTCGTCGGAGCGATGGCGATGCCGTTCGAGCCGGTGGGTTCCGCCGCATCCCCCACGGCCTCAGCCAAAGCGGGGACAGGGGCTACGCTTGATTGGACGGGCAGGGGCCCCTGGCCAACGCCTGACCCATTCCCATACGTAGCGCTGCCTGGCGCGACCTCCCCTGCCGGTCCTAGAGCCAGGGCCACCTGGTCCTCCCCCTGGTTTCCGTAAAACGCCTCCAACTGGGCCAGGTTCACACGTTCGATATCCCCACCGATGCTCCCCTCGCTGAAGGTCAGGGCCATCCAGGGTTCGAAGCGTGTGATGACCTTGGGAGTCACCTCGGGGTGCGTATGCAGGTAGTAGTTCAGCCCATCCGCCCAAGCGTCCATCAGGGCTTTCAGCCACTCGGGGCTGTCCCGGTAGAGGACCCGCATCTCCTCCGGGTCGATGAAGAGCTTCATTCGGAGATCGCCCCAGATCTCTCCCTCGCCCTCCGCTTCCGCCGTCCGGCCCTGAGAGAAGAGGAAGTTCGTTTCGATCCGGTTGAAGTCATCCTCCGCCTGGGCGTACATGAGCCCGAACACGGCATCGGCATCTGTGGCGCCCTGGATGTGGGGTACGCCCCAATCGTCTCTGCGAATGGTGATGTTGCTTGCCCGTTCCTCCCAGGCAGCGACCTCCGGGGTTGGAGGACCTTCGGGGGTGCAGGCGAAGATGGTAAGGGCAATGAGGAACGTGAGCTTCTTCATCGGATTTCCTTTAGAGGGGTGTCGCAACCGCTTGTTTCCCTGCCGAATCCCACTTTCGCGACGCCCGTTCACATTGGACGAGCAGTCCGACCGAACGACGCCTGCCCATTCTACGCCGGACGGCACTCTCCGTCGAGCGAGAGGGGGTGGGGGCCGCGCCTCAGCTGAGCCCCGCCTTCTGCCGGGCCCGGTGGCGTGCGTGATGGGGCGGCCGTCGCATGCCCACGGATGTTCGATTCAGGTCGCTAAAGGCCTCGCCAGTATTCGGGGCGAAGAGGAATCTGACCGGTGAGGGCTGCGTCGATCGTCGACAGAATCCTCTCCCGGTCCCGAGGGAGCCGTCCTTCGAGAGGGAGGTAGTTGGAGGCGTGGTTGGTCCGAAGCAGAGCCCGGGAAGGCCTGGATTCGGCCACCATGATTCGGAGCTCCCGAAGGAGGTCTGGAACGGATGGGAGCTCGAATCGTCCCGTTTCCAGCATCCGGGCTTGGGGGGTGCCGGGGATCACCGTCAGGGTCAGCGCAGACAAATATTCCGGGTTCATCTCGGTGATGAGATGGGCCGATGCCAGGGCGTGCTCACGGCCGCGAGCCGTCCCCCCTGCGCCGAGGAGGAAGATTACGCTCAGCTTCATTCCCGCCCCGTGGGCTCTGTCGGCGGCCATGGCATGATCCCGGAAGCTCGCCCCCTTGACGATCCTCCTCAGCGTCTCCGGGTCACCTGACTCGGGACCGATGTACAAGAGGGAAAGGCCACCCTCCCTGAGTTCCCTCAACTCCTCTTCGGTCTTCTCCAGGATGTTCCCGGCTGTTGCATAACACGAGACTCTTCGGAGGTGAGGAAAGGCGTCGTCCAGGGCAGGCAGGATCACCCGCCACCGGTCCATCCCCAGGACCAGCGAGTCACCGTCGGCCACGAAGACCTTGTTCGTGTCAGGATGGATCGTTGCCGCGGCCGAGATGTCCTCCAGGACCTCGTCGAGCGCCCGCTCCCGAAAGCTCTTGTCGCGATACATGTCGCAGTAAGTGCAGAGGTTATGGGAGCACCCGATGGTGGCCTGAAGGATGTACGACCGAGCCTCGGAGGGGGGACGGTAGAGCTTTCCTTCGTATCGCATGGTGTGTCGGACTTCCGGTGGGACTCCAAGAGGGCAGGGACGGGGTTCGACTCATCATAGCCCCGGTGCCGGGTTGGAGGGAGGCCCTCGAGGAGCAGGATGGCTCAAACGGACCCTCAACCCCTCGCACCTGATGGGTCCGGTGCGGCGGTCCTGATGACCACCCGAGACCGCTGGATGATCCGATCGCTGCCCGTGTGTGGGTTGGGCACGAGAGAGGCATCCCTCACGAAGAGATCTTCGCCCAGCACCTCCCCGGGTCGGAGGTGATGCTCAACGACCTGGATCCGAACCGGGCCCGTCCCCTCGTCGACACGGAGGCCAACGCGGATGAACCCGGCTTCCGGGGTGCCCCAGTGGACCACCTCGCGCACCGGGATTCCTCCACCCTGGGACCACCTCTCCCCGCCGATGCTCGTGAACTCTCCCTCATCCCCCATCAGTCTGATCCCCACCATCTCCGCGCCGATCTCGGATTGGATGGCCACCTGGAGGTGTTGATAGCCATCCTGGTGGGTACCTCCCGTGCAGTGGACGCGAGGCTTCGCCAGATAGGTCTCTGGCCCGGTGCCTGCGATTTCCCAAGAGGATTCCTGGGGAAGAAACAGTACGCCTGGAGCGGTCGATGTGAGTGCCTCCTCTGCCGCCCATGACCTGGCCCACTCCTCCCCTGGCCCAGGAACGGTGAGCCACCGGCCTCCGACTCTTCGCACCGTGGAGGAATCGGGTTCGGAGAAAATGGAGTCGGAGAAGAGGGAATCGGAGAGGAGGGAATCGGAGAGGACGGAATCGATTTCGAAGGCCGATACATCCAGGGAGTCATCAACGAGGTAGGCGAGGGATGAAAACTCCGGATGCCGCTCTGGGCCCGATACGGCAGGGAGGGAGGAGACGAGGAGCCCGGTGGCCCCCAGGGCCGCAAGGGCTGGGGCCCACCACCATTGCGGCCTTCTCAGGAACTCCAAAGAGGGAAGAATGAGCAGAAGGCCCACCGCCATGGATGCCCCAAGGAGCGGCCCACCGCGAAAGGTCGTGACTGCCGCCATCAGCTCCAGGTTGGGAACCAGGATGGAGAACATCCCGGCCGCGAGGACCGTGACGGCTGTCCACTCCCACCAACCGTACCTGGGCTTCTTTCCCAGCCCCGCCATCAGACCGACCGAGAGAAGGGCCAGAGCCGACGGCCACTGGATGGCCAAGCCTGCGAAGGGAAACTTGGTTCCCACCCAAGCAGCGACGGCCAGTGGTAGGACCAGGGCACCGACCATCAGCTCCCCTGCTCCGAACCGACGTCTTACCAAGCCGTATCCGCAGGTGCCCATGGCGACCACCAGGCCCGCCAGGCCAAGGACGTGGGCCCCGTCTCGGTAGAACGCACTTTCCAGCAGGCCGTATTCGGGGTGGAGCCGCTGACCGGCCTGAAGAAGGCACCATCCGAGCCCGGCTGCAGCTCCCGCCAGTCCGGCTCCGAAGAGGGCGCCGACGCCGATCCCGGCATAGGATCCGCCTCTGAACCGAAGGAAAACACCCATCAGTACCCAGGCGCCCAGGAGGAGAAGCGAGGTCAGGGGAGCCCAGTCCGTGGAGTGATGAATCAGACCGATAAAGGGGAAGGAGGCGTAGCCCTGGTCCGGTCCAACTGGGGAGGGGCCGGCCGCGAAATCACCTGATCCGAAATGCCGAGCCAGGGCGAGGAGCTGAAGCCCGTGGTGCTCGAGGGTCTCTTCGCTGACCACCTCTGCGCGGTCCGACGACTGGTTATGAAAGACCCGGCCCCCCAGTGCGGTGAGGGAAAACCCCGGTACTCCTGCCTCCCGGAACGGGATCAGGTCCGTCCCGAATGCCTCCGTCCCGGCCAACTCCCTTAGGAGGGAGGATGCCGTGGGCCGGGGGTTTGCCCCGGCCAGGGTCCGGATCAAGGCACCGTTCTCTGCTCCGGCTTCCACGGTGATGGCCGGACCTGACACACCCTCCATCTCGACAGAAATGGCGAATGCGATGCTTTCCATCCAGGGGTGGTGTTCGGTGAAGGCTCGGGTGCCAGCCAGGTTCAGGTCGGCTCCGTCTGTCAGGACCACGACGAGGTCGTTCCGGAGGGGGTCCCCCGCAAGAACGGCCCGGACGGTTTCCAGAATCGCCGCCACGCCGACCCCGGCATCCCCAGCTCCGGGTGAAAGAGGGATCGCGTCGTAGTGCGCGGTGAGGGCCAAGGCCCCGGTAGAGGATGAGCCGGGGACCCGAGCCACGATGTTCCTGATGGTGACGGCTTCTGCAGTCTTGGAATCCCGGGTGACCCTGGTGACGGTCTGGACCTGCGGATCCAATCCGAGTGAACCCAGCCGTTCCGTAAGATAGGAACGCACGCGTTCATGTTCGGGGGATCCGATGGGGTGGGGCCGCCGGGCGATCTCTACCAGCTGCGACATTGCCCTGGCAGAAGAGAACACCGTATCGGATCGATTGGCAGGGACGGGGGCAGGAAGCTGTCGGTGAACGCTGCTGACCCACACCATTGCCGAGAGCACGATGAGGGACCAGAACCACATCCGCCGGGCCTGGCCTCCGGTTCTCGAGGCCTTTGCTTCCAGGGCCTCCTCGAACTCCTTTTCCGCGTCAGGCCCCACCCTGTACCCGAGAGCCCTCAGTTCTTCCTCGCTCAGCCCCAAACCCCTGACGTCCATTTCCTCGAGTCTCCCGTTCCCGCGGTAGGGTCCTTCTCCACCTCTCTTCAAAGCTAAGAACGAAACGCTAGTCCTGCGCAATGAAATGTCCAAACGGCGTGGGGACGGTGGGGAGACGGAAAGGGTTCGTCCTTCGGGAGATCGGGAGGGCCCGGTGACCTATCGGCGGAGCCATCGGGCGATCCGGCAGGGAGGCGGAACCGGAGAAGCGGGTCGGGTACTCAAGCATGCCCGCGGGGAGAGTTTTCGCCCTCTCGCTCTCGAGAGGGATCGGCCCCCCTCGGGGTGCACACCGATCTGACACAGGACACTCGACCCCTGCCACCTCCCCCATGAGTGAGAGGCTCTCATGAAGATCTTCCTCAGGATTGCCACTTCCCTTCTCGTTGCGGCCTGGGTGACGACGCCTGTGACCGGCCAAAGCCATCCTGGATCCACTGCCGCCGTCATCCGTGCCCGAGATATCGGAATTCCGTTCGACGGAACCCCGGGACCCCTGAACGCCATCACTGACGTCGAGGGGATTACGGTAGGGCAAGTCACTCTCATCCAGGGGGAGGCCGGACCGTTGGTCGTGGGTGAGGGGCCCGTGAGGACCGGGGTCACCGCCATCCTTCCGCGAGGCCCGCGTTTCTCTCCGGTCTTCGCTGGGTGGTACTCCCTGAACGGAAATGGGGAGATGACCGGGACCACCTGGGTCGAGGAGTCGGGCTTTCTGGAGGGTCCCGTGATGATCACCAACACCCACAGCGTGGGGATCGTTCGGGACGCCGTCCTGGAGTGGATGCGTGATCGCCGGGTCGTCGATGAGTTGGCGCCGGGGGTGTGGTGGGGATTGCCCGTGGTGGCCGAGACGTACGATGGTTCCTTGAACGACATCAACGGATTTCACGTGAAGGCCGAGCACGCGATCCGTGCACTGGACGAGGCTGGGGGTGGACCGGTGGCCGAGGGAGGTGTGGGGGGAGGAACGGGCATGATCTGCAACCAGTTCAAGGGCGGCATCGGCACCTCGTCCCGGCAGGTCGGACCGTACACCGTCGGGGTACTGGTCCAGTGCAATTATGGGGGACGCGCCGGCCTCCGCATCGCCGGCGTCCCGGTAGGGAGGGAGATTCCGGATCTGATGCCCGAGTACAACCGGGCTACGGGGCGAGAGGACGCCGCCATCGCTGGGGCTCCCTCTCCGGTGGTTCGGTCCACTGGAAGCACACAGCCACTGCCTTCGAACCTGAACCCCATCGACGCGGCCGACGCTCTCGGCTCCATCATCGTAGTGGTTGCCACAGACGCCCCCTTCCTCCCACATCAGCTCAAACGTCTGGCCCGCCGGGTGCCTGTCGGGATCGGCCGTATGGGTGGGATCGGAGGGAACGGGTCCGGCGACATATTCATCGCCTTCTCCACGGCCAATGAGGGTGGGTGGAACCGTCGGGCTTCCACCACCATCGAGATGCTGCCCAACGACGGGATGAGCCCCTTCTTCCAGGCCACGGCCGAAGCCACCGAAGAGGCTATCGTGAACGCCATGGTGGCTGGGGAGACCATGGAGGGGATCAACGGGAACAGGGTCCACGCCCTCCCCCACGACCGTGTCAGGGACATCCTGGCCCGGTACGGTCGGCTCGACCGGTAGATCACCGTTCCCGGCCCTGATCACTCGCCAGGCCGGCTCAACGAGTGGACGAACCGGCGTTCATTTCCGAGGGGGGGCGAATCACCCCCTCGCGCAACCCCTCCGGTGCCTGCTCATGCTTCGTAGACGGTACGCCCTCCCACCACGGTCCTGAGGACCGGGATCTCTTTCAGTGCGTCGGGATCGACGGCGTACGGATCTGCCCCCAGCATTACGAAGTCGGCCAGCTTGCCAGGGGCGATGGTACCCTTCTCCCTCTCCTCGAAGGACGCATAAGCCCCGTTCACGGTGCAGATCTTGAGGGCTTGATCCAGGGTGATCCGCTGGCTGGGTCCCCACACCCGGCCAGAGTAGTCCTTTCGGGTGACCATGCTCTGGAGGGCCATGAGCGGCTCGAACGGCCCTGGGGCATGATCCGAGGCTGGCGCAACCGGGATGTCGTAGTCCAGGAAGGACTTGTGGGCGAACATCCATTCCAGGCGAGCGTCACCGTAGGCTACCCATTTCTCGCCGTGGTAGTGGACGTAGGTATAGAACGGAGCCGGGATGGCTCCGATGGCCTTGATACGAGCCAGGAGACCGGGGTTCACCAGAGTGCAGTGTTCGATCCGGTGTCGAGGATCGGGTCTCGGGTCGGCTTCCATGGCCCGCTCATAGGCCTGGAGCACCATGTCGATTGCGACGTCCCCGTTCGCATGGATGGCGATCTGCCAGCGAGCCCGGTGGGCGTCGTCGACGAAGGCGTCCAGCTCTTCCTGGTCCGCGACCAGGATGCCGTAGTCATCCGGACGGCCCTCGTACGGGGTGCTCATGCGCATGGTCCGCTCCGAAGCTGACCCGTCGACGTAATACTTCACCGATCCGACTCTCAGCCACTCGTTTCCCATTCCGGTCCTGAGTCCCGCGGTGCGAAGTCCCTGGTAGGACGCCCCGCTGGCCATGGCCGTCATTCTGAAGTGAAGCTCTCCCGCCAGGAGGGCATCCTGGTAGGCCGTGAAGTGGTCTCCCGAGGTGCCGGTCTGGTGGACCGAGGTAAGGCCCGCCGCCGCCATCTTCCTGGAGATCAAAGCCACGCCCTCCTGTCGCTCCTCCCGAGTTGATTCTCGGGGAATGAGGCGCTGAAAGGGTCGTTGGCCGTTCTCGGCCACCAACCCCGTTAGCTCGCCATCCTCCCGGTGGAAGCGTCCTCCAGGTGGATCAGGGCTCTCCTCGGAGATCCCGGCCAAACGCAACGCCATGGAGTTGACCACCGACGTGTGCCCTCCCCTATGATTCACCATGACCGGATGATCCGGCACGGCCTCGTCCAGGTCCCTTCGATTCAGGGGCCGACCCTCTTGCTGCTTGGTGTCGTCGTACATGAAGCCGACGACCCACTCCCCGGGAGGCGTCCGGGAGGCTCGCTCTCTCAAGGCCTGCTGGATGCGAGCAATACTCCCGAGGTTCGTGTTCACATTTTTGAGCTCGTTCAGGCCTACGTAGGATGGATGAGAGTGGGCATCGATGAAGCCGGGTAGCACCGTCCTTCCCTCGGCGTCCAGGATTGTGGTCCGCCCCGGGGCCACCAGATTGGAGATATCGTCGCTCCCTCCGACAGCGATGAACCGTCCTCGCTTCACTGCGAAGGCCTCGGTTGCGGGGAGTGCCTCGTCCTGTGTGAGAACGTTTCCGTTCACCACGACCAGATCCGCTGTGTTCAGGTCGCTGAGAGATCCCGCCTCCTGCTCCTGCTCGGGCGCGCATCCCGCTGAGAAGCCTGCGGCGAGCGTAGCCCCCAACCCCAGGAACTCGCTCCTGCTGATCCCGCTCATATTGTCCTCCGGAGGTCATTACTGAAATTCCGCCACCCTCAACCCCGACTGCTTCGTGTCTATCGCGTCCGAAATACCGGACCAACCGCATCCCGGACGGCGTCCATCTCCGATCCTGCGTCCGCCGGCGCCTCCGTGAAGAGACTCACGCCGATGGTGAGGAGAAAACCGGCGGCGAATCCGGGGAGCATCTCGTAGAGGTCGTAGAAGCCTTCCTTGAAGAACACCACCCAGGTCACACAGGTCACGAACCCACCGATCATGCCTACAATCGCCCCGGCCCTCGTCGTGCCCTTCCAGAACAGGGAGCAAAGCACCACGGGCGTGAAGGCACAGGCGAGTCCCGACCATGCGAAAAGCACGAACCAGAAGACCATACGGACCTCGGCCAGGGCCATGATGATGGCCCCTGCTCCGATGACCACCGTCGTCAGCTTCCCGTAGAAGGAGAGCCGGCGTTCCGACCACCGGGGATGAAAGACCTGCTGGACGATGTCCCTGACCACTGCCGAGGAGGCGAGGATGAGAAGGGAGTCCACGGTGGACATGATCGCCGCCAGGACGACCACCAGGAACACTCCTGTGAAAATGGCCGGGAACAGGGAGGCGCTCATCTCCGGGAGCACCGTCTCCGGATCTAGAAGTCCTGGGAAGAGGATGCGGCCCGCCATTCCCGAGAGTACCGCTCCTACGTCGAACCCGATGACACAGATGACCGCAATGAATCCGCCCTCCACGATCTGTTTCTGGTCCCGGGCCGATATGAAGCGTGTGAGGAGTTGTGGGGCCCCGAGGAACGCCAACCCGATTCCCATGAACCCGATAGCGGAGATGACCCCGGGGAGGGTGACGCCGTAGGAGCCCATGGGCCGAAGCAGCGCCGGGTCTTCGGCATGGAGGGCCCCCATGACCTCGGTCCAACCACCAGCGGCGGGGATGGCTACGATGGGGAGGGTCACGAGACAAGCGAACATCAGGACCCCCTGGAGAAGGTCCGAATACGCCACTGCCTTGAAGCCCCCGACCGTGGTGTAGTAGAGGATCACCGCCGCCCCGATGAATACTCCTGCGGTGTAGCTGAGCCCGAGGAAGGAGCCGAAGGCCTTTCCCGACGCCGTCAGCTGGGCCGCAGTGTACGCCGTAACCATGGAGAGGATGATGATCACGCTGATCCACCGGAGTACGTGGCCGGCGTCACGAAACCGGGCTTCAAGATAGTCCGGCACCGTGATGGACTCGAACCGGTCGGTGTACTCCTTGAACGGGCGGGCCACGAAGGTCCAGGCCAGGGAGATTCCCAGGACCTCGCCCAGGATGATCCAGAAGGCGTGGGCTCCCACGGCGTAGCCCATCCCGGTGAGGCCCAGGAGGAGCCAGGCGCTCTCTCCGGTGGAGTTGGAGGAGAAGGCGATGACCCAGGAGGGAAGTTTCTTCCCGGCCACGAAATAACCGGAAACGGTGCCGGACTCCCGCCCTCCCCATAGCCCGATGACCAGAAGGATCAGGAGGTAGACGATCAGGACCGTGATGATCGTGGTGGAATACATGAGGGTAGTCTTACCTATCCCCACGGTGGGCCCAGTAGAACCTCAGACTGATGCCCAGCCCGAGCCCCACGCCCACGAAGAGGAGTACCCACGAGGTCCAGGGGAGGCCCAGGATCATGAGCCCGCGTCCAAACCAGCGCACGTCCGCTCCACCCGGTGGAGCGCGTCCTCGACCTCCGCTTCCGTCACGAGGAGGCTGGGTCCGAACCGGATGACGTTGTCCCGGAGTCCGGCCTTACCCAGGAGCAGACCTTCGGCCTTCGTGGCCTCCATGAATGCGGCGGTCCTGGTTGCGTCGGGCTCTTTCGTGTCCCTGTCCTTCACGAATTCCACGGCCTGCATCAGCCCCTTGCCTCGAACGTCTCCGATCCAGGGGTGTTTCTCGGCGAGTGCCTTGAGGCCTGCCCGGAGTTGGGCCCCCCGCTCCCGGGCCTTTCCGGGCACGTCCTCTTCTTTCATGACGGCCAGCGTCTCGGCCATCGCCGCCATGCACACCGGATTTCCGCCAAAGGTGGAGATGGTCTTCCCCCGCCAGGAGGCTGCGATCTCGTCTGTGGTGATGGTGGCGCCGACGGGCATTCCACCTGCGATCCCTTTGGCCATGACCATGATGTCCGGCACCACGTCCCAATGCTCGATTCCAAACCACTTCCCGGTCCGGCCGAACCCGGCCTGCACTTCGTCGATGATGAGGACTCCTCCGAACCCCCGGATGATCTCCGCGGCCCTCTGGAAGTAACCAGGTGGAGGGACTACGAATCCCCCCGCGCCCTGGATCGTCTCGGCCAGGAACGCCGCGGGTTGGCCGTTGGTGGTGCTGAGAATTACCTCTTCCAGATCCCGGGCGTATTCCTCTGCGCAGCTTTCGTCGCAGGGGGTTTTGAACCGGCACCGGTAGGGATAGGGCGCCATGGTGTGCTTGATGTTCGCCAGGAAGCTGGGGAGAGGTCGCCAGGAGCTCAGTCCCGTGAGGTTGGTGGCCAGGGTGCTGCGACCGTGGTAGGCGCTCCTGAGAGCGATGACCTCGTTCCGCCCGGTGTAGATGCAGGCAAGGTTGATCGCGGTCTCGATTGCCTCCGTGCCGCTATTGCTGAAGAAGGTCCTCCGCAGGTTCCCCGGTGCGATCTCGGCCAACCGCCGCGCGGCCTCGATCTGGGGCTCGGTCACGTAGAGGGTGGAGGTGTGACCGAGGGCCTCCGCTTGCCGGGATACGGCGGATACCAGGCGGGGATGGCAGTGACCGATGGAGGTGGAGAGGATCCCTGAGAAGAAGTCGAGATACTCATTTCCATCAGCATCCCAGACCTTCGCCCCATCGCCCTTCACCATGACCACGGGCTCCTGGTAAAGGTGCCCGACGCAGGGGAAAAGGTAGTCCAGTTGACCCTGGTAGATCTCCTGACTTCTGTTAACCGTGGCCGTGGTATCCATCTCGTTCATCCTCGCCTTTTCCTGTTTCGAGGGAGCGTTGGAGTCGCTACCCCGACTGTGGGTGAAACCGTGAGACTTCAGATGTTCGTGGGCCGACCCTGGCCCCTTCCTCCAGACGGACCCTCACCAGCGAGAGATGACGACCCGCTTGTCCGTGTAGAAATCGATGGCGTCCCTTCCCTGGGCCTTCAGGTCCCCATAAAAGGAGGACCGGGCTCCACCGAACGGGAAGAAGGCCATGGGCGCCGCAACGCCGATGTTCACACCGATCATGCTGATCCCGGCGTTGTAACGAAACTCACGGGCGGCCCTTCCGCTGGATGTGAAGATCCCGGTGGAGTTCCCATAGTGGACCCGGTGCATGAGCTCGATGGCTGCCTCGACGGACTCCACGCGGGCGAGTCCTGCCACCGGGCCGAAGATCTCTTCCTTGCCCAGGGTCATCTCCGGCACGACCCCCTCGAAAACCGTCGGGCCGATCCAATTGCCCTGGGGATGCTCGGGTACCGAAGCCCCCCGACCGTCCAGAAGCAGGTCCGGACCCTCCATCGCACCCTGGCCGATGAGGTCGACGACCCGGTCCCGGTGGGGCCGGGACACCAGCGGGCCCATCTCCACCCCTTCCTCCAGGCCATAGCCCATCCGGAGGGAAGATGCCCCGTCAAGTAGCCGCTCCCGCATGGGTTCATAGGCCTCCCCGACCCCCACGAGAACACTTCCAGCCAGGCATCGCTGCCCGGTCGATCCGAAAACCGAGTCCATGAGGGCTGCGTTGGCACGGTCGAAATCGGCATCCGGGAGGACCACCATGAAGTTCTTGGCGCCCCCGAGGGCCTGGACCCGTTTGCCCTCCTGAGCGGCCTTGGCGTAAAGGAACTTGGCCGTGGCGCTGGAGCCCACGAAGGAGATGCCCCGGACGTCGGGGTGCTCGACCAGGGAGGTAACCGCTTCCTTCCCGCCGTGGACGACGTTCAGGACGCCCGGCGGGAGGCCGGCCTCCACTGAGAGATCCACGATCTTCTGGTGGGTGAGGGGATCCTGCTCGCTGGGCTTCAGGACTACGGTGTTCCCAGTGGCAACGGCGTAAGGCCAGAACCAGAGAGGGATCATGACCGGGAAGTTGTAGGGGGTAATGATCCCGAACACGCCCAGGGGCTGCCGGATGGTCTCGCAGTCGATCCCGGGTGCGATGTCCTCCAGCGTCTCCCCCATCATGAGGGTTGGAATGCCGCAGGCGTGCTCTACATTCTCGATGCCCCGCCGAACCTCGCCCATGGTCTCCGGCAGGATCTTCCCGTGCTCCATCGTCAGCGTCCGGGCCAATTCCTCGTGGTGCTCATCCAAGAGGGTTTTCAACCGGAACAGCACCCGGGCACGGTCCACTGCCGGTGTCGCGCGCCAGGAGGGGAAAGCCCTCTCGGCCGCCTCCACCGCAGCAGCCATGTCGGAACCAGGGGAGAGAGGGGTGGTGCCGAGGGGTTCTCCAGTGGCTGGGTTCATGACGGGGAGAAACTCCTGTGCCGATGATGCGGTCCAGGTCCCGTCGATGAAGTTGTGTATGGGGGGGGAGTCGCTCAGCTTCCCGGCGAGACTCGACGACACGGGGGCCTCCGGATGGTTGGATTCCATTGCCTGCAGTTTGGCCATGAATGGAGAAGTCTAGGGGTAGGCCAGGTGGTTCGCCACTTGGCCACGGCTCACACAGCGACCCGACGCTGCCGGAGTCGGCTCTGTCGCCGGGCCGGTGATGCCCGGCCACGCACTGCCTGTGGGGACAACCCCTACTTCGGGTCCGCGGTGTCATCCTCCAGCAGGGCGCCCAAACGCCGATCCTTCTCGGCCCACCACCCGTTCAACCAGGAGGTGAAGCGGCGGCGATACGCCTTGTCTGCCGTATAGTCCCCCAGGAGGTCCCCCGTCACGGGCATGGCTGCAACGTGAACCCGGATCTCCTCGACCTCGCCGCAGAGGAACTCCCATAAGCTCGGAGCGCCGCCAGGGTAGGCGATGGTC
Organism: Gemmatimonadota bacterium; assembly: GCA_039592115.1. GTDB lineage: Bacteria > Gemmatimonadota > Gemmatimonadetes > Longimicrobiales > Gaopeijiaceae > JBDHCH01. The sequence goes on along the minus strand of JBDHCH010000025.1, from coordinate 8,090 downwards.
ACGTCCAGAATGGAGTCGAACTCCCCTCCCATGGCGTTCAGAACGAAGGTGAGTCCTCCCGCTTTCGGCTTCAACAGGTGCTTGTAGCGGGAGCCCTGCTTCTGGTGCTTCTCAGGCCTGAACCGCGTGCCTTCGGCGAAGTTCATCACCGATACGGGGACGATTCGGAACTTCTCCGTGGACTTCTTGATGGCGGCCAGGTCCCTGCTGGCCGTGGCCGACCGGGCGAGAAAGGGGAAATCCAGCGCCCACCACGCCAAGCCCATGAAGGGAACCCAGAACAGCTCTTTCTTCAGGAAGAACTTCAGAAAGGGAATCTCGCCATTGAACACACGCTGAAGGGTCAGGATGTCCACCCATGACTGGTGATTGGCCACAACCAGATACCACCGGTCGGTCCGGAGTCCTTCCATCCCCGAGACCTCCCACCGAACGGGATTAGTGAGTCGGAGGTTCAGGTTGTTGAAGGAGATCCAGGCCACTCCCATGCGGTTTTGCAGGGTACTCCAAGAGGCCCTCCATGCTTTGGCGGGAATGAGAAGCTTGATGAAGTGGACGAGGAGAAGTGGTAGCGTCCAGAAGATGACGTTGAGCGAGATAAGAAGGAGCGTGAGGGCTCCTCGTGCTGTTCCCATTCCTGACGATTTCCCCCCTCTGGCTCGGGACACCTGCGTCTGGATACTCCGTGCAGCTCATATGTCGAAAGACACCGGTCTGTCGGGCCCTCGAAGAGCTCGGACGAGAGAACCGGGCTCCGGGAACCTCGGAGCCCGGTTCCTCGATGTCCAGGGCTGGGGGGGTATGGACTGTGGATCTCCGGCTCGGGCACACCGGCGAATGAGCCGGTTACCTCTTCCGCCGAGGAGTCTGGCGCTTCAGGCGTCGAGGTGTCGACCCTTGTGTGCTTCCCATTCAGAACCGACCATAAACTGTTCGGGATTATTCCCGAACGATGAGATCAACTGTCGGTCCAGCCTTGATGCCGGGCCGACCTGGTGAGTGAACCGAATGACGCCCAGGACGAAAGGGATCGATATTTCACCTGCCCTCTGTCGAGGATCGCAGATCTGTCTGGCGATCCTGTTTGGCTCGGCAGGGGGGCTTTCCGGACAGGAGAACATCCAGGACCCGGCTACCCGGGCCGGGGACGCCGGACCGTTCAGGCCGAGTCTCCAGGCCGCTCGGCTCGAGGGAGATATCTCCATCGATGGGCGCCTCGACGAGGAGGCGTGGTCCATTGCCCCGGTGGCCTCCGGGTTCATCCAGGGGACCCCCGTGGAGGGAATCCCCGCGGAGGAGGAGACGGAGGTCCGGATCCTCATCGGGGAGCGGGCGATCTACATCGGTGCCAGGATGTTCGAGTCGGACCCCAGTGCCATCGTGAAACGCATGGTGAGGCGGGACCAGGAAGGCACATACGATTACATCTCCGTCTCCCTGGATCCCAACCGTGATCTTCGGACCGGATACTACTTCCGGGTGACGGCGTCCAACGTCCAGGTGGATCAGTACTACTACGGGGACCGACGCATCGACCGGGCCTGGGACGCAGTATGGGAGTCGGCAGTCCAGGACGACGACCTTGGATGGACCGCGGAGCTCAGGATTCCGCTTTCTCAGATTCGGTATGAATCCACCGACGACCCGCAGACGTGGGGCGTCAACTTCGGCAGGAAGCGGATGGTGTCCAACGAGACCAGCTATTTCTCGCTCCGCTCCAGGACGCGAGAGGGTTTCGTCAGCCAGTTCGGGACGCTGGAGGGCGTGGTTGTGCCAGGGCAATCGAGACGGATCGAGGCACGCCCCTATGTGCTGAGCAGCCTGCACACCGGGCCGTCCGCCGCTGGAAACCCGTTCTTCGACGGTACGGAGACGAAGGCGCGGGTCGGTACCGACCTTCGTCTTGGGCTCGGGTCCGCATTCACGCTGGATGCGACCATCAATCCCGATTTTGGTCAAGTGGAAGCGGATCCGGCGGTCATCAACCTCTCTGCATTCGAAACCCGATTCGAGGAGCGGCGACCCTTCTTCGTGGAGGATGCCCAGGTCTTCGATTTCAGCCTCAGCCTGACGGGCAGGGGCGATGAGCTGTTCTACTCCAGGCGAGTGGGTCGAGCCCCCCAGGGATACCCGCCCTGGGATGCGGACTTTTCCGACACTCCAACAGACGCCACGATCCTCGGGGCCGCGAAGGTCACCGGCCGTACGCAGTCCGGGCTTTCCCTGGGCGTGTTGACTGCCGTCACGGACAAGGAGGAGGGCAGAGCCTTTTACGACGACGAGGGCCGGTTTGAGGACTTCACCGTGGAGCCCCGGGCCCAGTTCGGTGTGGTGAAGCTTCAGCAGGATTTCAACGGCGGCGCCTCACAGATTGGAGGGATCGTCACTGCTATGGGGCGTGACCTTCCCGCGGACGGAGGGTTCGACTTCCTTTCTTCGCAGGCCCTCAGTGGAGGAGTCCGTTTCGAGCACCAATGGAACGACCGGGATTGGTCCTTGGCCGGTTTCTTCGCCGGGAGTCACGTTCGCGGGGACTCCACTGCGATGATCCGAATCCAACGGTCGAGTAACCATTATTTCCAACGCCCCGATGCCACCCGCTTCGGCGTCGACTCTACCGCCACCGCCCTCACCGGAGCACAGTGGCGGCTCCATTTGAGTAGGCAGAACGGTGTGCACTGGACCGGGAGCACGTGGGTTGGCGAGACCACCGAGGGCCTCGAGGTGAACGACCTCGGCTATAGTCGATCTTCCGAAAGCCTGGAGGCCGGCGGAGCCGTCACCTATAGAGAGATCCGTCCCAGTGATTGGTACAAGAGCTACAACTTCCTGTTCTGGGCAGCTGGAACGTGGAGTCACGAGGCATTGGATCGTCCCGGTTCGTGGGACTCCTGGGAGAACGCCCGCCTCACCGGCACCACCAATCTCACGGCCAGGAGCACCTTCATCAACGACTGGTCAGGAGACCTCACGGTTTCGTTCAGCCCGGACCACTACAACTACATCGCTACTCGAGGTGGCCCCGTGATGCACGATCCCGGGAGTTGGACCGTCCGGGGGAGCGTGACCACCGATCCGAGGAAGCGGGTGAGCGTCAAGACCGGGTTCAGTACGCGGGAAGGCTTCCGCGATTCGGGGGAGGAGTTCAGCATCTCCGGGGGGGTCGGTCTCAAACCCTCCCCCCAGCTGGATATCTCCCTGGCGCCGAGGTTCAGCAAGCAGACGGTGATGGACCAATATGTCCTGGCGACCTCCACGCTCCCCTTTCAGCCCACCTACGGTCGCCGGTACGTGTTCGGGGAGCTGGAGCGACGTACACTCTCCATGGTTACCCGGGTGAACTGGACCTTCTCTCCCAAGCTTTCCTTCCAGCTCTACGCCCAACCTCTCGTCTCTTCCGGGGATTACCTGGTCTATAAACAGTTGGCTGCAGCCAGGACGTACGATTTCGACGCGTTCGAGGTGGGAACGTACTCCTCTGCGGATGGATCGTCCGGGTGTGGGGGCGAGCAGATCTGCCTGGAGGTAGACGAGGACGGAAAGCGGACGCAGCACGTCGATTTCGACCGGGACGGCACTGCGGACTATTCTTTCCGGGACCGGGATTTCAATGTTCGCTCCCTGGTGGGTAACGCGGTCCTGAGGTGGGAGTACCATCCCGGCTCCACCATCTTTTTTGTCTGGCAGAGAAGGCAGGCCGGGACCGCTGCAACCGGGGGCTTCGACCTCCACCGTGATCTGGATGCCCTCTTCGCCGCACCCTCTGACGATCGCTTCATGGTGAAGGTGAACTACTGGCTGGGGCTGTAAGGCGATCCTCCCCCTGCACTGGAAAGAACCCATGGACCAACACAGCTGCTTCCCTCGGTGGCTGGCTCCCCTCGGGATGACGGTGGTGCTCGCCGGCTCGGCTGCCTGCGGGGACCAATCCCGGACCGGGAATCCCGCGGATCTCATCCTGGCGAACGGGAACGTCCTCACGGTGGATGCCCAGGACCGCATCGCAGAGGCTGTTGCGATTGGGGAGGGGAGAATCCTTTCGGTGGGGTCGGGGGAGGAGATGGACTCCTTCGTAGGGCCGGATACCCGCTGGATCGATCTGGACGGGAGGACAGTGACCCCGGGGCTCCTGGATGCCCACGCGCATTTCTGGGGGTCTGGTGCCGAACGGCTGTATGTCCTGGACCTCAGCTATCCGAAGGTCACCAGCGTCAGGGAGGTGGTGGCCGCGGTGGCCGAGCAGGTGGAGGACCTGGAACCAGGGCAGTGGGTCCAGGGTGTGGGGTGGGACGAGGGAAAGCTGGAGGAGCTTCGGTACATCTACGCTTCCGACCTGGACCCGGTAGCGCCGGACAACCCTGTCTGGCTCAGTCACACCATGGGCCACTACGGAGTGGCCAACGGCCTGGCCCTGCAAATGGCCGACATCACCCCGGAAACACCCGATCCCGCCGGAGGGACCATCGATCGATCCCTCGACGGGACACCCACAGGGGTCTTGAAAGAATCGGCCCAGGGCATGGTGAGTCGGATGATTCCCGCCTTCTCGGAGGGTCAGGTGAAAGAGGGGATCCGGGAGCTTGCCCGCGCCTTCAATCAGGAATGCATGACGGGTGTGAAGGATCTCGGGCTCACGGACTGGGGGTGGGAAGCGTACGAAGAGATCCGGGATGAGGGGAACTTGAATCTCCGTGTGTTCGGCCTGTGGAGTGGTGGCAGGTCGCTGGAGGCCACGGCGGAGATCATCCAGCGCATCGAGGCCTCCACTAAGCCTTATCTAGACCTGGGGGACGACCAGCTCATCCCGGGTGGTGTGAAGCTCTACCTCGATGGGAGCGGGGGTGCGCGAACCGCCTGGCTTTATGATGACTGGAACAAGGGGTTCGAGGGTGTCGACGAGGGGAATGTCGGCTATCCGGTGGTGGACCCAGAGATGCTTCGCGAGCAAATCCGCATGTACCATGAGGCCGGGATTCACGTGAGCGTTCATGCCATCGGGGACCGGGCCATCGATTGGCTGGTGGACAGCTATTGGATGGCTCTGGAGGCCAGCCCAACGGTGGGCCTCCGGCACGGGATCATCCACTCAAACATCCCAACCGATCATGCCCTGGAACGCATGGCCGAGATGCAGGAGCGCTTCGACGCGGCATATCCCGAGCCCCAGGCCAACTTCACCTGGTGGATCGGAGATACGTATGCGGGGAACTTCGGTCCAGAGCGGGCTCTCCGCTTGAATCCCTTCAGGACCTACCAGGAGAGGGGAATCCGATGGGCCGGAGGCTCCGACTTTCCCGTTACGCCCTTCCCGGCGAGACACGGGATCTGGGCGTCCGTCGCCCGGGAGACCCTGCTGGGCGTTTACGGGTCCAATCCCTATGGCACCACCGAGTCGGTGGACGCAGCGACGGCGTTACGATCCTTCACCGCATGGGCCGCCCGCCAGATGTTCCTGGAGGAGAAGATCGGATCCATCGAGGTTGGGAAATATGCGGACCTGGCTGTCTGGGACCGGGATCCCTACACCGTGGAGACTGGGGCGATCCAGGACATGAAGTGTGAAATGACCCTGTTCCAGGGGAAGGTCGTTCACGATTTGATCGGGGGTTCCTGAGGCCAGAGGCCGCCTGCCCTTACCGTCTGCGGACGCGTCAGTCGTCCACGATCCTGAGGCGTAGAACGTACTGCACGTCCAGCTCGTCCCGCCAAACACCGTAGATCTTGTTCTCCAGGAACATCCTGGGCTGGAACCGGGCCGGCATGTCCACGATGCCCAGGTACCGCCCCTCCCGGTCGAACACTTCCCAGGCAGTGGATCCGAAGTCCTCGGTGAAGTTGTACCGTTCGATCTCTTCGTCGGACATCCCCCCTGGGGAACGGACCGGTTGGACCCAAAGAGTGCCCTGGTAGCCGGTGTCGAATCGGGCGAAGGCGGGAAACACTTCGGCAAAATGCACCCGGGCGTGATTCGCGGGGAGTCTCGAAGGTGGGACCCCTGCGTCGAGCCAGGCCCGGTCCAGATATGCGAAGAAAGCCCGGATGTCCCGGTCGGTGATGGGGGTTGGTGCCGTGGGTTTCGAGACGATTCGCTTCAGGGTCCCGCGCCGATCGAAAAAGCCGATCCGGTGTTCACTGTTCACTCCGTAGAGGACGGTCAGGGAATCCGAGATGTCCCACCAGGGCTCGGGCGTGAAATAGTGGATGCCTTCCCCACGGAACAATCCTCCTGTGGGAACCTTCAGCAGGGTGTCTCCAAAAGCTCCGGAAGACTCGATGACCAGGATGGCATCCATGGGTGCGACCCCTTGGGGGTCCCCTGTCTGGACGGGGCGAGCTTGTGCCGTCATCGCCCCTACAGCGTTCAGGTTGTAGCGGAGTAGTCGCTCCCTCTCCGGGTGAAGGGGAACGCTCCCCAGGCTGGCTCCTTCGGGATCGAACCGATTGATCCGCCGATTGCGCGGATCCGGAACCAGGAGCGTGTCTCCGGGGGCGATGAGGAGCACCGACGCGGCGTGGCCGAGCTCACCCGGTCCCGAACCCGGGCCGCCCACGGTTCGGAGGTAGGTGCCGTTTGCGGAGTAGACCCGGACGTCCTGTGCCTGGATGTCCGATACGAAGATCTCGCCTTTGGAGTCCACGGCTACGGTGCCAACCTGACCAAACTGGTAGAGTGGATCGCCACCGAAGCTCCCGATCCGAATCTCTTCCTCGAGAGTCCATCCCTCTGACTCCCTCCATATCCCCTTTTCAGGGTTCTGGACGATCATGACCCCTGCGCTGTCGGTGACGGTGCCCGTCCACTGGATCGCCGGGTCACCTGCGGAACAGGCGGCCAGCAGAAGGGTCGCCGCCGTGCAAGCGGGCCTCACGAAGGGCCACCCATCGCTCAGCGGCGCTTCCGGAACCGGATGTTCCGGTTCCGCTCTCCCGCGTTCACCAACAATCCTACCACATGGCCGTCGCTGTCCCGCTGAAACTCGACGGATCGGAGGAACCATGCGCCGCCTCTGAAATCATCCTTCCAGGCATTGGTGAGTGGGGTGTCGCCATGGCGTCGATGGCGGGCGAACAGGTCTCCATCCTCGAGGATGATCTGGTAGGTTGTGGCCAGCTCTGTGCTCTCGTATTCACCGGTGAGCTCGGCGAGCTGGACAAGGGAGGGTCGCTGGAGATCGTCCAGCTTCGGCGCCACGCTGCCACGGTACTCGAGGTGGGTCACCTGGCCCGCATCGGATCGTCGAAAGATCATCGACGCACCGTAGTCTCGAACCCAGAACTCTGACTCGGATCGGGCGGCCATGAACACCCGATCTTCCGCAGTCGCCTGGACGTGCAGCTCGTCCCCCTCCCGGGTCACTCTCACGTACCAGGCTGGACCCAGCTTGTAGACACCCACGTATTCTTCCAGAGCTGAGATGGGGACCGGAACCTCCGAGGGGTCCTCTTCTGACGCAGCAGAGGCTTGGTCCTCCTCCTCCGGCGCTAGCTCGTCTTCCAGGTACAGGTCTGCGATCCTGAACGCAGTCGAGGTGGGATCGAACGGCGTGTGGTTGGCCAGCACCACGACGCCAAAATCTTGTTCCGGAAAGTGGATCAGGGCGGTGCGAAATGCTGCCCACGATCCACCGTGGCTCACCGTGGGCAGGCCCCGGTACTCGCCGATGTTGACTCCGAAGGCGTATCCGATCCGGGAACCGTCGTTCAACACCCCCCGGGTCTTCATCCGTTCGAGGGCGGAGGGGCTACCAGCCTTCGGGTCGTCGAAGTTCATCACCCATTTCGCCAGGTCGTCTACGCTGGTGTACAGGGAACTGGAACCCAGGGCGGTCAGTCCGTTGGGCACGGCATGCCAGTTTCCCCCGGGGCCGCGGCTGTATCCATTGGCCCGGCTGGGAACGACCTCTGTGTGGTCGTCGTGGAAGTGAGTGCTGGTCATGCCCAGGGGCTCGAACAGGTTCTCCCATGTCCACTGTCTGAATGACTGTCCAGTGGCCCTGGCCACGACCTCGGCCAGGAGGTTGAAGCCGGTGTTGGAGTATGTGTACTCGGCGCCCGGAACGAAGTTGAGGTCCCCCTGGTTGAAGGCGAAA
>JBDHCH010000024.1:0-29922 GCA_039592115.1 Gemmatimonadota bacterium | reverse complement strand
AGGTGCGGCCTCCGGGGCCCACGTGGGGAAGGGGGCCTGACTTGCTCTACCACTTCCTCCCCCAGTTCTCCGATGTCCATATCCTGTTCAACGTATTCGGATACCTGACCTTCCGGGCCGCGGGAGCCGTGGTGACCGCCCTGATCCTCGCATTCGTCCTGGGCCCCATGACAATCAGGTGGCTCAGCCGGCTGAGGGTGGGTCAGGTGGTCCGAACCGACGGCCCCGAGAGTCACTTGGGAAAAGCAGGCACCCCGACGATGGGGGGCACGCTCATCATCATGGCTGCGGGGATCTCCACCCTCCTCTGGGCGGAGCTCACCAATTGGTACACGGGGCTTGCGCTCCTGGCGCTGGTCTGGATGGGGCTCCTCGGATTCCTCGACGATTACCTGAAAGTGGTTCAGGGACGCTCCAGGGGCCTGGTGGCACGGTACAAAATGGCCGGCCAGCTCATCTTCGGCGTCGGCCTCGGGATCTTCCTGTTGTCCAAACCCTTCTGGCCCGTTCCGGCCACCTGGACCCAGGTGCCCTTCTTCGTCGACTACGTGGCCGTTTTCTGGGTTCCGGCCTACGTGGCCTTCGTCAGCATCGTGGTTTCCGGCACCTCGAACACTGTGAACCTCACCGATGGGCTGGATGGCCTGGCGGCGGGTCTCACGGCGATCGCAGCGGCCACCTTCGGGATTTTCGCCTACCTCATCGGTCGCGTGGACACCTCGGCGTACCTCGGGTTTTTCTACCTCCCGGGCGCCGGGGAACTCTCGATCTTCGCGGTGGCGTTGGCCGGTGCGGCCATCGGCTTCCTTTGGTTCAATGCCCACCCCGCAGAGGTCTTCATGGGGGATACCGGATCTTTGGCCCTGGGGGGGGCGATCGGCGTCATGGCCATCCTCCTGAAGATCGAATTCCTCCTGGTGATCGTGGGAGGCGTGTTCGTCCTGGAGGGCCTGAGCGTGATGCTCCAAACCGGATACTTCAAGTACACCGCCCGGAAGTACGGCGTCGGGCGCAGGGTGTTTCGAATGGCTCCCCTCCATCACCACTTCGAGAAGCTGGGGTGGGCCGAAAGCAAGGTGGTGATCCGTTTTTGGATCCTCGGAATCCTCTTCGCGATGATCGGCTTCAGCACGCTGAAGATTCGATGAGGAGGGGTGGTAGCGAACCCGAGGGGCCGTGGTTCGGAGCCCCCGGAGCGGCAGATGAAGCCTTTGGACGGAAAGACCATTTCGATTCTCGGCCTGGGAGCCAGTGGGTTGGCCGCGGCCCGGTTGGCCCTTGAGAAGGGAGGAGATGTTTATGTCTCGGATCAGCGCACTGAATCCTCAGTTGCAGCTCGTGGAGCCGAGTTACGAAGTCTGGGAGCCAGGGTGGAGCTCGGAGGGCACGCCCTGGACCGACTTGCCCAGTCGGATACCCTGGTGGTCAGTCCTGGAATCCCCCCGGATGCTCCGGTGCTCCGGGACCTCAGGGCTCGTGGATGCCGATGGATATCCGAGCCTGAATTCGCCTTTCGGTTCCTCGCTGGTCCACTGATCGCCGTGACCGGAACGAACGGGAAGACCACTACTGCGGCCCTTGCGGCCCACCTCCTGGGCGATGCCGGGATGGAGGTCGGCTTGGGTGGAAACATCGGTGCCGCATTCGGCCCGCCGGTCTCGGGGTTGGCTCTGATGGAGCCGGCGCCGGATTGGTTCGTGGTGGAAGTCTCGTCGTTTCAGCTGGCCGATATCGTGGACTTCAAGCCCACGATAGGCGTGGTGACGAACCTGGCGCCCGACCACCTGGATCGGTATGACGGGGTGGAGGCCTACTACTCCGACAAAGCCCGCCTCTTCGAGAACGCCACGCCCCAGACCCTGTGGGTCCTGAACGGGGACGACCCGGACGTGGAGGCTTTGGCCGGAGACGCCCCCGGCGAGCGGTTCTATTTCAGCTTGGCCGGCTCCCCCGACGCGGACGCCGCCGTGTTCGACGGAACCCTGCTCCTCCGTGACCGCGCCGGAGGCGGGGCCGGCGGCGCCGGGGTCCTCGCCCACAGGGGAGGGACGGCTCTCCTGGACCAGGGCGAGCTCCCCCTCCTGGGTCGTCATAACGCTGCCAACGCTCTGGCCGCCGCCCTTGCGGCGGGACTGGCTGGAGCACCCGTCCCATCCCTGGGCACGGGGCTCAGGACTTTCCAGCCCCTTCCCCACCGTCTCGAGCCGGTCGGAACGGCCCGCGGCCTCAGCTGGGTGAACGACTCGAAAGCCACCAACGTGGCGGCGACGGTGGGAGCCCTCGAAAGCCTCGAGGGGCCTCTGGTCCTCCTTCTCGGCGGCAAGGACAAGGGGGAGACCCTGGAGCCCCTGCGGGAGGCGGTCCACGAGGGCGTTCGGGGCCTGGTGCTCTACGGGGAGGCAAGGGGACGGATGGCGAGTGCCCTGGAGGGGCTCCCAAACCTTCATGTGGTGGACGGTCCCTTCGAGGAGGCGGTGGACGTCGGGTTGGAGCTTGGCCGGGAGGGAGACATCCTCCTTCTCTCTCCTGCCTGTTCGTCCTTCGACATGTTCGAGAGCTACGAGGCCCGGGGTCGTCGGTTTGCTGCCCTGGCAAAGGGGGAAGGCTAGTATGGCGCGCCGATCCCTCAATGTGGCTCCGGCAGGGCCGACAACTCTCCCCGAGACGGGCCTGGGGCGGGGCTGGGAGCCTGCCGTGCTCATGGGGGTCACCCTCCTGCTGTTCGCTTTCGGACTGGTCACCCTGTACAGCGCCTCACAGGTTCTGGCCCTCCGAGCCGGGGTGCCGGACTACTACTACGTCCTCAGGCAGGCCATGGGGGGCGCGCTGGGGCTCGGGGCCATGGTGGTGGTTTCCCGAGTCCCGTACCGGTGGTGGCAGCCTCTGGCGTGGCCCCTGCTCGGGCTGACCTGGATCCTCCTCATGATCCTCATCATCCCGGGCACGGAGGGCATCGCCCCTCGGATCAATGGAGCCCGGCGGTGGCTCCAGGTGGGGGTCACGATCCAACCGTCCGATCTGGCCAAGATGGCCCTGGTCATCTGGACCTCGGCCCTCGCAGTGAAGAAGCAGCCCCAGTTTCGGAGCCTGAAGAAGGGTCTTCTCCCCTTCCTCGTCATCTGGGGGGCGGTCCTGCTTCCCATCGCGGCCGAGCCGGACTTCTCCACGGCCTGCCTCATCGGACTGCTCGTGGGAATGGTGGTGTTCGTCGCCGGTGGCCGGATCGGGCACTTCCTCTTCGTGGGCCTCCTGCTCCTCCCGTTCCTTTGGATCCAGCTCGGGGCGGGGTTCAGGCTGCAACGGGTTCTCGCCTTCCTGAACCCCGGGGCGGACCCCGACGGTGCCGGGTACCAGGTCACCCAGTCCCTGGTAGCCATCGGGTCCGGAGGCTTGACAGGCGTGGGGTTCGGTGAGGGCCGGCAAAAGTACGGGTTTCTCCCGGAGCCCCATAACGACTTCATCTTTGCGATGATCGGCGAGGAATGGGGGCTCATGGGGGTCCTGTTCATCGTTAGCCTCTACCTCACCCTGATTCTGGTGGGATTCCGGATTGCCCGCCGGGCCCAGGATCTCTTCGGAGAGCTTCTGGCCGTGGGCTTCACCAGCCTCATCGCCCTTCACGCTGTGCTCCATATGAGTGTGGGGTTGGGGTTGGTCCCGGCCACCGGCCTCGCCCTTCCTCTGATCTCCTACGGTAGGTCCAACCTGCTGGTGACCTTGGCCTCGGTCGGGATTCTGATGGCTGTGGCCCGGGCCGAGGGGACGAAGGGAGCGTCCCGTGTTTAGCGGGGGAGAGGCCCGGACCTCCCGGAGCGGGCCACCGGACCGCGTTGGTTCCGTACCGGCCCGCCGCCGGGTTTTCGGGGCAGGGGCCCCCGTCGCGGTCTTCTCAGGTGGTGGGACGGGGGGACACCTGTATCCTGCGTTGGCCCTGGCGAGGGGGTTCCAGAGCCTGCATCCGGAAGTCCGGCCCTTCTTCCTGGGGGCTCAGGGTGGACTGGAGGCTCTGATTCTTCCTGAGAGGAGTTTGGAATACCTCCTTCTTCCCGTGAGAGGGCTCCGGAGAGGTGTGGTCCTGGAGAATCTGGGGGTCGTGGTGGACCTGTTCCGGGCGCTCTTCCGCACCGGTGAGGCTTTCCTTCGGCTCAGGCCCAGTCTGGTGGTGGTGACCGGGGGGTATGCCGGAGGTCCGGCCGGCTTCATAGCCGGTTTGATGGGCATCCCCCTGGCCCTCCAGGAGCAGAACGCAGTACCCGGCGTGACCACTCGGATCCTCAGCCGTTGGTCCAGGCAGATCCATCTTGCCTTCCCGGAGGCGTTGGGCCGTCTTCCGAGTCGGGCCAGGGCACGTGCGCGGATCTCCGGGAACCCCATCCAAGTCCCCGCACGAAAGAACCCACCGGAGGCCCGAGCCCAATTCGGACTCGATCCAAACGCTCGAGTCGTGCTGGTTGTGGGTGGCAGTCAGGGGAGCGAAGCGTTGAATCGGGCGGTCGTCGGGCTGATTCGCGAGCTTGCATCGGGTGCGGAACAGCTTCCGGCCGATGTCCAGATTCTATGGGCCACCGGACCCGCCCACCTGGATGAAATCGCGAAGGAGTTGGAAGACCTGGGGAATCCCCGCTGGCTCAGGGTGCTCGGGTATATCCACGAGATGCCCGCTGCCCTGGATGCCGCCACGGTCGCAGTAAGCCGGGCCGGGGCCATGACCACATCCGAGCTCCTCGCCTGGGCCGTTCCAGCGATTTTGATTCCCCTTCCGACCGCCGCCGAAGACCACCAGGCGAGAAACGCAGAGAGCCTCGCGCGGGCCGGGGCGGCGATCCACCTCCCGCAGGACCAGCTGACCGCCGCGAGACTCTGGGAGGCCCTACGCAGCCTGTTCTCCGAACCGGGGAAGTTGGAGGCCATGGGCACGGCTGCGCGGGATCGAAGCCGGCCCGAAGCCACTCGGGAGATCGCCGAAGCCCTGGCGAGCTTGCTGCCCGCCGGACGGAGGGGAGAGGCATGAGACTTCTCGACCGCCTCGCCGCCAACCCGGGCCCGGTCCACTTCATGGGTGTGGCCGGAGCAGGGATGATCGCCCTGGCCGAGCTCCTCCTTCGGAGCGGGAGGGAAGTCACCGGTTGCGATTCCCAGGCGGATCCCGCGGCCCGAGCCCTCGCCTCTTTCGGGGGCGTTGTCTTCCAGGGGCACGATCCCCGCCATGTGGATGACGCCGCGGCCCTCGTGGTCACGCCGGCCGTTCCGGATGACCATCCCGAGATCCTCCATGCTCACGACCTGGGGATCCCGGTCATGAAGCGGGCCGAGCTTCTTGGAGAGTGGGTGGCCCAGGGGCGGACGGTGGCTGTTGCGGGGACCCATGGGAAGACCACGACCACGGCGCTGGCAACGGAGATATTCGCATCGGCAGGAATGGATCCTACCGGCTTGGTAGGGGGGCGGGTGAACTCCTGGGCGTCCAACCTTCGCTTCGGGGGTGCCGAGCTCTTCGTCGTGGAGGCGGACGAATACGACCGCTCCTTCCACCACCTTCGCCCTCAGGTGGCAGTGGTGACCAACCTCGAGGCCGACCATCTGGACATATTCGGGGACCTCGACGGCGTCCGGGAAGCGTTCCGGACCTTCCTCGAGGGGGTTTCTGAAGATGGACACGTGGCCGTCTGTGGTGACGATCACGGCGCGTCGTCCCTCCTCCCGTCGCTGGGCGCGAAGGCCGCCACGTACGGATTGAACCCGGGGTCGCAGCTTCGGGGGGTGGATGTCTGGGAGGGGGAGGGGGAGACCCGATTCCAGATCGTCGAGAGGGGCGAAGCGAAGGGCGACTTCTCCATCGGGATCCCCGGTGTGCACAATGTCAGGAACGCACTGGGGGCTGCGGCTGCCGCCCGGTTGTTGGGCGTCGAGTGGGACCAGGTGCGGGAGGGATTCCGAAGCTTTGCGGGGGTGGGGCGACGGTTCCAGATCATGGGCGTGGAGCAGGAGATCACGGTGGTGGACGACTATGCCCATCACCCCACTGAGATCCAAGCGACCCTGGCCGCAGCCCGGACGTGGTTCCCCGGACGCAGGATCGTGGCGGTCTTCCAGCCCCACCTCTTCAGCCGGACCCGGGACTTCGCCGCGGCCTTCGGGACCGCCTTGGCGGCGGCAGACGAGGTGTGGGTTTCCGAGGTCTATCCCGCGAGGGAGGAACCCATTCCGGGCGTATCAGGAGTTGTCATCGCCCAGGCGACCCTGGATGCCGGTGCCGAGCACGTGTTCTTCCACCCGGAGTTGTCCGAGTTCCCGCAGGCCCTTCTCTCCACCCTCCTTCCCGGGGACGTGTGCATCACGCTGGGCGCAGGATCCATCGAGTTCCTCGCTGGTGATCTCCTGGCCGCTCTTCGGGGTCCCGGCTGGGACGACGGGGAGGAGCCGCAATGAGGCGCTGGTTCGCGTTCGTACTGGTTCTCGGCTTCGTGGTGGCCTTGGCGGGGGCTCTGGCCCGAATCCCGGAAGCCCTCGCTCGGGTGGAGGCCTTCCGGATCACGGAGATCCGATTGGAGGGAAACCGGTTCCTCAGCGCGGTGGAGGCGGCAAAGGCCCTGGCCATCTCGCCACTGGCCAGCACCTGGGACGATCTGGATCCCCTGGAAGAACGGGTTCGCGCCCACCCCCTGGTGGAGGATTGCTGGGCCAGGCGGCGGTTCCCGAGGACTCTGATCCTCAAGGTGGTTGAGGAGGCCCCTGTGGCCCTGGTCCCGAACCCAGCGCTGGAACCGGTGGACGCAGCGGGTCGGTTCCTTCCCATCGATCCTTCGGAGCACGGTCTCGACCTCCCCATCATTACCGGGAGCCATAATGGAGCGGCCCACGACCTCTCCACCGCCGAACGGCGCCTCCTCGCAGAGGAGCTCGCCCGGTTGGGACAGGGCCATCCGGAGCTCCTGGCCCGGATATCCGAGCTGCGCCTGGATTCCCGAGGCGAGCTCTGGGCCCAGTTCTGGCGAAGGGATCCACAGGGGGAGGTCTGGGATCTTCCCGTGACCCTCCGGTTCCGTCCCAACCTCCCCGAGGACCGGGTTCAGGAGGGACTCCGAGTCCTGGGCGATGCCATGACCCGTTTCGAAGGTGCACTGGTTGCCGGGTTGGACCTTCGATACGACGACCAGGTGGTAGTCCGGCTGAACCGGGCCGAGGGGAACTGATCATGCGCGCAAACCTCATCGCAGCTCTGGACATCGGGACCACGAAGACCTGTGCCGTAATCGGGGAAATCTCCGGAGACTCTCTGCGTCACCCCGGGCTGAAAGTGCTCGGTGTGGGGCAGGCTCGGACTTCGGGGATGCGCCGGGAGGTGGTGACACATATCGAGGAGACCACGGAATCGGTCCAGCGAGCCATGAAGGAGGCCGAACTCATGGCCGGGGCCACCGTGGACCGGGTGTTCGCCGGGATCGCCGGTGATCACATCCGGGCGTCCTCTTCTACCGGGGTGGTGGCGGTGGGAGGCGAGGAAGTCGCGGCTCAAGATGTGAACCGGGTCCATGAGGTTGCGAGGGCCGTTGCCCTGCCCCCTGACCGGGAGCTCCTCCACGCGATTCCCCAGGAGTACATGGTGGATCATCAGGGGGGGATCAAGGACCCCCTGGGGATGGCAGGAACCCGATTGGAGGCGGAGGTCTATCTCGTGACTTCGGCTTCCGCGACCACGACGAACATCCGAAAAGCGGTCTCCAGGGCAGGCTTCAGGGTCCAGGAACTCGTCCTCCAGCCCCTCGCTTCGGCCAGATCGGTCCTCACCGAGGACGAGAAGGAAGTGGGTGTGGCCATGGTGGAGATGGGGGGAGGCACCACCGACGTGGCCGTTTACCACGAAGGGAAGATCCGTCATGTCGGGATCCTTCCCTTCGGGGGTCTCACGGTGACCAACGATCTGGTCAAGGGCCTCTCGATCCCGTTCGCCGAGGCCCAGAGAGCGAAGGAGCAGTACGGCGCGGCCTTCGCGCAGATGGTGGACCCCCAGGAGACCGTGGAGCTTCCCGGCCCCAGTCCGGGCCAGCGCCGGCACGTCGCTCGGGAGCTGATCGCTCACATCGTCGAACAACGGCTCGACGAGATGTTCGGCTTGGTCCAGGAAGAGCTGGAGCGGAACGATCTACTGGATAAGCTGGGCGCCGGAATCGTCCTCACGGGTGGGACGACTGCCATTCATGGGATCGTGGAGCTCGCTCAGCAGGTATTTGCCGCCCCGGTACGAGCCGGGATTCCCGGAGACGGACTCACAGGATTGGCCGACTCCGTTGCTCTCCCCCGGTTCGCCACGGTGGCCGGGTTGGCCCTGTACGGGGCCGATCGCTTCATGGAAACGGGTGAAGGCGCGTCGACCTTCACGTCGGGAATCGTGACCAAGATCCTGGCATGGCTCAAGGAGTTTTTCTGATGGCCACGGGGATTGGGCCCCGGGCCCTCGGTAGAGGACCTCGTCTTTTTTCACACAAACTGGTGTCTGCTCACACCAAGTCCCGGAGGTAGGAACGATGATCTTCGAGTTCGAGGAAACCCCAGTCCGCAGCGCCCGGATGAGAGTCATCGGCGTCGGGGGGGCCGGTGGGAATGCGGTGAACCGCATGATCGATGAGGACCTGGAGGGTGTGGAGTTCATCTCCGCCAACACCGATGCCCAGGTGCTGAAGAGCTCTCGCTCCCAGGTCACGATCCAGCTGGGGAAGAAGCTCACCCGAGGCCTCGGCGCTGGCGCCCGTCCGGAAATCGGTAGGCAGGCGCTCCACGAGAGCCAGGATGAGGTTCGAAAGGCCCTGGACGGATCCGACCTGGTCTTCATCACGGCTGGTATGGGGGGCGGAACCGGCACCGGCGCCGCACCCATCATCGGGGAAATTGCGCGGGAGCTGGGGGCCCTGACCATCGGCGTCGTGACCCGGCCCTTTTCCTTCGAGGGGAAAAAGCGCATGCGCCAGGCGGAGCAGGGGCTAGCCGAGCTCCGGAGGACCGTGGACACCATGATCGTGGTGCCCAACGATCGATTGCTATCCGTGGTCGGGAAGGGGACTTCCTTCCGGGAAGCCTTGAAGAAGGCGGACGAGGTTCTCCTACATGCAACCCAGGGGATCAGCGACCTCATCAGAGTGAGTGGCGAGGTCAACGTGGACTTCGCCGATGTGCGCACGATCATGGGTTGCCGCGGACCTGCCCTCATGGGCTCCGGGTTCGGGGAGGGGGATGACAGGGCGGTCGAGGCGGCTCAGGAAGCCATTTCCTCGCCCCTCCTGGACGACGTTTCTATTGCGGGGGCCAAAGGCGTCCTCATCAACATCACCGGTGGGATGGACCTGGCCATTGACGAAGTATCCCAGATCTCTAGCATTATCCAGGAGGAAGCTGGAGACGATGCCGAGATCATCTTCGGAGCAGTGCACGATCCTTCGCTGGAAGGGAAGATTCGGGTCACAGTTATCGCCACCGGCTTCGATCGTACGGATGAGGAGGAGCAGAACGTCATCCGACCCGAGTTCACCCGAACTCCACAGCCCCGGCAGCAGGTGCCGCCCCAACCGGCCCAACAGGCACCTCCTGTGCGTCGTCGGGCGGTAGCCGTAGGGGGAGGGGGCTCGGAACCGGCGGAGTTGCCGCTACAGCGGTTTCCGGAGCGGGTCGTGACCACCGAACAGATCAGGGAGCTGGACATTCCGACTTTCATCCGAAGGCAGATGGACTGAGGACTCCATGAACCGGACACCACTCCAATCCCCTTGGACCCTCCTGGGTCTCGCAGGGGCGCTGGGCCTGGCCTTCGTGATCGGCAGCCAGGTGGCCGGCAGCCCCCCCGAGGTGGGCCTCCTGGCCCCCGTCCAGGCGCCTCCGGCAGAGCGCGTGCAGGCGGTGCGCCTCGGGGCTGGGCAGACGTTCGGGGAAGTCCTCCAGGCTGCGTCGGTGGGGTGGTCCGATCAGAACGCTCTCCTCCTGGCTTTTCGCGAGCAGGCGAATCCCAGGAGGATGAGGGACGGGACCCTCATCACTCTCCGATGGTTCAGGGAGGCCGAGGTACTCCGGGGCATCGATGTGAACCTCGGCAAGGACGAGACCGTCCGGCTCCACCGGGACGGACCCGGCTGGTTTTCCACCCTGGAGCACACACCCATCCGGATCGACACGGTTTTCGTCTCGGGTGTGATCCAGGACAACCTCAACAACTCCCTTGTCTCTAATGCCGGCCTCGCCCATCTCGTCGCTCCCAACCGGGACTGGGTGGTGTCCATGATGGACGAGGTCTTTCAGTGGCAGGTGGACTTCTCCCGCCAGGTGAGGAGCGGAGATACCTATCGCATCGTCTTGGAGCGGGAGGTCCGCCCGGACGGGAGCATGCGGGACGGGCACATCATCGCAGCCGAGTTCGTGAACGGGGGCACGCCCTATCTGGCCATCTGGTTCGATCCCAACGACGATGGAGACGGCACGTTCTACGACGAGCTGGGCCGGTCGGTGCGGAGGGCCTTCCTCACCAAGCCCCTCGAGTTGGGCCGGATCTCGTCGGTGTACTCCAACTCCCGACTCCACCCCATCCACAACATCCGAAGGCCCCACCGGGGCGTGGACTACGCCGCCAACACCGGGACCCCCATCATGGCCACCGGAGACGGTGTGGTGATCTATGCCGATTGGAAGGGTGAGCTTGGGAATCTGGTGGAAATCCAGCACCCCAACGGATGGGTCACCCGGTACGGCCACATGAGCCGGTTCGCGCCGGGAGTCCGTCCGGGCACCAGGGTGAAGCAGAGTCAGACCATCGGACGAGTGGGGCAGACCGGTGGTGCGACGGGGCCACACGTCCACTACGAAATGCGAAGGCGCGACGGAAGCGCCCTGAATCCCCTCCGGGTCAGGTTGCCTCCGGGGGATCCCATTCCCTCGGACTCCTGGGGGAAGTGGGCGGTGGAGTCCAGGCAGCGCTTGCGGATGCTGGAGGCCCTGCCAGGACCTCCCATTGCCGTGCTGGCCGAGGCTCCCGACGCCGATTCCCCCGCCATCGACGAGCCCGCCGGAGGGGATTGACCGCGGGGTGCCTTTCGATGACCCTGAAGGGGCGCGCCGGGTGCGGGCCCCTTTTTTCACGCCGGTGCTGTGTGTCCTCGAGCCGATGGCGTATGATTCCGCCGCGCTCCGGGGCGGTACCCGAGCGGATCACTCTTTCCGGAATCTCTGCTGAACCAGTCAACCCATGGCACGTCTCTTTCGAACCAGGACCGAGAAGAAGAAGTCCCTCTGGAACAAGGTCGTGAAGCTGGCCCTCACCGACGTCCGGGTTGCTGTGGGTGGGATGGACAACGACACCCTGGAATCCCTCGAGGAACGACTTCTGGGCGCCGATTTCGGTGTTCCGGCCACGCTCAGACTGGTGGATCGGGTGGAGGATCTTGCCCGGACCGGGAAGGTCCGTGGATCCGAAGGGCTTCGGGGTGCCCTGAAAGCCGAGCTCGGCGAGATCCTTCGACCAGCCGCAGATGCGTACCTCCAGGCGGCGGACACGGGGCCCACCGTATATCTCATCTGCGGGGTGAACGGGGTTGGAAAGACAACCTCCATCGCCAAGCTGGCCCACCGGCTGAGGAGTGAGGGGAGGAGCGTTTCGGTGGCTGCGGCGGACACCTTCCGGGCGGGTGCCGTGGAGCAGCTGAAGATCTGGGCCGGCCGGGTGGGGGCGGAGTTCGTGGGTGGCCAGAAAGGTGGGGACCCTGCGGCTGTGGCGTTCGACGCCATCGAGGCGGCCCTTTCCAGGAATATCGACGTCCTTCTGGTGGATACCGCCGGCCGTCTCCACACGCACCGGAACCTCATGGAGGAGCTTCAAAAAGTGGAGCGGGTCATCCAGAAGAAGCTCGATGGGGCTCCCCACGAGACCCTGATCGTCCTGGACGCCACCGTCGGCCAAAATGCGAAAGCCCAAGTCGAGGCCTTCTCCAAGGCGGTTCCCCTCTCCGGGATCATCCTGGCGAAGCTGGACTCCTCGGCTCGAGGGGGGATCGTCGTAAGCTTGCAGGAGGAGTTCGGACTCCCGGTGAAGCTGGTGGGCACCGGTGAGGACCTGGAGGACATGGAGTTGTTCGATCCGGAGACGTTCATCGAGGGCGTATTCCAGGAGGGATAGGGACTGCCTGACCAAGGGGGCATGGTTGCTCCCGACGGGACCGGAGCCAATCCCCCGGTCCCGCGGACGTTGTTGAATAGGATGAGGCGTAGCGTGGATTTCTCCCAGTTGAACAAGCCCATCCAGTTCTTGAAGGGCGTCGGCCCCAAGCGGGCCGAGGCCTTTGGACGGATGGGCATCGTCATGGCTCGGGATCTCCTGTACCACGTGCCTCGTCGGTACGACGATGCTTCCACGGTGAGTCCCATCTCGAGCCTGGACGTCGGGATGGATGCCACCGCTGTCGGCCGGATCCGGAGCAAGGGGATCATCCCGACCCGATCCGGCTTTCGGATCTTCCAGGCGGTCCTCGAGGACGAAACCGGGATGATCACCTGCGCCTGGCCAGGCCAACCCTGGCTGGACCGTCGGGTGCGGAAGGGCGATCTCCTCCTGGTTACCGGACCTGTGAAGTTCTTCCACGGGCGGCAGCTGCAGCCGCGGGAGTTCACTCTCCTCGGTCGGGAAGGGGAGGAAGACGACGGGCGGGGGGATCGGGTGGGAACGATCTTCGTCTCGTATCCCGCCAGCGAGGACATCCCCCAGTGGGTGCTTCGCCGGGTGTTTTCCAGGAACCTGGAGTGGTTGCTGGAGGAAGCGGAAGGAGAGGAATTCCTTCCGGAGGGGGAGAGAAAGAGAATCGGGGTGGTCTCGGTCTCACGAGCCCTTCAGATCCTCCATTCCCCTGACGCACTCGGGGAGGTCGAGGGGGGGCGCCGACGCCTGGCCTTCGACGAGCTCTTCTTCCTCCAGCTGGTCCAGGCCCAGGTTCGACACCAGCAGACGGAGGCCCAGCCCGGGATCGCCTTCACCAGATCCAACGAGCTGATCCGCCCACTCCACGAAGCGCTTTCCTTCAAGTTGACCGAGGCCCAGGCCCGGGTTCTGCGCGAGATCTACGGGGACATGACCTCCCCCCGCCGGATGAACCGCCTTCTGCAGGGGGACGTGGGTTCAGGGAAGACCGTTGTGGCCCTGTTCGCAATGCTTCTCGCCCTGGAAACCGGGTACCAAGCGGCCCTCATGGCACCCACGGAGATCCTGGCAGAACAACATGCCGACCGTCTGGGGGAAATGCTGGCTCCCCTCGGGATTCGGGTCCATCTGGTCACGGGACGGCTGAGCGCAGGGGCCCGGAGGGAAGCCTTGGCTGCCTTGAGGGATGGGTCGGCGAGCGTGGCCGTGGGAACCCACGCCCTCATTCAGGAGGGGGTGGAATTCAAGCGGTTGGGGCTGGTCGTGGTAGACGAGCAGCACCGGTTCGGGGTCCGGCAACGGCTGGTCCTGGCGGAAGACCAGACCCGCCCCGACGTCCTGGTCATGTCGGCCACGCCGATCCCCCGTTCACTGGCCATGGCCCTCTATGGCGATCTGGATCTGAGTATTGTCGACCAGCTCCCGCCGGGCCGAAAGCCGGTGGAGACCACTCTGCGGACACCCAGGGAGAGGAAGGGGATCTACGCTCTGCTCGACCGGGAGATGGAAGCGGGGCGCCAGGCCTATGTGGTCTATCCTCTCGTGGACGAGTCGGAGAAACTGGACGTCCGATCCGCCACGGAAGAGTTCAAGCGCCTCTCGGGAGAGGTGTTTCCGCACCGAACCGTCGGACTCCTCCACGGCCAGCTCTCCGGGGATGACAAGGAAGGGATCATGCGGTCCTTCCTGGCCGGGGATATCCAACTTCTGGTAGCTACCACGGTCATCGAGGTGGGGATCGACGTGGCCAACGCCACCGTCATGGTAATCGAACACGCCGAACGCTTCGGCCTCTCCCAGCTCCATCAGCTCCGGGGCCGCGTGGGCCGGGGTGGGGACCAGAGTAGCTGTATCCTCATCTCCCAGCCCGGTGAGATGGCCCAGGAGCGGTTGAAGATCTTCCAGTCCACCACGGACGGATTCGAGATTGCTCGGGCCGACCTCCAAATCAGGGGGCAGGGCGACCTCTTCGGCGCTCAGCAACACGGGCGGGATCCAATTCTTCGGTTCGCCGACCTCTCGAGGGACGAGAGCCTCCTCCGGGAGGCCCAGGCCATGGCCCGGGAGAGGGTGGCGGTGGATCCGGATCTCACCGCCCCGGCGAACCAGCATGTGAAGCAGCTACTCTATGCCCGCCACGAGGAGAAGCTCCGATTGTTCGGAGTCGGGTAGCATTCCCCGGCCGCTGCCGATTGACACTCCCTCCATGAATCCGCAACCTTCGGGGCTTCCAGGGGGGAGACCGCCGGCAGGCCATGGTGGAGAGCGCAACGGCCGACGGCAGGAAGCGCCCGCGGGCTGGGAGACACCAAGCTTCTTTCCCCTCTCCGGGGTCCCGCAAAAAGACACCACAAGGGCAGTCAAATGGTGGAAGTAAAGGATCTGGGCCGGCACGTCGGGGCTGAGGTCACCGTCTGCGGATGGGTGGACCAGCTCAGGGTACACGGGAAGGTAGCCTTCGTCGTGGTCCGGGACGGGACCGGGTACGTGCAATGCGTGCTGGTCAAGAAGGAGCTTCCTGAGGTCGTCTGGGAGGCCGGCGTGAACCTCTCCCAGGAGTCCTCCGTCGAGGTCATAGGAACCGTCCGTGAAGATGCCCGCTCCCCCGGCGGATTCGAGATGGGCCTCTCGAGCCTGACGGTCCTGGGCGCCAGCCCGGAGTATCCGATCCAGCCGAAGGAGCACGGGGTGGAGTTCCTCCTCGACAACCGTCACCTCTGGCTCCGGTCCTCCCAGCAACGCGCGGGGCTCCAGGTGCGGGCCGAGGTGGAGCAGGCGGCCCTCGATTTCCTGTACGACCGGGGGTTCGTCCGCATCGACACGCCCATCCTGACGGGTGCGATCGGGGAACACGCCGGAACCCTCTTCGAGACCGACTACTTCGGGCAGAGCGCCTATCTGGCCCAGACCGGGCAGCTGTACGCGGAAGCGGCCTGCCCCGCCTTTCGGAACGTCTTCTGTTTCGGACCCACTTTCCGGGCAGAGAAGTCGAAAACCCGGCGTCACCTCACGGAGTTCTGGATGCTGGAGCCGGAGATGGCCTTCGTGGACTCCGACGGGAACATGACCTTCCAGGAAGAGCTGGTCACCGCCATGGTCCAGCGGGCCGTGGAGCGGTGTCGTCCCGAGCTCGAGTACCTGGAGCGAGACCTCTCCAAGCTGGAGGGGGTGAAGCCGCCCTTCCCGCGCTTGAGCTACACGGATGCCGTCGCGGTGGCCCAGGAGAAGGGGAGTGAGGTGGGGTGGGGAGAGGACCTCGGGGCGCCCGATGAAGCGCTGGTCAGCGAGGGCTTCGACCTCCCGGTCTTCATCTTCAACTATCCGAAGAAGGTGAAGGCCTTCTACATGAAGGAGAACCCGGAGGACCCGGACACCGTCCTCTGTGACGATCTCCTGGCACCGGAAGGGTACGGTGAGATCATCGGGGGGAGTCAGCGGGAGGACGATCTGGACCGGCTCCTGGCCAGGATCCAGGAGGAGAAACTCCCGGAGGAAGCGTACGGCTGGTACCTGGACCTCAGGCGGTTCGGGACCTTCCCTCACTCGGGGTTCGGGCTGGGGTTGGAGCGAACCGTGGCGTGGATCACGGGACGGCGGCACATCCGGGAGCTCATCCCGTTCCCCCGGCTCATCAATCGGTTGTATCCATAGTTTTGCGCACAGAAGAGTGTTCAAGAACCGGGTAGAGCGATGCGAAAGATCGTCCTGGACCTGAACGACCGCCGGCCGGCTTGGGCCTTGCCGGCCTGGGTATCGGACGAGCTTCGGTCCGCGCTCCCGGAGGGTTGGGAGCTTCACGTGATGGAGACCGAGGCGGACGGCTCCGGAGACGGTATGGTGAACCTCGATCCTGCCCTGGTGGCAGCGGCCAGGGAGGCGGAGATCTACCTGGGGTATGGGGTGCCGGCGGCTCTTCTCCGGGAAGGGAAGGGCCTGAAGTGGGTCCACTCCGGGGCCGCCGGGGTCAAGGGCTCCCTTACCGCCGAGATGCTGTCCAGCCCCGTACTCTTCACGAACTCGAAGGGGATTCACGGGCCGCCAATGGCCGACACCGCTCTGGGGATGATCCTCTTCTTCTCCCGGGGGTTGGATTTCGGCGTGGCCGCGAAGGCCCGGGGCGGTTGGGACAATTCCAGCTTCTACGCAGCGGACACGCCCCTGAGGGAAATCGCCCACTCCACCGTCGGGATCTTCGGGTACGGAGGAATCGGGCGGGAGGTGGCGAAGCGCGTGCTGGCCCTGGGTGCGACGGTAATGGCCTTCGACCGGGGGCTGGATGCCATCAATGTCCGGGGGACTCGCTTCGAGGAAGACGCTTTCTACGGGCAAGGGTCCGATCGGGCGGTCGACGATTCGGATGGAGGCAGAGCGGCCGGTGTGGTGCCGCTCTATGGCTCCGACGGCTTCTCCCGGCTCCTGGAGGCGAGCGACTTCCTCGTGCTCACGGCGCCGGAGACTCCCCAAACCCGGGGGGCGCTCGATTCTGACGCCCTGGCCCGGATGAAGCCTGACGCGGTGCTGATCAACGTCTCTCGAGGGCGCCTTGTGGACGAAGACGCCCTCGTCGAGGCGCTGACCAAAGGGAGGCTCCGGGGGGCGGGGTTGGACGTCTTCGCCGAGGAACCTCTGCCGGACGGTCACCCACTCTGGGATTTGCCCAACGTCGTGATCACGCCCCACGTCTCGGCCGTGACCCGGCACTTCTGGCGCCGCCAGGTCGATCTCATCCTGGAAAACTTCCGGAGGTACCTGGCAGGAGAGACGCTTCTGAACCTGGTGGACAAGGAGGCCGGGTTCTAAGCAAGGTCTGCCATGCGGGTGGTCAGGGCGGCCGACCTTCGGCATGGCGCCCGTGGTAGTGCCCGGTTCAGCCCTCCCCCCGCTTCAGCTCCTCCCAAAGCGCGTCCAGTTCCTCGAGGCTCGCGTCGGCGAGGGAGATCCCGCGCTCACTCACCAGATCCTCCAGGGCCTCGAACCGGGCCTGGAACTTCCGGTTGGCCCGGTCCAGGACCGTATCGGAATGCACGCCCGCCAGGCGCACGAGGTTCACCACAGCGAATAGGAGGTCTCCCAGCTCTTCCTCTACAGCCTCTTCCTTCCCGTCGGCCAGCGCCACCCGGACCTCCTCGAGCTCTTCCGAGACCTTGTCCCAAGCCCCCCTGGTATCCTCCCAGTCGAAACCGACTCCGCTCACCCGTTCCTGGATCCGGTGGGCCCTCAGGAGGGGGTCCAGTCCGTTGGTCAGACCGTGCAGGACCCGGGCGTCCTCCCCCCGCTCCCTGACCTTCAGGGCTTCCCAGTCCTCGCGGTCCCCCAGCCCGAAGAGATGGGGGTGCCGTCGCTTCATCTTCTCCTCCAGGCGACTGGTCACCGATTCTCGGGAGAAGTGTCCGCTCTCTTCCCCAACGATGACCTGGAACGACAGGTTCAGCAGGAGGTCCCCCAGCTCCCCTTCCAGGCCATCCGGGTCGCCCGCCCTGATGGCATCGACCACCTCGTGGCTCTCCTCCAGGAGGTGGGGGATGAGGGTTTGCGACGTCTGGGCAGCGTCCCAGGGACAGTGTTTCCGGAGGAAGGAAACCAGGGCCAGGGATCGGTCCAGGACTCCCGACTCTTTCCCCTGGATCTTCGCCCAGTCCTCCAACGGGTCCATCTCCGGCTTCGTCATCCCGAATCCCATGAGAAAGTGCTTGAAAAGACGAGGGTTTTTCCCCTCGGGCCCCGTGGTGCGGCCCCTTGCTGTGCGCCCCTTTTTTCGCATCTTTCGACCACCATGTCAACGGACTTGCGATCCCGGGCCTGGGTGGACGTTTCCATCCGGGCGTTTCAACAGAATTTCCTGAGCATCCGCGGCGCCGTGGGGGAGGAGGTCAGGATCCTCCCCATGGTCAAAGCCAACGCCTATGGTCTAGGGGTCGGCCAGGCCATCGATGCGCTGGAGCCCATGGGGCCCTGGGGGTACGGGGTGGCGGCTGTGGAGGAGGGGTTGGAAATCCGGAATCTGGGGGTCACCAAACCGATCCTCGTCTTGAGCCCCCTCCCCCCGGGCTCCTACGCCACTTCGGTGGAGGCCGGGCTCTCTGTGAGTGTCTCCGATCCCGATGCGCTGGCCCGGCTGAAGAGCGCAGCGGAATCGGCCAACCGCCCAGGGGGCTTCCACCTGGAGGTGGACACGGGGATGGGTCGGGCTGGCTTCCCCTGGAACAAGGCGGACGAGTGGGTCCCCCGTGTGGCAGCGCTTCTCGGGGATCCCCTGCGGTGGGACGGGTGCTTCACCCACTTCCACTCGGCGGACGCCCCTGGGGACGCCACCGGAACGCAATGGACCCGCCTCCAGGAGGTGCTCGCCAAACTGCCCGCGATGCCTCCGGCGGCGATCCTGCATGCCTGCAACAGCCCCGGGGCCCTTCGGCGGCCCGACTTCGCCGCTGATGCGGTGAGGCCGGGGATCTTCTTGTATGGAGGGGTGGCGGGGGAGGGGATCCCCTCGCCGTCTCCAGTGGCCTCCCTCAGAGCCCGGATCACCCTCATCCGGGATGCTCGGGAGGGAGACACCGTCGGGTACGGCGCCACCCATGAGGCGCAGCGCTCCGAGCGATGGGCGACCGCGGGCATCGGCTACGGAGACGGGCTCCCGAGACTCCTGGGCAACCGGGGGCATGCGTTGGTGGGGGGGAAGCGGGTGCCCATCATCGGCCGGATCTCCATGGACGTCACCGTGCTGGACATCACCGGACTTCAGGATGTGCAGGTCGGGGATGTGGTGACGTTCTTCGGCGAGGACCAAGGGGCGCGGATTCCCCTCGAAGACGTGGCGTCCCAGGCGGAAACCATCAACTACGAGGTGCTCACGGACTTGACGCAGCGGGTGCCCAGGATCTGGACGGACGATGGCGGGTATTGAAGAGGTTCTGGCGCTCGCGAAGGGGGTCCAAGCACGGGCGTATGCTCCGTATTCGAGGTTCAGGGTCGGGGCCGTCCTGGAGGCTACCGACGGAACGCGGTATACCGGGTGCAACGTTGAGAACGCCTCCCTGGGTCTAACCATCTGTGCGGAACGAAGTGCCCTGGCGGCTGCCCTCTCTGGAGGCCACCGGGAGTTCAGGCGTCTGGTCCTCGTGACGGACGGGGAGGATCCGGTACCCCCGTGTGGCGCTTGCCGGGCGGTTCTGGCGGAGTTCGCGCCGGAGCTTCCGGTGGTGGCAGAAGCCGGAGGAAGTCGGAAGGAGTGGTCATTGGCAGAGTTGCTGCCGCTCCCCTTCCGGTTGGAGATACCTCGAGATGACGGATAGGCGAAGCGGTTGAATCGATTGGCGCCAATCGGCCTTCTGGCCTTGATCACCTGGTCCCTCCTGGCGTGCCAGGAGGAGCTCCCGACAGCGGGGCGAAACGACTTGATTCCGGTGGAGGCTACCAGCGTCGAACTCAGCCTCCCCTTCGAGCAGTTCGGATCCAACCTGCGGGTCTTCGGCGGGTTCGGAAGCCCTTCGGAGCTTCCCTATGGCGTCCTGGCCCACCTCTACGAGGGCGAGCTCGAGGCGCGGACTCTCGTCGGCCTCTGGCCCTTCCCTGAGTCCGTGGCCGTCAGGGACACCACGGGGACCACCCGGCCCGACAGCTCCCTGGTGTTCGTGGGCGGGAGGCTGGTCGCGAAGTTCGACACCGTTGCCAGCGTCTCGGATGGCCCGGTGGAGCTCGCGGTGGGGGCCATGACGAAGCCCTGGCACTATGCTTCCGCCGCCTGGGGTGTGGCCGTGGATACGGTGTCCGACTTCCAAGCCTGGGAGGAGGAGGGTGCGGGGCCGGTGGTCCCCCTTGGGACCGCGACCTGGGACCCGGCCGAGTCGGACTCCGTGGTCTTTGAGCTGGACTCCGCCGGAGTCGCTCATTGGGCCGATGAGGCGTCTGCCGCCCAGGGGATGCGCCTGGATGCCCTCACAGAGGGCGTTCGGCTCCAGGCGAACATCGTACGGATCTTCCTCTCCACTCGTCCGAGCTCCAACCCCGACACGCTCGTGGACCTCCTGGTCCAGGCCCGTTATCGGACGTTCGTATACCAACCGGTTCTGGAAGCGCCTGACACGGACATACGAGTGGGAGGAGTGCCTGCCTGGCGGACCGTCTTCGACGTGGACTTCCCCGAGGCTCTGGATGGCCCCCCTGAGCTCTGCGCAGTGGTCTCGTGCCCCCTGGTCCTCGAGCCTGAGATGCTGAACTCGGCTTCTCTCTTCCTGAAGACGGCGGAAACCCCGGCAGCTTTTCGGCCGTCAGACTCCCTACGGGTGGATGTCCGGGCCGTTCTGGAGCCCGAACGCCTTCCCAAGTCTCCCCTGGGCTCCCCGCTCTCGGGGCAGGTCGGCGTGAACCTCCCTCCCGAATCCTTCGCGGAAGGGGGAGGCGTGCGGGTGGAGATCCCCATCGGAGCGTTCGTCGTGGACCTGATCCGAGGGGGGACGGAGTCCGGAGGGGAAATCCCCCGGACGGTGGCCCTCCTCTCGGCCCTTGAACCGCTTTCTCTTCCCTTCGGGTCCTTTCACGGCCCGGGAGGAGCCGACGGGCCGGAGCTTCGGCTCATCCTGACCGTCGGAGGAGGGGTGGAGGTCCGATGACCAATCTGCGGCAGATCCTGGTTGGCACCAAGCTCCTGGGAGCGATTCTTCTGATCCCCGGGGCCGTGAGTGCCCAGTCCATCCTCGGCACCAGTGGGCTCGGCCTCCCCCTGGAGCCCATGAATGCTCGGGCTCGTGCTCTGGGGAGTGTGGGCGTCGGCCTCCTGGGTGGAAACCTGAATCCCATGGAGCTGGCCTCTTCCACGGGCCTTCTCATTCCCACGGTGAACTTCACTCTCCAGCCCCACTGGGGCTCCGGATCCCTGGACGGGGAGTCCCTGGATTCCCAGGGGATGCGCTTCCCCCTGATCGGCCTCGCCTACCCGGCGAGTGCGTGGAACGGGATGGTGACCCTCACCTTCGAGAGCTTCATGGACCAGCGGTGGAAGGTCCAGGAGCAGGATACCGAGGTCCTCGCGGGGATCTCGACCCCCGTCACCAACACCTTCAAGTCCGACGGTGGAATCGCGGCCCTCAAGCTCGGATGGGCCCAGCGGGTCGGTCGCTCCCTCTCGGTGGCTGTGAGCGCCGGTTTTCACACCGGATCCGTCACTCGCACCTATATCAGGACCTTCGATTCCCTGGCGGCGGTGAGCCGGGAAATCGTGGCCTTCACGGACGGCGGAAAGTGGCAATACAGCGGGCCGACGGCGGCTGTGGGTGCCGTGTGGGATCCCTCCACGATCCTCCGCTTCGGCGGGAGCATCACCTGGTCCGGAGATCTCGACGCGGAGCCGTCCGATGCCACGAAGGGCGAGAGGGCATCCTACGCCATTCCCACCGTCTATCGGTTGGGGGCTTCCGGGGTCCTCACCCCGCGGCTCTCCATGACCCTCGGCATGTCCTTCGCCGACTGGACGTCCACGAAGGACGGCCTGGAACCTGGGACGGTGGCGGGTGGGGTGTGGAGCCTCGGCGGAGGCCTGGAGTGGGAGGCGTCCTCGTTCGGGGGTCGCACGCTTCCCATCCGCCTCGGGGCCAGGCGCTCGGACCTGCCCTTCCTCTTCGGAGACGAGCAACCTACGGAAACGGTCCTGACCGGGGGGCTCGGCCTCAACCTGACCCAGGCCGACCAGTTCGTCCTGGCCGGGGTGGACCTGGCCATGGAGCGCGGGCGCCGGACGGCTGCTGCGCTTTCCGAGGATTTCTGGCGGGGGTCGGTGACCTTCCGGGTATCCGGCTGGTAGGGATCACAGGGAAGGGGCCTGTCCGCCAGATGGAGGGGGAGTCTTTCCGCGTCCTGTTCAGGACTTTCGGGTGTAAAGCCAACCAATACGACACGGAACGGATGCGGCAGGAGCTGGAGGCTCTGGGCGCGGTTTCCGCCGAGGGGGCCTCCTCCGCACACCTCTGTGTCGTGAACACGTGCACCGTCACCAACCAGGCCGACGCCGACGCGCGCCGGTTCATCCGCCGGATCCAGAGGGAGAACCCGGAGATCCGGGTGGTGGCCGCCGGATGTTCCTCGGCCCTTAAACCCCAGGCCTACCGGGAGATGGACGGGGTGGTGGGAGTCGTGGAAGGGCATGACCCGGTGGAGGTGGCCCGGACGGCCGTCCTGGGGCTCGAGAGGGGGACGGGGGAGGAGGGGCTCGTCCAGCTGGGGGTCAGGAAGGCCCTGGACCGACTGGACCACGAACCCGTCGGAGGGGAGTTGCTGAACCGGCGGGAGGGTGGAACCCGTGGCTGGCTCAAGGTCCAGGACGGATGTGACCGGAGGTGTTCCTTTTGTGCCACCCGGTTGGCCAGGGGGGCCAGCCGATCCCGGACGCCCCAGGAGGTCCTGGCCGAGGCCCGGCTCCTGGCCCGGAGTCATCCGGAGCTGGTGATTACGGGGATCCACATCGGCCATTACGGCCGAGACCTCGAGGACCCTACCTCCCTTTCCCGCCTGGTGGAGTTCCTCCTGCAGGAGCTCCCCGACGTCCGCCTCCGCCTCGGGAGCGTCGAGGCGACCGAGGTGGACGGCCTCCTGCTCGATCTCCTGGCAACCTCCGGGGGACGATTGGCCCCCCATCTCCACATGCCGCTCCAGAGCGGGTCCGATGCCGTGCTCCAGGGGATGCGCCGGTGGCATACTCGAAGCCAGTACCGGGACCGGGTCCTGGAGATCGCCGAGAGGGTGCCGGTGCTGGGCCTCGGCGCCGACATCATCACGGGATTTCCCGGAGAGACGGGGCAGGACCACGACCAGACGGTGAGCCTCGTGGAGGAACTTCCCTTCACCTACCTGCACGTGTTTCCGTTCTCCCCCAGAGATGGCACGGTGGCTGCGGATCTGTCGGACCCGGTCCCCCAACGGGTAGCCGGGGAACGGAGCAGGGAGCTTCGGGAGTTGGGGCTGGAGAAGGGAACGACGTATCGGAGCGCAAGGGTCGGCGCCACGGCCACGGTGGTCCTGGAGGGGGCCGGAGGGTGGGGCCTGACGGAAGACTACCTCCGCGTGGAGGTCCAAAACGCCACGGGTCTTGGGGAGGCTCTGTACTCCGGGCACCTCCAGGGCGACGGGGGCCATTTGTATATTGACTTGTCCCCGGGTTCCGACGTCATTGAACGGGACCCGTCCACTACGGGGCCTCGCCCCACTCCCCGGACAGGCGCCTAACTGCCTATGCGGTTGAAGAAGAGAGCGTACGTCGAGACCTACGGGTGCCAGATGAACATCAGCGACGGAGAGCTGATGTCCGGGCATCTCGCTGCCCAGGGGTATGAGATCGTCTCTGCCCCGGAGGAGGCCGACGTGGTGCTCGTGAACACCTGTGCCATCCGGGAGCACGCCGAACAGCGGGTGCTGGGGCGCGTGGCCCAGCTCAACGGGATCAAGGACGAAAACCCTGACCTGGTCATCGGCGTGACCGGATGCATGGCCCAGCGCCTGGGGCAGGAGCTGGTCCGGAAGGCCCCCTACGTGGACCTGGTCATGGGCCCCGATGGGTACAGGAACCTTCCGGCCGCCCTCGAGATGCTGGAGAAGGATGCATTCCCCGACCTCGAGGACGGGCTGACCCCGCCCCTCCCGACCAGCCCGTTTCCTTTGTCGCCCGGGAGCGCTTCGGGACATGGGTCCCCTGAGCTCGTCCAGCTGCAACCCGTCAGGAGAGCAGGTGGTACCAGCCTCGCAGTCCTGGACCTGGACCCGGAGGAGAACTACGAAGGGCTGGAGGTCCGGCGTAGCTCCGAGGTGTCGGCGTGGGTCTCGATTCAGCGAGGGTGTGACCATCGGTGCACGTTCTGCATCGTGCCGTATGTGAGAGGCCCGGAGAAGAACCGGGCCCCGGAAGCGGTGCTGGCCGAGGTGCGGTCCGTGGCCGAGAAGGGGATCTCGGAAGTCACGCTCCTGGGGCAGACTGTGAACTCCTACCGGCACGGAGAGTGGGACTTTCCCCGACTCCTGCGCGATGTGGCTCGGGTGGACGGGATCCGACGGGTCCGGTTCACGTCTCCACACCCCAACGACGTGGTGCCTGAGATGGTGGAGGTCATGGCCCAGGAGGCAGCCGTCTGCGAGCAGCTCCACCTTCCGCTCCAGGCCGGGAACGACCGGACGTTGAAGCGAATGCTCCGACGCCATACAGTGGAGGAGTTTCGTGCGAAGGTGGACCTGGTCCGAGAAGGGGTTCCAGGGATCGCCCTCTCCACCGACGTCATCGTGGCGTTCCCCGGAGAGACGGAGGCGGAGTTCGAGGACACCCTCGCCCTCTGCGAGGACCTTCGTTTCGACGACGCCTTCACGTATCGCTATTCTCCAAGGGACGGGACACCGGCGGTACGGCTACCGGAAGAGGAATTCATCCCCGAGGCGGAGGGAAAAGCACGGCTGGACTCCCTCATCCAGGTGACCCGGAGGATCCAGAAGGAGATCAACGAGGGCGAGGTGGGACGGGTGGAAGAGGTTCTGGTGGAGAAGGAAGGAAAGGAGGCCGGGTTCATGTTGGGCCGGACCAGGAGACACAAGGCGGTGGTCTTCCCTGGGGCTGAGACCCTCAGAGGCACCTACCGGTCCGTATCTCTCAACCGCACGACGGGAGCGACCTTCGTGGGATCTTTGGCCGACGACTTCACCCTGGAGCGCCCATGACCCGGATCACGGGATTCGCCTTCGTGCTTCTGGTGGTTCTCCTGGCCGCGGCCTTCGCCGCGGGTAATGCGGACCACCGAGCGACGCTGAACCTCGGCCTGTTGACCCTGTATCGGGTTCCGGTCACGCTGGTGGCCTTCTCCGGGTTGATGGTAGGGATGCTGGTCATGTTCGCCGCAGGGGTGCACTCGGACCTCCGGGTTCGGCGGATTCTGAGGGAACGGTTGGCCCGGGAGGCCGAAGAAGAGCAGAAGTGGATCGACCGGAACCAGCAGGACCTTTTCGCGCAGGATCTCGTACCCGAGGTACCCCAGGTGGCGGCAGGAAGTCCTCTATCCCATCCGGAAACAGACAACTCGGAGGTCGAGGCTGTCTCCATAGAAGATCTCCGACCGGAGGCTGACCCAACACCCGATCCCGCCGACCCTGGATCCGAGAACCCCGGGCCATGGGAGGAACCGGCGACCCTGCCCAGCGAACCCCCTGCGGTGCCGGGCGTCTCGGCTCCCTTTGGCGAGGAGGAGGGGGAGGAGGAAACCAAACCCGAATGAGGTGCTTGGAATAGCACGAGCTCCACCGGTGGTGGGGTTGGCCCTGGCCGCGGGTGCCGGGTCCACGCTCCTCCACCTCGGCGTCCCGCTCCCGTGGGCGCTCCTCTCCCTGACGCTCCTCCTCCGTCCCCGTCGGTCATCTGAACGCCCCGCCATTCATTCCGCCCCCCTCGTCCTCGCGTTCCTAGCTGGGGGCCTCCTCACATACGACTGGAATCATGCTCATGCCGGGGACTGCCGGTACCACCTCCGGGAGAACGCCCCACTGGACATCAGAGGGCGGGTGGTGGGGCGGATCGTTGGAGGAAGGGGAGAGATTGCCCCCGAAGCCGGCAAAACGGAGGGGTGTCACCTCCCGCTGAGGTTCGTCCTTTCAGGCCAAGCAGCCAGGGCCATGCAAGCGGACGTCCCGGATGACCGGGAGGGGGATGGTGTTGTCCGCATCGCCGCCGGGTCCTCGGTCCGGGTCCAGGGGCGCTGGCGGCGCGGGCAGGGCGGGGAGGCCCGAGATCCCATCCGGGCAGGATATCTCCGGGCCGAGAAGCTCGCCTTCCTGGAGGACCCCGACTCGGACCAGTGGGACGTGAGGCGTTGGAACGGGTGGGTCCAGTCCAGGTTGGGCGCTCTCTTCCCGAACCAAGGCGCCCTGGTGGAGGCGCTCGTACTGGCCCGGAAGGAGAGGCTTCCGCCGGCCCTCCGGGAGTCGTTCGCCCGGGCGGGCACGGCCCACCTCCTGGCCATCTCCGGCTTCCACGTCGGGGTGGTTGCGGGCCTCCTTCTCCTCGCAGGTGGGTGGTTGGGTCTGCCTCATCCTACCCGGTTTCTTCTGGGGAGCGTTGGAGTCTGGGCGTACGTGCTCTTCATCGGTCTTCCCGACGCCGCCCTCAGGGCCGCCCTCATCCTCACCGTGTTGGCCCTCGGCCGCGTCTGGGGCCGGGCTGTAGCCCCCCTCGGGGTCCTGGCGTCGGCCTTCCTCTGGTTCCTCGCCACCGACCCTGGCGCCCTCCTGAGGCCTGGATTCCAGCTCTCCTTCGCCGGCGCTCTCGGCCTCGTGTTGTGGGCCCGACCTCTCTCCCGACGGCTTTCAGAAGGACTGGGGTCCAGGATTCCACCCTTCCTTGCTTCGGGGGTGGCTGCAGGGGTCTCCGCCACGGTGGCCACGCTTCCCATCGTCGCCTGGCATTTCGGGAGGGTATCGGTCGTGGGGATCCCCCTGACGCTCCTGGTGGCACCGCTGGTGGCGCTGGCGATCCCCGGGATTCTTCTCAGCCTTCTCGCTTCGATCCTGAATCCGCACCTGGGTGCATTCCTGGCCCTCGGGGTGGAGGCGACGCTCACCGCGTTCTCCGGGGTCGTGGAGTGGGCCGGTGCGCTTCCCTTCGCTTCGGTGTGGATCTCCCGGCCGGGCGTGATGGCGGGGTGTGCCGGGGTGGCGGCGGCCATGGTCCTTGCCAGGGTCCGGCCAGCCCCCTTCCTCGGCGGGCGCAGGGCCCTCCTGCTGGTGGGGGCTTGGTCCGGTGTGATGCTCTGGCCGGTGGCCACTGACCTGGCCGGCAGGGGGGTCCTGGAGCTGGTGGTCCTGGACGTCGGCCAGGGTGATGCCCTCCTCCTTCGATCTCCCAAAGGACGATGGATCCTGGTGGATGCCGGGCCGAAGACCGAGAGCTTCGACGCGGGGGCTCGGATCGTTCTTCCCTACCTCCGACGGAGAGGGGTGACGAACCTCGACCTGCTGGTTCTTACCCACCCCGACATGGACCATGTGGGAGGGGCCGGGGCCGTACTCAGGGAATTCCCTGTCCGGGGTGTCCTGGATCCGGGGATGGCGGTGGGAACGGAGGTGTTTCTGGATGCGTTGGACGGTGCCCGCGGGAACGGAGTCCCCTGGACCGTTGGCACCGCAGGTGACTCCCTAGATCTGGACGGGATCGCACTCCGGGTCCTGTGGCCCCGGAGGGTTGAGAACGAGTCCGTTCCAGAACCGGACCTGGATCTCGCGGAACTCCTGGCCGATGAAGGGGCCAATGGGGTCTCTGTGGTCCTGGAGGTCCGGTACGGGGCGTTTGCAGCACTGCTCACCGGGGACGCCCCGGCCGCCGTTGAGGCAGACCTCCTTCCCCGTGTCCTGTCCTCTCGCGTCCAGGTCCTCAAGGTAGGGCACCACGGGAGTCGGACCTCCACATCCCCCGAGCTGTTGGAGCGCGTGGGGCCCGATCTGGCCGTCATCTCCGTCGGCAGACGGAACCGCTTCGGGCATCCCCACCGCGAGGTCGTCCGGCGGTTGGAGGCCGAGGGCGTTCGGATCTTGAGGACCGACCGGAACGGGGTCGTGTCCATCAAGGCTCGGAAGGATGGTGAGTTGACGCTCCGCATCGAGCGGGGGACCTAGCGTAGATCTCCGCCGACGGTGCAGCCCATCCCCCACCCCCCGAGGCCCATTATTGGCGACCCGCCCGGGGGTCCGGTTGCCTGGAGCCAGCGGGCATCATATAAGATCATCGGGTAACACAGATGCCGTTGACCTTTCTCCCGCATGAGAGGATCAGCCATGGCCGACGCCGCCGTCGTCACCATTGACCGCCACATCATCGAGCAGGAGCGGAAGTACCCCGAAGCCACAGGCAGGCTGAGTAACATCCTGGTGGACCTGGCGCTGGCCGCGAAGATCATCCACAGAGAGGTGGCCATGGCCGGGCTGGTGGATATCCTGGGAGCCGCCGGCACGGTGAACGTCCAGGGAGAGACGGTCCAGAAGCTGGACGAGTTCGCCCAGGACGTCATCTACAACTCCATGGACCACGGCGGAAATCTCTGTTGCATGGTCTCCGAAGAGGAGAAGGACGTCATCCCCATTCCCGAGGAATTCCCCATCGGAGACTACGTCCTTCTCATCGATCCCCTGGACGGATCCTCCAACATCGACGTCAATGTCTCCATCGGGACCATCTTCTCGATCCAGCGGAAGGTCTCTCCGGGTGTGAGGGGATCCGTTCAGGATTGCCTCCAACCCGGGCGTGAGCAGGTTGCCGCCGGGTACGTCCTGTACGGATCCTCCACCATGATGGTCTATACCAGTGGGGCCGGCGTCTACGGGTTCACCCTGGATCCATC
This sequence comes from Gemmatimonadota bacterium, assembly GCA_039592115.1. Lineage (GTDB taxonomy): Bacteria > Gemmatimonadota > Gemmatimonadetes > Longimicrobiales > Gaopeijiaceae > JBDHCH01. The sequence goes on along the minus strand of JBDHCH010000024.1, from coordinate 1,407 downwards.
CATTGGCGAGTTCCTCCTCAGCCATCCGGACATCCGGATTCCGGATCCGCCGCAGCGCTACTACTCCGTGAATGAAGCCTACTACCAGCGATGGTCGAGAGGGCAACAGGAGATGGTGAAGTGCCTCAAGGGCATGGGCGAGACGGAGTTACCGGCCTTTCGATCAAGGTACATCGGCTCGCTGGTGGCTGATTTTCACCGGACCCTCATGAAGGGCGGGATCTTCATGTACCCCCGGGATACGGCCAGTCCGGAAGGCAAGCTCCGGCTCCTCTACGAGGCCGCTCCCCTGGCGAAGGTATGCGAGCAGGCCGGGGGGCGGGCATCGGACGGGGAGGAGGAGATTCTGGACCTTCAACCCACGAGCCTCCACCAGCGGACCCCCCTCTACCTGGGGTCGACGGAGTTCGTTGATATGGCTGAGGAGTTCCTCAGAAAGAACCCGGACCTCCCCGGTTGACATCGGGCGTAAAAGTCGAATTCCTGAGCTTTTCTCTGAAACCATCAGATTTCTGAGGCTTCGTCGGAAATTTGAGGGAAATCGAGGCCAGATGAATTCACGTAAGTGCTTGCGAGTTTTGCACTTACGTATATCCGCATCCTGGCACTAATCTTGCCAAAACATTCCTCGGTATTCCCGTGCCCCTGCGGGGGCCCCTGGCTGCGGCCTGGGTCGGTAGCATCGAAGCTCGAGAGAGTTCGACGACCAACGGGCATCATCCACTCCATCATTGGAGAGAAACACACCATGAAGCATCTCCGGTATCTTCTCATGGCCGCGTTGGTGGCGATGCCGCTGACGGCCTGCGACGATGACGACGGTGGCACCACCGACGTACCCGTAACCGGCACGATTTCCGGTACGGTGTCTGTCGAGGGTGCGGGCTTGGCCGGCGTAAGCGTTACGCTGGTTGGGGCCACCTCCCAGGCTGCCACTACCGACGGAAGCGGCGGGTTTACGTTCGCTGGCGTCGAGGCTGGTAGCTATGGGGTGACCATCGCCGACGTCCCGTCCGACGTTTCGTTTAGCACTGCTTCGAAGACCACGGCCATCACCACGCAGGGACAGGCGGTGACGGTGGACTTCAGCGGTAGCTACATCCGCACTGCTTCCATCACCGGCCAGGTCGTGGCCGATGGTGAGGGCATTCCCGCAGCCTCTCTGGTCATCACTGGCCCCGAGGGCGACAAGAACGCCGCCACCAGCGGTGACGGTAGCTACTCCGTGTCCGGTCTTCGGGCTGGCGAGTACACCGTGACCCTGACGGTCCCGGCTGGCTACATCTTCGACGTATCCTCCCTCGACCTGTCGGTTGGGGTGGGAGAGGCGAAGGTCGCTTCCTTCTTCGGTGAGGCCGAGATCACCATCGACCCGGTCACCGCTTCCGTGCTCATCAAGAGCGTGAC
>JBDHCH010000023.1:0-30999 GCA_039592115.1 Gemmatimonadota bacterium | reverse complement strand
GCCATAGGTGTACGTGTCGAACGCCCGAACGGGTGCTCCCAGCCGCACCGAATCCCCCGTGCTGGCCAGGTTGGAGATCCCGAAGGTCTGGCCCCAGCTCCCGTCGGGGCAGGTGGCAGAGGTGGTGTCTACGGTCTGGATGGTCTTGGTAAGCCAGGCATCGTCCTTATTAAGCGCCGGATCGTTGTCCGCGAAGATCACCACGGAATCCCCCGCCTGGAACGCCGGCCCGAGGCGCGGACCGAGATGAAGTCCGCGCCCATCCCCACCAGGTCACCCTCCTCCGTGCTGATTTCCCTGATCTCGCTGAAGAGGATGTCCATCCCGGCTCGAAGGGCCTGCTGGCCCTGGATCTGGGCGTTGTTGACCGTGTAGGTCCGGGAGTTGGTGGCGAGAACCTGATAGATGGACAGGACCATCATTCCCCCGAGGACCACCACTACCAGGAGCTCCACCAGCGTGAAGCCGCGCTTCTCTGACATGGTCATGGCCGGATGATCCTATGCGTGATGGTGTCGGCGACGGTGTTCACCAGGAGGGGGTAGCCACTGCTGGAGATGCTCATCCCGGGTCCGGTGGTGATGAGCTCCAATGCCTTCCACTGGTTGGTCGGGGCCATCACCGTCCAGGTGACCTTGAAGGATCCCACCGCGCCGGATCCGTCCAGGATGCTGTCGTAGGGAAGCGCCTGGATTCGTTCCAGGGTGGACTGGGTAGCCAGAGACCGCTCGGTGGCGATTTCCGCCAGGTTCACCTGTCGAACCACCAGGGCGGTGGTACCGGCAAGGCCCAGCAGGCCGAACGCGAGGACCACGATGGCGATAATGACTTCAACCATCGTGAACCCGGCCCTGGGCCTGTCCGTCGAGGGGCCGGCCGGCCCCTGAGTTTCGCGCGGAAGCATTTGTTTCGTCACCATCGGATCTGCCCCAGTGGGAGAATCTCGATGGTCTCCGACTGGGCCCCCTGGACAAAGGCCATCTTCACCGGGGAGCTGAAGGAATTGCAGTTGGTGTTCGCGTATCCCCTCGGACCCATGCAAATCCGCACCGTCGTGGCGGTCGCCTGGAGGTCGATCCCCATTTCATCGTAGAAGCGGACGTTCTCTACGATTCTGCCGTTGGCCCAGATCCAGGCGCTGTCCCCGGCAGTGTTGGCGTAGAGGAGGGTGTTCCATCCGCTCTCGATGGCGTGGGCTCTGGCCCTGGCCGCCATCCCGTTGAATACATTTCGAGCCTGGCGGGCTGCCATTCTGGATGAGGTGTTTCCGAAGCCCTTCACCGCCATGCTCATGAGAATGGACCCGATGACGATGACGACCAGGACTTCAATGAGGGTAAACCCTCTGTTTCGGCGTTTCATGGCTCCTACCCGAGAGAGTAATTCTTGAGGAGTGGGATACCAGTTCCATGCCATCCCCCAACCCAATGAATCCGCCGTTTTTCAGGGGTTTTCGGCCACTTCGGAAACAAACTTTTCCGGGCCGTGGAAAAGATTGCTCTGGGGCTGGGGCTCAGTGGACGGGAAACCCCGATCCTCCAGGCAAGAGAATGGGTTTCCGCAGCGCCGGAATGCCCGAGAGGGCACGAAGGGCCGGGCACCCGAGAATGCGAAAAATTCCCGATTCATCCACCCAGAGAGACCCGGACACTCGGGCCAACCCCTCCACCCTGCCAGCTCCCCTCAGCTCGAGGTTTCCGCCCACCAGGATCAGGCCCTGGACGAGGGCGTCGCCATGCACTGTCAAGTCGCCCTCCACCGCCAGAAGCCCGCAAAACGCCCCCCCGCTCATGTCCAGATCTCCCCGGTGACCGCTGAGGATCGGATCGCCTGATCCCGGGCACCCTGAGGTAGAGGAGGTTCCGAAAGTCGGTGGGCTGGAGGCACCGGACTCGCCGGCTCGCTCCAGGATCTCCTCTCCGGAGAGGAGCCCCAGGGCCGGAAGGTCCGATCCCGACCCCCAGAGTGGCCAATCCGAAGGGGAGGGGGTGCCGGTCGGGGGAAGAGGCGTTCCAGAGAAGATCGAGTCGATCACCCGTCCGAATCCGAGGCATTCTTCCGGACTCCATCCCTCCGGAATCGCCCCGGGATCCTCCGAGGAAACGGTCGCCCCGGGGCTGACCCGAAAGTCACCATCCACCTCTACTCCGGCCCCGAAGGAGGCCACCCTCGTCACCGGATCGAGGCTCCATGCCACAGCGCCCTGAGTTCGGGTCCCCGGCCACCCTCGACTGCGTCCCTCTCCCTGGAGGAAAATCAGCTCGGACCCGAGCCACCGGAGGGACCCTCCCAGCCCCAGGCCGTCGCCAATCCAGGCAAAGCCGAGGCTGACGACCGAATCCCGCGCCCGGGGGCCGGAGAGATCGGGTGGGGCGAGGATGCCACGGGCCAACGCCCCTCGTGCCGCGAGGCTCGACCGAGCCGCGTGGAGATACGCCTTCGAGGCCATGAGCTCCCTCCGGGCCAGGAGGAGAGTGCCGACCCCCAGCAGGGTCAGGGCCAGGAGGAGCACCAGGAGCAGAGGGAGGGCGAACCCCTCCCTCCCCCCTGCCCTCCAGGCCCGTAGGCCGGCCCTCACCGAACCGCTCCCGCCCAGGGAACCGGATCGATGCCCCCACCCGGCAAGAGCTCGCGGAAGCTCCAGCGAAGGCCCTCAGGGGTTTCGGATGCCGAATCGAACTTCCCTGATGCGACCCGCAAGGGGGTCAGGGGCTGGCGCCCTCCCCATCCACGGCGGTACCGGAGGGCCCCGGCCGAGAAGTGATAGGTCCCCCGCTCGAACACCCGGGCGAGCACCTGGCCGCTCCAATCCGGTTCGATCCGCCAGAACTCGGTCCAGGTTCCCTCACTCCCTCCGCACCCCGGTTCCCCCTTGGCTCGGCCTTCGAGAGCGTGAGACGTCCACCTCCCGTTGCTGCCAAGGAGGAGCACGGAGTCTTTTTCCGCGTTGGGACTCCGGACTCCCCGGTAGCACACTCTCACCTCTCCGGTCGACTCCGAACCTTCCACGAAACCCAGGCCCCGGAAGGCCCTGAGAGACACGGACTCACGTCCCTCCGACCACCAGTCCCGCAGGGGGACGGATCCGGAAAACTCCTCCTCCAGAATCCACCCCACCGTCCGGGCCGTCTCCAGGCCCTGAGCTCCCTCTCCGGCTTTCCGAGCCGCCTTCCGAAAAGTCCCGAAAGCCACCCAACCGCCCTGCACCACCACGGCCGCGAGAAACACGACCATCAGGAGCTCCACCAGGGTGAATCCCTCGGGATGCCCAATCCTTCCCTGCATTCTCCCGACTCTCCAGCGCCTCGAGATGATCAAGGAGACTCCGTTCCACCGCTTACGGAGTCCTGACCCGCGCGGTCCACCGGTAGTGGAGGCCAGAGGCGGAGGACACCCAACGTGTCCGAGGCACTGCTTCCTGTCGCCACGACCCTGAGACCGCCATCCTCCAATTGCGTCCAGGAGACGGTTCCCCAGGGCAGGTCCGAATAGCCGTTACCTCTCGTGCCTCCGGCCAACAGGGAATCTCCCACGGCCCTGGCGGCCGTCGCGCCCCGGAGGACGAGCTCCGCCCGTGTGAGGATCCGCTGTGCGGTGAGGAGCATTCCCACCACTCCGAGCAACCCGACCTGGAAGATGACAAGGGCCATCACCAGCTCGATTAGGGAGAACCCGTCCCGGCGAGGGCCCCCTACCAACCCCATCACTGTCTCCTCACTCGCCCATAGGCGGACACCACCAATCGAGCTTCCGCGTCACCCCTGGAGAGAACGAGTGTTTGACTGGAGATCCGCCCCAACCCGAGGGCATCGAAGGACAGCTCCGCCTGTTCCCGGCTCCGGGAAAGAGTCAGCTCCACCCCGTAGTCCGCCTCCAGGTCGACCACTCCGAGGACCGCCCCCCCCGAACGAATCTCCGCCCTGGCCGGGTCGGTAGAGAGAACGACCTGAGCCCCACCCCGTGCCACCGCCTCCATTCGAGCGCGGTGAAACACGCCGATCGTTCCGTCTCGGGCCCCCACCACAGCCATTCGGTCGAGGAGACTCCGGGCAGCGGGGAGAGCCTGCCCCAATACCAAACCCAGCAGCGCAATAACCGTCATCAACTCCAGCACGGTGAATCCTCCGCGGGGAAAGGCTCGAATGGTGGGCTGAGGAGAGTTCATGGAAGGAATCTCTCTGCTCGTTGGGGCCGGGGGATGGCAGGATCGGCCCCGGCCAAAAAAAAACCGGCCCCTGAGCAGGGGCCGGGACGGATGGAGGGAACCGAGCTCTCACTCCAGCCCGTAGTCCCTGATCTTGTATCGAAGGGCCCTGGGGCTGAGCTCCAACAGATCTGCGGCCTGCGTCTTGTTGCCGGCGGTCCGCTCGAGGGCCCGTTGAATCAACACCCGCTCGAGCTCCGCGGAATGCCGCTTCACGGAGAGGTCATCATCGGAAAACTCGAGAGGTGCCCGTTCTGGCGCGGGATGGAGGATATCCTCCGGAAGATCCCCGGCCCTGATCTCCGGACCCTCAGCCAGGACCACCACCCGTTCAAGGAGGTTCTCCAGCTCCCGGATGTTGCCTGGCCAGGGATAGGTGAGGAGCGCTTCCATTGCCTCGGGTGCCACCGTCTCGACCCCAACACCCAGGCGCTCCTGGTGCCGAATCAGAAAATGCCGGACCAGATCCGGGATCTCCTCCCTTCTGCGAGACAGAGGCGGAAGGTGGATCGGGACTACCGCCAGCCGGTAGTAGAGATCTTCCCTGAAGTCACCCTGTTGGACCAGGCTTTCCAGGTCCCGGTTTGTGGCGGCGATGACCCGGACATCCACCTTCCTGGACTCTGAGCCCCCCAGCCGCCGGACCTCCCCTTCCTGCAGGGCTCGGAGCAGTTTCACCTGCAGGTTGGTGGGCAGCTCTCCCACCTCGTCGAGGAAGAGCGTGCCGTCATCGGCGGCTTCGAAGAGTCCGCCTCGGTCCCGGTCCGCGCCGGTGAACGCCCCCCTCACGTACCCGAAGAACTCGGACTCCAGGAGCGTATCGGGGATCGCACCGCAGTTGACGGGTACGAAGGGAGCCGTCGCCCGCTCGCTCTCCCGGTGGATCAACCTCGCCACCAACTCCTTCCCAGTGCCGCTCGCTCCTGAGATCAGAACCGGTGATGGGTGACGGGCTACCTTGGCGGCCACCTCGAGGGCTCGAACCATGGCTGGAGACCTCGCAACGATCTCCCCGAATCGACGGTCCGCCCTGACCTCCGACCGCAGGCGCCCAACCTCCCGTCGCAGGTCCTCTCGCTCCTCAGCCTTCCGGATGGTCAGGAGAACCTCGTCTGCCCCGAACGGTTTCGGGAGATAATCGTACGCCCCCGCCTTCATGGCCTCCGTTGCCAGCTCCATGCTGCCGTAGGCGGTCATGACCAGGACCAAGGCCTCTCCCCCGGCCTCCCTGTACTCCTTCAAAAAGGTGATCCCGTCCTTCTTCGGCATCCGAACGTCGCACAGGATCATCTGGGGGTGTTCCAGGAGGGCCTTCTCGAGACCCTCCTCTCCATCCTCTGCCGATCTCACCTCGTATCCGGCATCGCCCAGGATCAGGCTCAGGGACTTCCGGTGACCGCGGTCATCATCCACCACGAGGATCTTCAACGTATCTCTCCCGTCTGGGCGTCTTCTGCCATGTGTTCCGGTGCACCGTCCAGGAAGGGCCCGGGGTCGATCCCGACCCGTCCACCCTCCGGGAGGCGGATGCTGAAGACCGCTCCGCCTTCCGTCCGGTTCGCGGCCGTGATCTCTCCCCCCATCCCTTCCACAAGCTGGGCCGAGAGGGCCAGACCGAGTCCGGTCCCCTTGCCGGGCTCCTTGGTGGTGAAGAACGGATCGAAGATCTCCTCCAGGTGCTCGGCGGGGATTCCAGGACCATTATCCTCCACCGTAAGTACCACTACTCTGGCCGCTGTCGCCAGGGGGTTCACTTGTTTTCCCCCTTCCTTGGCGAGGACCCTCCGCCGGTGGGCGTAGTCGATCCCCGGTGGATCCCCCCTCCTCCGCTTGGGGAAGAACGCTGCCGGCCCCGCCTCTGTACCCAGGGTCACGCGGATCCAGGGGTCGCTCCTTCCCTTCAGAACGTCCAGTGAGTTGAGGAGAAGGTTAAGGAGGACCTGCTCCAACCTCTGCGCATCAAGGTACACCGCCGGAACGCCAGCGTCGGTGTGCCACTCCCCAACGACCCCGTCCAGCCTCCCCTGAGCCTCCAGGAGGTCCCTCACTCTCAACACCACAGGGGTGATGTCCTGTTCGGCGGATTCCCCTTCCCCCGAGCGGGAGAAGTCCAGGAGGCTCCTTATGATCCGGTCGATCCGTACGGCCTCCTCCCGTATGGAATCCAAAAGGTCCGTTTCCCCCTCCCCCGCTCTGGCCCTGGACTTCGCAACGTCCACGTACGCCATGAGCGCCCCGAGGGGGTTCCCCAGCTCGTGGGCGATCCCCGAGGCCAGGGTCCCGGTTGAAGCCATCCTCGCGGCCCGAATCACCTGGGCCCGGGCCTCCACCAATTCGCGGTTGGTCCTGTCGAGAGAGCGGACATTCGCTGCCAGGGACCGCTGGTCCTGGATCAAGCGTTCCGCCATGGCGTTCACGTTGTCCGCCATCGATTGGAGCTCGCGAGCGGCTGGGGGTTGGATTCGGTGCTCATACGATCCCGAGGCGATGGTCTGGACGTCCTTCACCAATCGATCCATGGGCTGGAGCAGAGCCTTCCCCAGCAGGATCCGACCGAAGAGGAAGACAACCAGGAGGTCCCCCAGAAGCAAGGTGAGCACGTAGACGACCGCCTCACCGGGGGAGCTGATGAGGGGAAGGAGGAAGGCCATGCCCATGGCCGCCACGAAGATCCCGCCGGCGAAGAGGACGCCGAACGCGATCAGTAGCTCGCGGCGCAACGGGGTGACTGGCGGCATTCTCAGGAATCTGGGGCAGGTGGAATCAGAGCCGATCCCGGGTCGTTCGGGATCGACGGATGCGAAGGTTCTGACTAGGGAATTTGAGAGAGTTTGGCCCGAGGGAACAGACCCCTCGGTTTGACCCGGGCCACCACATCAGTACGTACAGGTCACCACCCCGACGCCGACCGCGGGGCTACCCCCTGAGGCCGCCGCATTCCCGTGGTAGATCCCGCACTGCTCGGAAGAAACTCCCAGGTGGGTCGCCGTCGCCGCCCAACCGGTTCCGGTGGCCTCGTTGATCGTGACGGTCACCCCTTCTGAAACCACGGCCTGCGCCGCGGTGAGGGTACCGGCGTAGGTGTAGTAGGAGTTGTGATAGACTTCCTGGAGTTGTGAGAGATTCCTCAAGTCCGACATCATCGCCGCCCTGAAGCCCTTCTCCCGCACCGCAGTGAACTTCGGAATTGCGATGGAGGCCAGGATCCCGATGATCACGACTACGATCAGGAGCTCGATGAGGGTAAACCCTCTTTGGCCTCGGTTCGTCATCGCGTCAATCCTCTCTCGGTTCCCTTGACGGCCTCGTTGCTTCCGGACGGGGAAGGGCGCGACCCGGATTGAGCCCCAGGTCACGCCCTCCAATCCCACGTTCCAGGGCTTTGCCTGAAGATTCAGGCAGAGACCTTATGTGGTCTTACAGGCGACCTCACCCGGTGCGCTGGGCGCAGTCGGGGATCCAGGCGCCGTGGATGAACCATAGTAGATGGCGCATCCCAGAGAGGTACCCAGAGCGGTGTGGGTGGCGGTGGCGTTCCAACCGGAAGTCGAGATTCCGCCGATGGCCACGGTGACGCCCTCGGAATCAACAAACCCGAGATTGGTCGTGTTGGAGGTGTACGTGTAGTAGTCGGAGTAGTAGATCTCCTGCTGGGAAGCGAGGTTCTTCAGATCCGACTTCATGGCGGCGAAGTACGCCTTCTCCCGGGTCGCGGAGAACTTCGGAATGGCGATTGCCGCCAGGATTCCGATGATCACAACCACGATCAGAAGCTCGATGAGGGTGAAACCCTTTTTGTCCCGCATCTGTGTCTCTCCTCTTGGAAGTATTTACTCGAACGGGCCCTATTGTTGTCCCAGCAGCCGTATGGGCAAGACTAGTTCCAAGAAGGCAAATTACACCCATATCTCAATGCAAGAAAAGAGTTTGGGTAGGTTTACCTAACAAACTACTGCGACTCAGATCGGGAATCGAATCTCGTCTTCTGCGAATTATTCGCAGAATCAGGCGGGCGGTCCCCGGGCAGGGGGCCAGGGAGAATGGTTTGTAGGAGGCTGTCGATCTGCCGGGACTCGGCCTGGGTTTGGGCTCTGGCCCGTGCCGAGTCCATCGATCCTTCGGCTCCAACCGAGTCCCCCGAGGCCATCTGGAGCCGGGCCAGCCAACTCCACTGCTCCCAGTGATCCCCCTCCCCGTGGCGAATCGATGCTCTTCGGGCCTCCGCGGCCTCGGAATACCGCTCCTGGGCTTCGAGGGCCCGGCTCAGGAGATGGTATTGAACTGCATCCGTTGAGTCTTCCGCCAATCGAAGGCGTGAGACCTCCTCTGCCTCCAAGTGGCGCCCCTGCCGGTCGTAGATGTTCGCAAGGAGGCCCGGGGCCACGCCGAATTCGGGGCGATCCCTCCAGGCGAAGGTGAGGATGAGCTCCGCGGCGTCATCATACCCCTCACTCATGAAGACACGGCCCATCTCGACCATGAGAGAGTAGTGCCCTCCCAGGAGTCCTACGGCCATCCGGTAGGCACGGAGGGCCTCCGAGGTCCGGCCGGCCCTGAAATTGAGGTCTGCGAGAACCCACTGGGAACGCCCGGATTCCGGGTGCTCCTGGATGAGGGTGTTGAACACCTCCGAGTCGCTCTCCCAGGTCGGAGTCCGGGTCCAGGACCTGGCCCCGAGCAGCAGGAGGGCCACTACGAACACAACCGGTACGAGTCTGGGCCGGGTCCGATGAAGCTCGAGCACCACCCACCCGAGAACCGCCACGAACCCCACCGAGGGTAGATAGAGGGTCCGCTCGGAGAGGAGGATCCCGGAGAGAAAGAAGACATTCGAAGTGGGCGACAGGGTGATCACGAACCAAAGGACACCGAAGCCCAGAGCCCTCCCGCTGACGTTCGAAGAGCTCAGGGGTTGTCCCTTTCGCCAGGTGACGAGGCAGAGGGTGAGGACGGTGAGGACGATGGTGACGCCCACGAGGTTCGCGGCATTCCATCCGAAGGAGATCGGGATCACCGCCGGTCCATAGTCCACCACGAGATCCAGAGGGAAGAAGAACAGCCGAACGATGTGGGGCCAGGTGGCGGCGACCGTCCAGATCCTCGGGATCTCTTCCAGGATGTCCGCCCCCAAGGGCGGGAACGGCCGGGCCACGTTCCCGAGAACCCGGAAACGAGCGTAGAGGATGGCTCCCGCAATCACCACCAGGCCCAAGTAGAGTGGCCATCGCCGCCGCAGGTACCCACCGAGATCCCGGGGAGTCAGGTTCTCCCTGGCACCATCCAGAAGAAACACGATTCCCAGGAACGTGACCGCGCTCTCTTTCGTGAGGAAAGCCAGGGCATATGTGACGAGGATCAAGACCAGGCGCCCAGCCCCCAACCGCATACCACCCTGCACCAACAGGATGCAGCCCAGGAGGAAGAAAAAGGCGGAGAGAACCTCGGCCCGGCCCACCACGTTGGAGATCGCTTCCACATGAATGGGGTGGACCGCGAAGGCCAATCCTCCCGCAAAGGCCGCCGCAACCGGGATGAATTCGGCCAGGAGGACCACCACCAGCCCTGTCACGGCGCCGTGGAGAGCCACATTCAGGAGGTGGTACCCCGCCGGGGACCCACCCCAGAGTGACCATTCCAGGCCATAAAGTCCCGTGGCCACAGGTCGCCACAATGCGAGACTCTGCCCGTGCTCCCCGGGCCAATACGGAGCCACCAGAGCTCCGGGGAGCGTGCCCAGGGACTGGATGGCCTCGTTCTCGGAGATGATGAGCTTGTCGTCGAAGGCAAACCCGTTGGCCAGGGAATTCAGGAACGTCAGAACCGCGAGCGCACCCGCGAACACAGCGGCGGCCCTCGCGTTCCGGAGAGGGGAGTCCCAGCGCTTCATGCGGGACCCTCCCCCTGGCCAGCACCAGGCAGTGAGTCCGCCATGGACCGGGCCCTGGCCGCACCCTCTTCCTGCCCGAGTCCTTCCAGGATATCGGCCAGGCGCCCCCACTGGTATCCGGAGTCGGGATCCAACGCGATCGCCGCCTCCCGGGCTCGGGCGGCGGCGGGTAGGTCCCCTTTCAGGATGTAGCTCTCGGAAACCAATGCCCATAGCTCCTGGTCGTTCCGGCTTCTCGCCAACCCCTCCAGGGCGATACGATGCCCCTCCCTCCCGAAGTCCCGGCGAATCATGTGGCCCGACAGGAGTTGGTACGCGTTTCGGAAGTTGGGCCCAAGGCTGATGGCCTTCCTCAGATTGGCCTCACAACGCTCCCAGAGGCCCTGACGGCAGTGGAAATCCCCGGCCTGTACCAGGAGGGTGTAATTCATGGGGGCGAGCCTCACGGCCAGATCCCAATCCTCCCGGGCAGTCTCGATCTCCCCTACTCGCTCCAAACCCTGCGCCCGGGCACGGATGGCCCTCCAGGACTCGGGGTGCTCTTCATGCAAGGTTTGTTGAACGATGAACGAGCTCATCCAGCTCGGGTTTCGGAGAACGGTCTTGATGAAGAGTCCACCCACAAAGGCCACTCCAGCGGCCAAAAGGACCAACTGCCTGGTTCGGGGGAGAGAAAGGGCCGCCGGGACCAGGCCGGCCACCGCGAAGGCGAGGCCTAGGGAGGGAAGGTACAGGGTCCTCTCGGCCAGGATCACGCCCGTGGGAAAGATCAGGTTCGACACCGGAAACACAGCCACGGCGAACCAGAGAATCCCGAAGGACACGAGGGGGAGCGCCTTCCTGGTCCGGTACGCCGCAAGCCCGAGCAGGACGATCGTCAGAATCCCCATCAACAGCGGAAGATCCAGCCCCTCCGACGGAAACAGGACCCCCGGATCGTAGTCCACAGCCAGATCCAGGGGGAACAAAAGGAGCCGAACGTACTGGACCCAGATGGCCAGGGCCGTGAGAACCCTCGCTGTGGGGCCGATAGCGAGGAAGATGGGGGCCGGGATTTCCCCCATGACAGTGCCCAGAGCCAGGTAACGGAGCCCGAGGTAGGCGGCCAGGACCACTGCCAGGAGGAGGAACACAGGGGTCTCTCCCCACAAACGGTTCTGTAACCCCCGAGCCCGGGACTCTCCAGCTTCATGTGGCGTTCCGGTGCCCTCCTGGCCGGAAAGGGATGCGAAGAGCTCCAGGAGGAATAGAGCACCGGGAAGAGTGACAGCGATCTCCTTCCCCATCAGGGCCAGGAGGAAAAGGAGTCCAAGTCCAACCAACCGAAGATACCTGGGAACGCCCGTCCATCTCCGCCCCTTCCAGTACAGCAGGCAGGCCCCGAGATAGAACAGGGCCGCGTAGAGTTCTGCTCTCCCCACGACGTTGGCCACGGCCTCGGTGTGCAACGGGTGCACGGCGAACACGACCGCGCCGGCCGCTGCCCCCGGCAGGGATCCAAGACTGAGGAGGAGAACAAATGCGAGGAGAGAAACCAGAGCGTGGAATACCGCGTTCAGCGTATGGAACCCCAGGGGCTCGCCTCCGAAGAGCTTCCACTCTCCGACGAAGGAGGTAAGCGTCAGTGGCCGGTAGAGACCCGCCCCTTCCAGGGGATCCGGCCACCAGCTACCGGTGAGGGCACGTTCCCAGTCCCCGGACTGGACCACCGGGTTCTGTGTGATGATCCCGTCGTCGTCGTAGGCGAACCCGTTCCCCAACGCGTTCGCGTAGGCCGCCAGAGCCAGAAACGCGACGAAGAAACCGGCCCGAGCACGGCTCACGGGGAACGCCAGGCCTGGGTTCGGAGGGAGGGCATGCCCGCCGTTATTGCCCGGGGGATTCTGGATTTTCGGGGAGTCCCGGCGCCCTCACCTGTTGTTTCTCTTCCTCCCCCTCCATGAGTTCTCCCCACGGAGCCGGGCCCGGGGGGACCCACGGCTTGGCCTTCGGCCCCGCCAGGTTCGATCGGAGAATGTACCAGAGGGCGGCGACGCCGTCCTTCCAGTTGATCTTCTTCCCCTCTGAATAGGAGCGGCCATGATAACTGATGGGCAGCTCGTATATCCGAGCGTGAGCCTGGGCCAGACGGGCCGTGAGCTCCGGCTCGATGCCAAATCGGTCGGCGGACAGGGGGAGGCTCTGGAGCAGATCCGTCCGGACCATCTTGTAGCAGGTCTCCATGTCCGTGAGGTTGAGGTCTGTGAACATGTTGCTGAGGAGGGTCAGGAAGCTGTTGCCCACCGAGTGCCAGAAGAGGAGGACACGGTGGGGCCCACCGAGGAATCGTGAGCCATACACCGCGTCGGCCTTCCCGGATAGGATCGGATGGAGAAGGAGAGGGAATTCGAAGGGATCGTACTCCAGATCCGCATCCTGGACGACCGTCACATCGCCGGTGGCCCGCAGGAACCCCGTCTGCAGGGCCGCACCCTTCCCCCTGTTGGCCGGGTGGAACACCAGGGTGTCGATGAGCCCATCCGATTCCAGCCGGGTCAGAAGGTCCCTGGTGCCATCCGTGGAGCCATCGTCCACCACGATGATCTCCAGCTTGAGAGGCACCTGACGGACCCTTCTGAGGAGGGCCTCAACGGTGTTGATCTCGTTGTAGGCAGGGATCACCACCGAAACGGTGACTCGGTCCCAAGGGAGGGCCTCGTCCTTCAGGCCCGGGAAGATGACGGAGTGGCGAAGGGTATCAGGCATATTCCGTTGGTTGTTGAAAGCCCATGGGAAGATTGAGTCAGCCGGTCAGGCCGTATCGGTTCAGCTTCCGGTACAACGTAGAGGGATCGATCCCCAGGACCTCTGCTGCCCTGCTCTTGTTTCCCCCTTCGGCCCTGAGGACCCACTCGATATAGGCCCTCTCGATGGTTTCCATCGGGGGGTTCGGCGGGGGTTGTTCGTCAACGAGTCGGGGGGTTGGGGCTTCCACCACCCGTTCCGGAAGGTGGGAGGGGAGGATCTCTCCGCCCTCACACACCACCGCGGCTCGCTCCAGGGCATTCTCCAACTCCCTCACATTCCCCGGCCAATCATACTTTAGGAGGCCTTCCTGCGTGGCCTCTGCGAGGATCGGAGCCGTGGCTTCGGGGTCTCGTTCCGCCTGCCTGGCGAGGAAATACCGGGAGAGCAGCGGGATATCCTCTCGGCGTTCTCTGAGAGGAGGGAGGTGGAGGGCGATGACGTTCAAGCGGTAATAGAGGTCGCTTCGGAAGGCACCCTTTCGGATCTCCTCCTCGAGATCCCGGTTGGTAGCGGCGATGATCCGCACGTCCACGGGCTGTGCTTCAGTGGCCCCTACCGGGATGACTTCCCGCTCCTGGAGGGCACGGAGGAGCTTCACCTGGGTGGCCGGACTCATCTCCCCGATCTCATCCAGGAAGAAGGTTCCCCCTTTCGCCACCACCAGGAGCCCATCCTTGTCCTTTACCGCACCGGTGAACGAGCCCTTCACGTGGCCGAAGAGCTCACTTTCGAGAAGGCTCTCGGGAAGGGCACCGCAGTTGATTGAGAAGAAGGGGCCCTCGGACCTGGCGGACAGGGTGTGAACGTAACGGGCCAGTACCTCCTTTCCCGTGCCGCTCTCCCCACTGAGGAGGATGGTCGAGTCGGTGGGCCCGACCGTCTCCGCCAACTCCAGGACCTCCAGGAACCCTCGGTTCGTCCCGATGGGGCGCCCATCGACAGAACGGTCTCGTCGGCTGATCTCCTTCTTCAACTGACGGTTCTCGACGGTCAAAACCCGTGTCTCGGACGCCCTCCGACAGATCGCCAGGAGCTCTTCGTTGGAGAAGGGTTTCTGGATGTAGTAGTAGGCGCCCTCGTTCACGGCCCGGACAGCGGATTGGAGGGAGGCCTGGGCCGTCATGAGAATGACGGGAATCTCAGGATCCAGATCCCTGGTCCGGGAAAGGACCTCCAGCCCGGACGTCCCGGGCATGCGGATATCCGTGACCACCAGATCCGGTTTCTGAGTTGAAAGGACCTCCAGGGCTTCCCCCCCACCCATGGCGGTCAGGACCTCATATCCCTCCCCCTTGAAGAGGATGCGAAGGGAATCCAGGATCCCCATCTCGTCATCGACAAGGAGGATCTTCACCGACTGTTCACTCACGAGGTGACCTCCATATTCTCGGGCCTGCTCCCGGGCAGGAAGATCTGGAACTCCGCACCTCCCTCTTCAGCCCGGTTGACCAGCACCGCACCCTGATGGGCCTCGACCGCTCGGTGGACGAGGGCCAGGCCGAGGCCGCTTCCACCGGGTCGGTTGGTGTAGAACGGATCGAATATCCTGGGGAGATCTTCAGGCGACACGCCGGGCCCCGAGTCGGAAACCCTCAGGCAGATCGGACTCGGTACCTCCGTCCCCGGGGGTGCGGCGCATTCGGGAGAGCACGACAGCTCCACCCTGACCACACCCGTTGGACCGGCGAATTGGGCTCCGTTGAGGATCAAGTTGAATACGATCCGATGGAGAAGGTCGGAATCCCCCAGGACCGGCACCTCCCGGTCCAGACCCACTTCCTTGAAGCGTATCCCTTCCGCCGCATCGGGATTCTGTTTGATGAGGGTGATGGCATCTCGGGCAAGTTGAGCCAGGTCGACCTCCTTGGCCCTTCCCATGCGGAGCGCAGAAAAGTCGATGAAATCCGAGAGAAGGCGGCTCAACCGGTCCGACTCGGAGACCACCAGACGTTCCAGGGTATGTCGGTCCTCACCGTTCAGTGAAGCTCCGGAGATCTGCTCCACTGCGCTCCGGATGGAGGCCAGAGGGTTCTTGATCTCGTGGGCCAGGGAGGCGCTCAGCTCCGTGATGGCCTCGAGGCGCTCCGCCCTCCGATTCAACCCCTCCAAGCGAACCTGGTCGGTGATGTCCTGGAAGATGGCCGTCACGGAGGGTGGGGCTCCGTCCTCCCGTTCTAGCAGGGTGGTGCTGACCCCCAACGTCAGCTCCAGCCCGGCCCGCCTGGCTATGCTCTTCGCACGGGGAATGGGCTCTCTCTCTTCCATGGAGTGGCGAAGGAGAGTCGCCAGGTTCGGGGCCACTCGTCCCAGGACGTCCATCACCTCGACGCCAAGCCACTCCCCGACGGAGAGGCCCAGGATACCTTCTCCGGCGGGGTTCAAATACATGAGGCGTCCCGTTTCGTCCACGGTCAGGACCCCGGTTCGGATCTGTGCCAGGATGTCTCCGGTGTCCAGGCGGAGCCGCATGAGCTCCGATTCCACCTCTCCCAATGCGACGCCAGCTCGCCTCACCCGGTCCCCCAACCAACCCGTGACGACGGCCACAGTCGCGAACAGGGCCATCTGGAGGAAGACCTCGGGGCCAACCGTCTCGAGATTGAGCCAAAGCGCGTCGGCCAGGAACAGGATGGTGGCCAGGACACCGACCAGGACCCCTCCGGGAAGGGGGAGCAGGAGGGCGCCTGAGGAGATCACGAGGATGTAGATGGGGGCGAATGGACTCCCCCCACCACCGGTCAGGTGGACTACCAGGGTAACGAGAAGGGCGTCGAAGATGACCTGCCCGTATACGAAGTTGTCCCCGGGGTCGTGGTTCTGGAGGTGGGTATACCAGATTGAGGCTGCGGTGAAGAGAAAGGCGCCCACGAACCCGATGGTGGCGAGTCGGGTCTGCGCCGGCTCGGCGCCAACCCACTGGAACAGCGCGCCGGCCAAGACCCCCGATGCCAGGATCACCCGTCCGAAGTAGAGCCAACGGAGGAGATCCCTCCTGCGGAAGGTGAACCGGGTCTCCGTGGGTTGGAGTTTCAAGGTCGTTCGATCCCCTGCTCAAGAGGTCCTGAGGTCGCGACATTCCTCTCCTCCAGGCACCACACCCCAACAGTCTACGACAAGATCTTGCAGAATACAACGGTCTTGATTGGCACTTTGCCATTCGCAGTGATGTCGCGTTGGGCACAGCGGGCCGTCCCGGAAGCGTGGGTCCGAGCCCTCCCCAGGCGAGGACCTCTCCTCCGCCACCACCCTGGGAATGGGTCGGACCACCCTACAGGAGTATCATCCCGTTGAGGGTGGCCGGCTCATGATCCTTGGACCAGATTCTCTATGGCTCGAGTGGCGGCATACGCGCCTGGACCGTCCCAATCCCTTTCGATGAAGAGCGCCATGTCCGACGTCTCCCTCCTGGCGGTGGCCCGAGGTGATTCCCCTGCAGACCTACTCCTGAGGAATGGGAGAGTGGTCAACGTCTTCACCGGGGAGGTGGAGGACGTCGATGTGGCCCTCTTTCGGGGCCGAGTGGCAGCCTTGGGGCCGGGGTATGAAGCCAAGGAGGAGATGGATCTCGAGGGTCGGTACCTTCTCCCGGGCTTCATCGACGCCCACGTCCACGTGGAATCCAGCCTTGCCACTCCGCGGGAGTTCGCCAGGGCCGTTGTCCCTCACGGCACTACCACCGTCGTATCCGATCCCCATGAGATCGCCAACGTTCACGGCCTGGATGGAATCCAGTTTATGCTGGAGGCGAGTGAAGGACTCCCACTCACCGTCTTCGTCATGGCCTCCTCCTGCGTTCCCGCCACTCACA
The DNA here is from genome assembly GCA_039592115.1 of Gemmatimonadota bacterium. Taxonomy (GTDB): domain Bacteria; phylum Gemmatimonadota; class Gemmatimonadetes; order Longimicrobiales; family Gaopeijiaceae; genus JBDHCH01. Next base: position 14,313 of record JBDHCH010000023.1, on the reverse strand, counting down.
TGGGTACGGCCGGTGCCGACTTGGGCGCAAATGCTCTCCGGGCTCTACTGGATCACCCGAGGGTCCTGGGGCTGGCGGAGGTCATGAACTTCCCTGGAGTCATCCACGGGGATCCGTCCGTCCTGGAGAAACTTGAAGCATTCCGCGGAAGAGTCGTGGATGGGCATGCCCCGGGAGTGCTGGGATCCGACCTGAATGCCTACGCTGCCGGCGGCCCCTCTTCCGACCACGAGTGCACCACCCCCGAGGAAGCCATTGAGAAGCTCCGGCGGGGGCTGTTCCTGTACCTCCGGCAGGCCACCAACGCCCAGAACCTGCGGTCCCTCCTCCCAGCCCTCACACCGCAGAACCTACGACGGGTCGCCCTTTGCACCGACGACCGCCAGCCCCCCGACCTCCTGGACGAGGGGGGAATCGACGCCATGGTCCGGATCCTGATTCAGGAGGGGGTCCCCCCCGTGGAGTCCATCAGGCTGGCGACGCTGAACCCCGCCGAGCACTTCGGCCTGAGGGACCGGGGGGCGATAGCGCCGGGGCGACGGGCAGACCTGCTGGTCGTGGAGGCCCTCGATGAGCTTCAGGTGGACGAGGTCTTCGTCGGCGGGGCCGTGGTGGCTTCGGGGGGCAAGGCGCAGGACTGGAACCTTCCTCCCCTGCCGACACCGCCACCTCCGTCGATGCAGGTGGACTGGACCAATGTGAGTCTACGGGTGCCAGGTCGTCCGGGGCGGGTTCGGGTGATCGAGGCGATTCCGAACCAGATCGTGACGAGAGCCCGGGAACTCGAACCCACTCTGGTAAACGGGGACGTACAGGCCGACCCGGATCGGGATCTCCTGAAGATCGCCGTCTTCGAACGCCATTCCGGGAGCGGGCGGGTGGGCCTCGGTCTTGTGACCGGGATCGGGCTGAAGGAAGGAGCCATCGCCGGCACGGTGGCACACGACCATCACAACATCGTGGCCATCGGCGCGGATGATCTGTCACTCCTCACCGCCGCCAGGGCAGTGGCGGAGATGGGAGGGGGCTTGGTGGCGGCCCGCTCCGGCGAGGTCCGAGCGTCTCTCCCTCTCCCCGTGGGTGGGCTGATGTCCCTGGAGCCCATCGAGGGAATCCGGGACCAACTGGACCAGGTGGTTCGGTCGGCCAGGGAACTGGGCTCTCCGCTCCACGATCCGTTCATGGCAATGTCCTTCCTGGCCCTCGAGGTCATCCCGTCCCTGAAGATCACCGACATGGGCCTGGTTGACGTGGATCGCTTCCGACCGGTTAGCCTCTGGGTGGGAGAAGGGGGCGGACGGTGAGCCCACAGGTCCCGCAAGACGGACAGGCTCCAACAGCGGGGGGAGGGATCCCGGGAACGGACTCCTGGCTCGTCCGTGGGATGGGAGCCCTTGTCCTCCTCCTGACAATGACTCCGGTGCACCTGCTCCTGGATCAGCCCGGCACGGGAGGCTTCGGCGAATCCGCGGTGATGCGGAACTCCTCCAACCTGGGGATGGCTTGGTGGGGTATCCTTCTGGCCACCGGCGTGGGTACTGCCCTCACGATCCTCTTCCCCGCAGACCGGATTCGGGGTCCCCTCAGTCGACTCGGGAGAGCACTCTCCACACCACCCATCCACCGCTTTTCGCTGGCATTCGCCCTGGCGGCGACCGTTCTCGCGGTCCTTGCCGGCCAGGCGCTCTTCCAGGGCCTCCCGACCCTTGTGGACGGGATGGTGACCCGGCTTCAAGCCCGGACCCTGGCTGGCGGCCTCCTGGCGCTCGATCTTCCCCAGCCGAGAGCCCCCTGGCTGATTCCGAACACCGTTCTCACATCGGAGGGCTGGGTCTCCCAGTACCCACCCTTCCCCGCCCTCCTCCTGGCCCTGGGCGAGCTCTTCCGGGCACCCTGGTTGGTGTTTCCCCTCCTGGTGGGCGGGACGGTCTTTTTCACCACGCTCCTCGCAGAGCGAGTCCTCCCGGACCGTCCTGCCGTGGCGCGGGTGAGTGGGATTCTCCTGGCGGTGAGCCCCTTCCTCCTCGTGTTGGGTGCGGGGTACCTCAGTCATATTCCGGCAGCGACGTTTACGGCCCTGACTCTTTATGCAGCCCACCGGGCGCTGGATGGGAGATGGGGATGGGCGATTCTGGCAGGTGCTGGGAGCGGAGCGGTTGTCACCTCTCGGCCCCTCCTGGGCCTCGTCACGGGGGTGGCTGTCCCGGTCGCCCTCTGGGGCTGGGCCGCTACGAAGAGGAAGGGGGGATGGCCGTGGCTCCTCTCCCGCTGCTCAGGAGCCGTCCTCGGAGGAGCCCCCTTCGCGGTTGGGCTGGGTCTCTATAACCGACACTTCTTCGGGAGTGCGACCCGTCTTGGGTATTCGGTCGCGTTCGGGCCGTCCCATGACCTGGGCTTCCACACGGACCCGTGGGGTAACATCTACTCCATCTCGGAGGCCTTGGGATTCACCGCCGTCGACCTCACGGGGCTGGGCGCGTTTCTGTTCGAGACACCGATCCCCGCCACCGCTCTGGTGGGTGTCTTCCTCCTCCTGAGCCCCCGAACCCCCAGGGGGACGGGCTACTTCCTGGCCTGGGCAGGCCTCCCGGTGCTTTCGAACGGATTCTACTGGCACCACGGCTTCCACCTTGGACCGAGGATGCTCTATGAGGCTGCCCCGGCCTGGATCGTACTCTCGGTCATGGCGGCCCTGACGCTGACGGCCGAGGGAGAGCCGGAGGAGGGCCCGGCCGGCGATGGAAGCCCGAGTGGAGGCGATGACGACGACGAACACGGCGAGCCCGAGGAAGAGGGGCGCAGACGAATCCGTGGTGCTGTCCGGGTCCGGGACCTGGTCCTCTGGACCCTGGTCGCTTCCGTTGCGGGGGTCGGGTTCCTCTTACCCAATCGGTTAGCCAACTACCGGTGGCCCCCGGAAACCCTCTCCCGGATCTCCACGCCCCGGCTTCCTTCCGAAGACCCGGCCCTGGTCTTCGTACACGGCTCCTGGACGGAACGCATCTCGTCCAGACTCCAGGCGTCCGGAATGCGTCTGGACAGCATCGAGACGGCTCTTCGGCGGAACGACGTCTGCGCCCTGAGCAGCTACGCGGCTGACCGGTTCTCACGAGGGGGAAGCGGCAGCAGTCTCGGACCCGGAGAGACGGCGTTGGACTTCGAGCTCCTGGCCGATACGCCCTCCCATCTGAAGCCCGTCTCCCTTTCGGAAGGGAACCGGATCCTGGTGGATCCGACCCTGCCCCTCACCTCCCTGTGTCGCTGGGAGGCCCACGCCGACCGGTTCGGCATCATCTCTCTCGCTCCACTCATTTGGCAGGGAGACCTCCCCGGATTAGAAGAGGGTCGGCCAATGTTCGTTCGGGATCTGGGGCCTGAGCAAAACCGAACGGTGCTGGAGGCGTTCCCGGACCGGCGCCCCTATCTCCTGATGACGCCAGCGCCCGACTCGGAGCCGCAGATCAGAGATTATGATGAGGGGATGGCGCTCATCTGGGGCGAGGAACCGCCCTGACCTCTCCCAGGAGGGTGTACTCCGTCCCTCCCAGCCGGCCCACCGGCCGGAGGGATTCTGGCCGTACCGCCCAGGTTCCCGGGGCAGTCTCCAGGTGGTCCGCGAGATGGACGGCCTTCACTTCTCCGATGATGAGGGTGTTGGGGGAAAGGCCCAGGTCTACTTCCTGGAGAAGCACGCACTCGAGTGCTGCGGGAGCATCTGCTACCCGAGGCGCGTCGACGAGGCTCCCCTCCGCCGAGGTCAAGCCCGCGAGACCGAACTCGTCCACCTCCGGCGGCACTTCCGCCGAAGTCGCATTCATGGCTTCCAGCAGGTCGTCGGAGACGATGTTCACGCAGAAAACTCCCGTGGCCCGAATGTTCGACAGGGTGTCCTTGGGCTCCCCCCCCCGGGCGCCGATGGAGACGCCTACCAGGAGAGGGCTGGCAGAAAGGGCAGCGAAGAACGAGTAGGGCGCGAGATTCGGCCGGCCTATTGGATCTCGAGTGGAGATCCATCCGATGGGTCGAGGAACGATGAGGGAGGTGAGGAGTCGGTACCGCTCTCTGGACGAGAGCGTGTCAGGCTGGACCATCCGGTGCTTCGGGGAAGTCTCGGGCATGGCCGCCGCCGGAACGGACCTCAGCTTCCGAGGGGAATCCGCAAGACCTGGCCGGCGTAGATTCGGCTTCCCCGCGGTTGGTTCTCTTCCTTCAACCGGTCGACGGTGGTCCCGTGAGAACGGGCGATATTCCAAAGGGAGTCCCCCCTTCGGACCTGGTAATCCAGGACGTCGGACGAGGCGATCCGGGTGTTGGGCCTGCTGGTGAGTTCCGCCACATAATGCGCGTACGGCCGAGGGAAAAGTGCGATGTGGTAGTGGGGAGGACGGGACTCTCGAGTAGCCTCCAGGACCCCTGCCTTCTCCAACGAGAGGAGGACGTTTTCGATCCAGGAGCGGCAGGCCATGTTGTTGCTCCGCCGGACATCCACGGCCATCCCGGTTGGATGGACGGATCGGGAGGAGGCATTCCTGGGCTGGCGGGAGAGGGGACGGGTCAGGCTGGTAACGACCAGCTTCTCACCACATCCCCTGCGATACTGTTCTGAGAGCCGCATGATGAAGGTCCGGGTCTCCGGCCTCGCATACGGGTAGGAGACGCCGCGCAGCTCGAAGTACCGGTCCGCCTTCACTGGAACCAGGTATCCGGCCTCAACAAATCGCTCTACCTGCGCTGGATTGGCGATGAAAGTGAAATCGTGATCGTGAGCCACCCGGAACTGGTAATCCACCGACCGGGTCGATCCTCTGAGGCTCTGGCCCTGTATCGCGAGGGGGGGGAGAAGCAAGCCGAAGGCAAGAGCCAGAATCCGTCCAGCCCTTGTCCCCCAACTGCGAGAATGGTATGCCCAGGCAGCTTGGTCTATCGTCATGAGCCTGCGGGTGCGCGCTTCGATACTCGGGACAGGTAACGGGGACCCAACTTGGGTCACTGAGCACTATTTGTAAACATATGATTTCTGTGACACAAGGGTTTCCTCACTGAAAACCCACCTGGACGTCCGAGTTCCGTTTCTCCGTCTCGACGTAGGAGTTTCCCGGGCTGGACGGGGCGCGCTCCCCCGTTGATGCCGGGATCGAACCACTGGATCGTGCCAGGATCCCATCTTTGGCTAGATTCTCTTTCTCGGAGCGCGTTGTGGGCGAGACCTGGTGTCGCGGCTCGCCATCTCTCTTTCGCAGGAGTCCCGTGTCCTTCCGTCGTGACCTGCACAACCGGTTCCTGGCCTGGTTCATGGCCCGTTCGGACGGGAAGTACGATGCCTTCGTGGGATCCCGGAAGAGGAAGCTCCTTTCGGGCCTGACGGGAACGCTCGTGGAGATCGGGAGCGGAACCGGGCCCAATCTGCGGTACCTCCCCCCGGATCTTCGGGTGGTGGCCGTGGAGCCCAACCCTTTCATGCATAGACACTTCTTTCGGGAGGCAGAGGCCCGGGAAGGCCCGGTGACCCTCATCCGGGGAGACACGGAAACTCTTCCGTTTTCTGACGGGAGCGTCGACGCGGTTCTCTCCAGCCTCGTGCTTTGCTCGGTAGCCGAGTTGGACCTGGCTCTGGGGGAGATCCTGCGGATCCTCAAGCCCGGAGGCCGTTTCATCTTCATGGAGCACGTGGGGGCCCCGGAGGGCAGCCGCCTCAGGAGAATCCAGCGTTTGGTCAGTCCTTTATGGCGTGCGGTTGGAGACGGATGCCAGCCGGACCGGGATACGGACAGGAGCCTAAGGAGGGCCGGATTCCGAAAGGTGGAGTTGGAACGGTTCACGGCTCCGATCCCCCTCGTCTCCCCGCACATCGCAGGAGTAGCGGAAAAATAGAAGGGAGGGCCCCTTCCGGAGCCCTCCCCGCATGTCGCCGGCCCAGCTGTGGTTCAGACGGGCTTGATCCAACCGCCCTGCCCCTGCGCGAACCTTTCGCCGGCCTTGTCCCAGTTGACCACGTTCCAGAACGCCTGGATGTAGTCCGGCCGGCGGTTTTGATAGTTCAGGTAGTACGCATGCTCCCAGACGTCCAACCCCAGAACGGGGTTGTGGCCGGCCATGAGAGGGCTGTCCTGGTTCGCCGTGGAGAGCACCTGGAGCTTCCCGAAAGGATCGACGACGAGCCAGGCCCAACCGGAACCGAACCGGTTGGCGGCAGCAGAAGCGAACTGGTCCTTGAAGGCGTCGAAGGATCCGAACGCATCACTCATCGCAACAGCGAGGTCCCCAGTCGGCGCATCGGGGCCGCCCGGAGTCATGATCTCCCAGAAGAGAGCGTGGTTGTAGAATCCACCTCCATTGTTCCTCACCGCGCCATGAATGTCGGAAGGAAGGCCGTTGAAGCCTCGAAGAATCTGCTCGGCCGGGATTCCGTGCAGCCGAGGGTGGCCTTCCAGGGCCGCGTTGAACTTCGCGGTGTATCCACCATGATGCTTCTGATGGTGGATCTCCATGGTACGCCCGTCGATATGAGGCTCCAACGCGGCGTAGTCGTATCCGAGCTCCGGGAGCTGGAAGGGGTAGGACATGGATCTGGTCTCCTTCTCGAATGGTTCGTCGTCGGGGTTTGTGGCCCGGTTCATTTTCCGGCTCGTAGTACACCCCGGCAGAAAAAGGTTCACCCCCACTTTCCCCGGCTCCTCCCGGGGATGAGTTTGTGAACGCGGAGGAGGTTGGAATGGAAACTCGGATGCCGGACTGCGGGGGGAGCGAATCGGCTCGGACTGGAGATCCGGGAGGGCCAGTGGGACTCGGAATGGCGGCCTCATCATGACGACACCACTCGGTTCCCCCCGGATACTGCTGGTGGACTGCGACATGTTCTACGTCCAGGTCGCTCGTTTAGAAGATCCTGAGGGCGCAGGACGGGAGGACCTTCTCATCGTGGGCGGATCGCCCTCGGGGCGAGGGGTGGTGACCTCCGCTTCATACGCGGTCAGGGATTTCGGCGTACGGTCCGGCATGCCCACGTCCCAAGCACTCAGACTTTGTCCCGATGCTGCGGTCGTTCCGGTATCCAGACGGGCCTGTAGCCGGCGGAGCAAAGAGGTCCGAGTGGCCCTCCAGCGCATGGCCCCTGTGGTCCAGGCAGCCTCCATCGACGAATTCTACCTGGACCTCGCGGGGATGGAACGTCTCCTTCACGATGAGCCCCTGGAGACGACGGCCGTTCGGTTCCGAAGGGCCGTCCTCGAAGAGACCGGGATCTCGGTCTCCATCGGAGGCGGTACGCGGAAGCTCATTGCCAAGCTGGCGGCAGGCCGGGCGAAGCCGGAAGGGGTGTGCGTAGTTCCTCCGGGCCAAGAAGAAGCGTTCATGAGAGGGTTTTCCCTCAAGGAGATCCCGGGAGTGGGACCGGCCCTGGCAAAGGCTCTGGAGGATCGGGGCCTCAGGACCGTCAAGGACATTCTCCCGGTGGAACGGACCTGGCTGGAGAGTTGGTTCGGCTCCAGTCGAGGCGGATGGCTCTGGTCCCGGGCCCGTGGCCTGGACGCGTCCAGGGTGAACCCGGGTGAGCCGAGGAAGTCCGTGAGCTCCGAGCGCACCTTCGCTTGGGACCTCCAGGCTGATGCTGCGCTGGAGAAGGAGCTCCTGAAACTGGTCACCTCCGTGGGAGGCACCCTTCGAAAAGCCGGTCTCCGGGGGAGGACGGTGACGGTGAAGATCCGGGATGAGGATTTCAAGACGCGGACCGCCAGCCACACGCTCCCTGAACCGATGGAAGCCGACAGCACGCTCCTCCAGGTAGCCCGTACGCTCCTGAAGCATCTGAGGAAGACGCGCCGCCGGGGAGTTCGTCTCCTGGGAGTCGGGGTCTCCTCCCTGGTGGAGGGTGAGGGTGCCCCCCAACTTGAACTCTTCAGCGATGAGGGGCCTGCGGAGTCGGAGCGAGATCGGACCATCTCGAGGGTCGTGGACGGGCTGAAGGAGCGCTTCGGGGATGATGCCATTCTCCCGGGCGGGATGTTGGCGGAAGACACGGATTGAGCCGTCCCCGCCTCGGTCTCCACCCATCCCCGGCGGCCCGCGGCCATGCCGACCGAGCTCCGCGGTCCACAGGCCCCGGGGTGCACGGCAGGCGAGACGCCTCACCGTCTCAGAACCCGTCCGGAAGGAGAGAGGGAACAGCGAATGGAACCCGGTCCCAACCGCTTCCACCAGGCACTCTGGCCGAGGGGACGGCCGGTAGTGGGAATGATCCACCTCCTTCCCCTCCCCGGGTCCCCCCGATGGGGTGGATCCATGTCCGAGGTCGAAAAAAGGGCCCTTCGGGAGGCGGATCTTCTTCAGGCAGGGGGGCTGACCGGCCTCCTGGTGGAAAACTACGGGGACGTGCCGTTCTTCCCTGGTCCGACCCCCTCTGAAACCGTGGCGGCCATGGCCGTGGTAGTCGGCAGAGTCGTAAGAGCCTCCGATATCCCCGTGGGGGTGAATCTCCTCCGGAATGATGCCCTGGGGGCCCTCGCCGTGGCTCAAGCCTCCGGCGCACGCTTCATCCGGGTGAACGTGCACACCGGGTGCATGTTCACCGACCAGGGGATCCTGCAGGGAACCGCCCACGAGACTCTGAGGAGGCGGGCCTCCCTGGGCGCCTCCATCGCCATTCTGGCCGACGTCTTCGTGAAGCATGCCACACCCCCCGCAGGTGCCACGTTGGAAGGGGCCGCACGGGACACCTGGCACCGGGGGATGGCCGACGGCCTCATCCTGACGGGAACCGAGACGGGTGAGCCCCCCACGGGCAGAGACATCGACCGGGTCAGGGCCGCCCTCCCCCGAGAGGCTCCTGTCTGGATCGGGAGTGGAGCTACGCCGGAGACCGCCTTGGCACTCCTGGAGGCGGCGGACGGGATCATCGTTGGGAGCGCCCTCCAGGAGGAAGGGCGGGCCGGCGGAGGAGTGGCCTCCTCCCGGGTCACGGCCTTCATGGAAGCCGTGAAACGCTGACGCAGAAGTTCTTCGGGCGGCGGTGGGATCGGTCCCCCCTCGAGGCGGTCAATCGGCGGCCGTCCGGGTAAGGCGGGCCAGGTACTCTCCTCCCTCCCCTTCCCAGACGGTTTCGACCTCCCACCCCTCCGGTCTAGCCACTCTGGTCAGGGTCCCCGGATCCAGAAAGAGTTGAGGAAAGGGGGCGCCCTTCGTCCCGTCGAACTCGATCTGGTATTGGAGACCGCCCGGGTAGGTGTCATCTCCGTCGGTGGGGTCCCAGGAACCACGCTGCAGGAGATCAGTGGAATCGATCAGCACCTGCCCCCCCGGGGCGAGGAGTCCCTCCAGAACCGCCAGGAACCGCGGAAACCCACGGAGGGTGCCCGCCAGGGCGGTCCCGTTCATGAGGAGGAGGATCGAGTCATAGGCATGGACGTGCGGCGGCTCTTCAAGGAGATCCTCCAGTCTCCCCGCCCATACCTCCGCCAAGGCCCTGCCCTTCATGATCTCCACTCCTTCGGGTATGACTTCCAGGGCTGTTACCCGAAATCCCCTCTCCCCGAGGATCAGGGCCAGCGCCCCTACCCCCGCTCCCCCGTCCAGTACCCGACCCCGAACCAGGGCGAGCGCCTCCCGGTCGGCGGGCCTCAGCTCATCTTCCCCGCGGAAGAAAACCGCCACGGGCATCTCCTCCGCCCCGCCGTCGTCGGCGTAGACGATCAGGCGAGCCTCCCGGTCTCCGCTCCAGTAGGCCATCCACGCAGCGGCAAGGGGTGCCCAAGCCTCCCGGTCGAACAGCGGCATCGTCATGGCCTGCCCGGGCAGAGCCCCGGGCCCGCGAGGATCGGTGGAGGACACTCCTCCCCAACGCGCCCGCGGGATCTGATATCCTTCTCCAATGCCTGCGCCTCCTGTGAACCCAGAAGATCCGGCCCAACTCAATCCTCACATGGCCGGACGTCCCCTGGCGACTCATCACCTGGACCTTGATGGCGCTGATGCTCCTGTCGCCTTCTACCCCTTCGCCAAGACCCTCTGGCTGGCCGCGGACCTGATCTTCCGCCCCCTCGCGCTCAAGGACCTCGCCGGTCACGGAGAGAACACCAAAAGCGAAGGGGCCGGCCCGGTAGCCCCGGACCGGCCCCCCAGAGAACCTGGAAACCACCCGGACGGGCCCTCGCCGTCAGGGTCCCGCCGTTAGAGCCTCGAGCCTGTTGGTCAGAGCCTCTTCCCTTCTCGCTTCCACTGCTCCCGCTTCTGGTAGTTCTCCATCCACGGCTTCCGAGCGAAGTAGTCGTCGGTCAACTCCTTGACCTTCGGCGCAAGGAGGATCAGCGCGAAGAGGTTCGGGAGGATCACGATGGCCAGGAGGACGTCCCCGAATCCCCAGACCGCCGCCAGTGGTAGGACCGCCCCGATGAAGTGGGCGCCCACGAAAGCAAGCTTGTAGGGAAGCACCGCCTTGGAGCCCATGAGGTAATTGGCGCTCCGGTCTCCGTAATAACTCCAGGAAATGGCCGTGGAGATGGCGAAGAGCATCACACAGAAGAGAACGATGTAATGCCCCCAATCCCCGATGGGAGACAGGCCCTTCCGGAATCCCAGCATGGTCAGGGGCGCACCGTTTTCGGGTGCCATCCCCCAAAGGGTCTCTATGACGCGACCATCGTCGCTGCGGGCCTCCGATTCCAGGGGGTAGGCGGTCCCCGTGAACGGAGTCAGGAATTCGCCAGTCTCTTCATCGTACCCCTCGTAGATCCGATCGACCGCGACCTCGTGCCAGGCGATCTGTGGATCATCGTCGGAGGCGGTTTGCTGATAACCATCGACGATCCGGACTTCCTCAGGAGTATCTGCGGCCGACTCGAACCCCTTGTTTTCATTCGGCACCACGTAGGAGATGTCACCGCCGCTGAATGCGATCTCCGTGGGGAAACGCTCGGTGTTCACACCGGTCATGACCAGGACGAGCCCCGTCATGGTGCAGATCACGATGGTATCGATGAACGGCTCCAGAAGGGCCACGACGCCCTCCGAGACAGGTTCGTCGGTCTTGGCCGCCGCATGGGCGATGGGAGCCGATCCCTGTCCGGCCTCATTGGAGAAGAGGCCCCTCCGGACCCCCCACATCATGGTCACCAGGATCGCTCCGATTCCGGTCCCGGCCACTCCAGCCGTGGGGTTGAAGGCCTCACGGAAGATCAGGGCCAGCGTCGGGAAGACGTCGGGTGCGTTCAGGAGAAGAATGATGAGAGCTCCCGTCACGTACACCACCGCCATGACCGGCGCCAGCACTCCCGTCACCTTCCCGATGCGGGAGATTCCGCCAAGGATGACCATGGCCACGATGCCTGAAGTGACCAGGCCGGTGATCCACTTGGGAATGAAGAACTCCGTCTGGACCACGTCAGCCACCGTGTTGGCCTGGACGGCGTTCCCGGTCAGGAAGCCCACGGAGGCCAACATGATGGCGAAGAAGATGGCCATGGGCTTCCAGTTCGGTCCCAGGCCCTTCTCGATATAGTACATGGGCCCGCCCGAGACCGTCCCTTCCCACGCGTGGGCGTCTTGGTCCACCGACTCCACGACACGGTATTTCTGGGCCAGCGTAACCTCGGTGTATTTCGTTGCCATCCCGAGGAATGCAGTCACCCACATCCAGAACAGAGCCCCGGGGCCGCCCAGGTGAATCGCCAGCGCCACGCCCGCGATGTTCCCGATGCCCACCGTAGCCGAGAGGGCTGTCGTGAGGGCCTGGAAGTGGGATACGTCGCCGGGTTCCTCGGGGTCGTCATATCTCCCGGTGGTGACGGCGAACCCATGACCTAAGCGCCGGAGCTGGATGAAACCCAACCGCAGGGTCAGATAGACACCGGTACCCAGGAGCATGATCACCATGATGGGGACCTTCTCCCCCCCTACGGAGGGGCCGATCTCCACAACGTAGGTGTTGAGAAAGTCCGTGATGCTCTGTGCCCAGCGCTCGAGGGCTTGCATGAGATCCTGCATTGGCTCTTCCGGTTCGAAGCAACGGTGGTCCGTCAAGGAATCCAGAGACAAAATGACGTGCAAGAATGTCCTCCCGGCGGATGGATGGCAACCCTGGGGGAACCTCGGGGCATCCCCCTGTCGGAGGCTCCTCCTCCCGCATTCCGGATGAAACCCGAGGTACCGGCGGTCCGTATTGCCCATTGACTGCGGGGATTGGGGAAAGGCACACTCGATCTCCGCGAGCACTTGACCTCGGTTCTTGAATTCTGGAGGAGCCATGTCCGGCTGGCGGATGGCCCTGACTTTTTCTCTTCTCGTCCTGTCCTTCCACAACCCCCTCCCAGCCCAGGAATCCCGCTCCGACGGTCGTGGCGTCGGACTGGACTTGACGATCAACGGGACGGGTTTGGCCATCGGGAACATCCCGAGGGTCAACGGAATCCGGATCAACTTCCGAGACACCTACCTGGAAGAGGTGAACGGCCTGAACCTTACCCTCTGGGGCCCGAAGGATGGTGTCGGAGGGACCGTCCGGGGGTTCGCTCTCGGAGTTGCGGCTCCTGTCGCAGACCGGCTCCAGGGCATCTCCATCGGCGGGTTGGCCGTGGTGGGAAATGAGGAGATCTCCGGAATCAATATCGGTGGGCTGGCGGTGGTGGGCACCGGAAGAACACAGGGATTGAGCATTGGGGGGTTGGCGACGGTTTCCTCCGGGAGCAGTACGGGGATCAACCTGGGCGGGTTGGCGGTTGTGGCCGAGGGGGATTCCAGAGGACTCAATTTCGGGGGACTGGCCGCCGTGTCGAATGGCGGGTCCACCGGCGTGAACATCGGCGGATTGGCGGCAGTGGCCGGCGACGGGTCCCTCACCGGGCTCCAGGTCGGTGGGCTGGCCGTAGTGGGGGACGACGGGATCCAGGGGATTTCCCTGGGCGGAATGGCAGTGGTGGCCGGATCGGGGAGCCTCAAGGGAATCCAGGCGGGCGGGTTGGCAGTGGTTGCCGGGGAGGGCGGGATGACGGGCCTGAACGTCGGCGGACTGGCGGTCGTGGCGGGTCAGGGCGAGGCTCGTGGTATCAACCTGGGAGGGCTCGCGGTGGTGGGTGTCGAGGGAGTGACGGGCCTGAACCTGGCAGGACTGGCTGTGGTCAGTGAACGGCGCATCGAGGGCTTCTCTTTGGCCGGGTACAAGATCGAGGCCGAGGAGGCCCGGTGGTTCACCGGGGCAGCGTGGAAAGTGCAAGTGGACGACTTCGAGGGGGTCTCTCTTGCCGGATGGAACGAACACGACGGGTACAGCAAGGGACTCTCCATCGGAATCCTGAACCGAGCGCGGGAGCTCAACGGGATTCAGATCGGGCTCCTGAACTACGCGGGCAACAACAGCCGCTTCCCCTGGCTACCCCTCATCAACGCTCACTTCTGAGGCGAGAGACCACCGAGGGACTGCCGCCCTCCTCTCGGGAGGAGGGCTCGGCTGGCCCAGAGACCACGAGAGGGCCCCCGTGCCCGGGGGCCCTCTCGCGTTGCGTTCAACCGCTGAGACTGTGGCAGGAGGTCCCCTCTACCCGAAACCGAGGGGGGCATCTTCCTTCCGAGTCCTGGGCTACTGGGCCCGGTGCAGCAAAACCGGCACTTTCCCTCCCCGGATCACCTTGTCCGCGACGCTCCCCAGAATGAGCCGGGCTACCCCTCCCCGGCCGTGGGTGGCCATGGCAATCCTCCAAGATGCCGTCCGGCGCATGGACTCCGGACACAGTCGCGATGTCGACAGAGAATCCCTCCTCCCGAAGAACCGATGCTTCCTTCTCGAGGGCCTCCCTGGAAGCGGTTTCTTCTTCCTCCAGTCCCTGGAACTCATGGGCGGCATGGGAAGTGAAGGGCGAGCTCAGCGGAAAGTGGGGAGGGATGACGCGAAGGAGGGTCATGCGTGCCGCCGCAGCGCCCGCCAACGCTTTCGCGAACGGCAGGATCTCGCGGCTCTCTGAGCTTCCGTCGAGGGTTACGAGCAGGTGCTGGGATTCGAGCTCCTCCAACTTCAACTCCTCTCCCTCTCGAGGTCGGATAGCCAGAATCGGGCAAGGGGTCCTTCGCAGGAGTCCATCCGCCACACTCCCCAGCCATGCCCTGCGGAGCGGCCCCCACCCGTGGGTGGTCATCACCAGAAGATCGGCTCCTGCACTCCGGGCATGGTTATTCAGGCCTTCCACCACCGGGCCGACCTCTACATGACAGGAGATGGGCACATCACACCCCGAGAGGATCACCCGCTTTTGCAGGTCGGCCATGTAGCCTTCGGCCCGCTCTTTTGCCAGGTCCAGGCGCTCCGACTCCAGGGCCTGGTCTTCCCTGGACCCC
>JBDHCH010000022.1:0-31775 GCA_039592115.1 Gemmatimonadota bacterium | reverse complement strand
CTCGGCGCCAGCCGGAACCGCATTGTCAAACAGCTCCTCACTGAGAGCATCAGCCTGGGATTGGCCGGAGGTGTTCTGGGGGTGGGGTTGGCATTCCTGGGGGTTCGGCTGTTCCTCCGCTTCAGCCCCGGGGGGGTGCCGCGCATTGAAGACTTGGCCGTTGACCCGAGGGTTCTAGGATTCGCTTTCCTGGCTTCCCTGGTGACGGGCCTCGTTTTCGGGACAGTGCCTGCCCTTCATGCCTCAAGAAGGGACGTTGCGAAGGCCCTTCAGGAAGGGAGCACGGCCTCATCCGCTTCCCGAAGAGGGAAACGGACCCGGAGTGGCCTGGTGGTCCTGGAGATCGCCCTGGCGCTGGTACTCCTCAGTAGCGCCGGCCTGTTCCTGAGAAGCCTCGTGCTCAGTACCCAGGTGGATCTGGGGTTCAGGACCGAGCAACTCGTATCTGCGTCGCTTCGGTTGGTATCCGGCTACGAGGCCGAGCAGCGCCAGGACTTCACTCGGGCGGTCAAGGAGCGCTTGGAGGCGCTCCCAGGCACCCGGAGCGTGGCGGCGAGCCTGACCGTCCCCTTCGAGTTCACCGGAGCTTCCAGGTGCTGCATGTCGAATGACGTCAGTGGGGGAGTGGGGTCCCTGAGCGTAGATCCGCTTCCCAGAGTCATGATTCACCCGGTGACACCCGGGTACTTCCGAACTCTGGGGGCCCAACTCTCCGCAGGGCGGGAGTTCGAGGCGGCGGATGATGAGGGCGACGGCTTTGTAGCAGTGATCAGCGAGCCCGCTGCTCGCTACTTCTTCGGGGCGGATGAGGCCGTCGGAAAGTCCATCCACCTGGCGAACTGGGGGGCGTTTACCATCATCGGTGTGGCGCGGGGGGTCAGACATTGGGGTGTTCCTTCTGGAGTCGAGGCGGAGGTATATGTGCCATGGGGCCGGTGGGGCGCCTTCTCCGACATCTATCAACTCACTGTCCGGTCCGCTGCTCCACTCGAATCCCTGGCTCCGGCCGTCCGGGAAGCGATTTGGGCCATCGATCCGAATCTTCCCGTTGAGGAGGTCGTGCCCATGGACCAGCGGGTGGAAGCGTCGAGGAGGGGCCAGAGGTTTATCACAAGCCTTCTGGGAACCTTCGCGATGATCGCCCTGGTCCTGGCCACAGGCGGGATCTATGCCTCCATGCTCTATGCCGTGGGCCAACGACGACGAGAGATGGGAATTCGCTTGGCTCTTGGGGCTGGCGGCGGTCAACTCGTCAGAATGGTGATCCGGGCAGGCCTCACCCTGACCGTCATCGGGGTCGGGTTGGGCTTGGCGGGATCCATGGGCGTGTCCGTGGTCCTACGGAGCTGGCTCTACGGAGTGGGCATCGTGGATACCGTCACCATCGGGAGCGTGGTCCTGATCCTGGCCTGTGCAGCCCTTCTGGCGTCCATGATTCCTGCGCTCAAGGCGGCTCGGACAGACCCTCTCGATACGCTGAAGGTGGAATAAGGGCCCACGATCGGGTTGATCCAGGGGGTGGGGGTCGGTCTCTGAGGGAGACCCCCTCCCCCCTTGTATAGAATCCCTCCTTTGGGCCGGCGCCTCAGGCGTATCCGATCATCACCGCGACCGCCAGTGCCAGGGAGCCCACCACCCAGATCTTCACCATGAAGGGGAAGATGAACCTGACCCAACGATCGAAGGGGATGGCCGCCATGGCCAGGATCCCCACGATGACGGCGTTGGTGGGAACCAGGATGTTCGTGAACCCGTCTCCGAATTGGTAGGCCAGCACCGAGACCTGCCGGGTCACCCCCACCAGATCCGCCAGAGGCGCCATGATGGGCATGGTCACGTAGGCCTGACCGCTTCCGGAAGGGATGAAAAGGTTGGCGAGGCTCTGGACAAAGAACATCCCCACCGCTGAGATCGCCCCCGGAAGCTGCTGGAGGGGGAGGCTGATGCCGTGGACGATGGTGTCCACCACCCCGCCCTCGTCCAGCACCACCTGGATTCCCCTGGCCACGCCGATCATGAGAGCCGTGGTTGTGAGGTCCGCCGCTCCGATGCCGAATTCCTTCGCCGTCCGGTCCGGGCTCATGCGGGCGATGATGGCCAGCGCGATGGCCAGCGCCACAAAGAGCGCCCCCATCTCGATGAGGTACCAGTGCCAGAAGGTCAGGCCCCAGATCAATACGCCCAGGGCTGCGATCACCGCCAGAAGGGACCAGCGGTGCGTGGAGGTCATCCGGGGATGATCCGCCCCCGGGTTCGAGTTGGCGTCCCTACCGGACCGGTCCTCCCGGGCCACCCCACCTCCGTCCACATCGGCCACAAGACTCGAGGCCGGGTCACGACCCACCCGCTTCGCATACGTCCAGACGTGATGGACTCCCAGGGGAAGGAACACGCCGAGGAGGACCAGGCGGAACCAAAGCCCTGAGGTGGGTTGGACTCCGGCCACGTCCTGGGCGATGAGGACCGTGAAGGGATTCATGAGAGCGGTGCCATATCCGATCCCGTATCCCACGGCCATGATCCCCACCGCGGTTACCGTGTCGTATCCCAGCGCCAGCGCCAGCGCTACCAACACCGGGACGAACGGCAGGTACTCCTCGGCCATCCCGATGGTGCTCGACCCGAGGGCGAAGACCAGGATCCCGCCGGCCACCAACCAGAACGGCCGATTCCCCAGGCGCCGGAGAAGAGCCCCGAGCGCGGCATCCACTGCACCCGTGGCACGAAGGACTTGAAAGGCCCCTCCGATGATGAAGACGAAGAATATGATCTCCTCGGCGGCGCTGAACCCCTTGGGGATGGCCGTGAGCATGGCTACCGGGGAAAGCGGCTCCACGTCGGGGGTGAGGTGGAAGCTTCCCGGGACCACCTGGAGCCTTCCAACCGCGTTCTCGACTCGGTCGAACGCACCGGATGGGAGCAGGTAGGTGAGGATCTGAGCCAGCACCACCATCCCGAACAGGAGGACGAGGGTGTGGGGGACCTTGAAGCGGCTCTTCGTCATTCTGGATCTCTCGTGATTGGAACGGGTCGGTCGGGAAGATAGTGGGCCGGGGGGTGCGTAGAAACCTTGTTCACAGGGTCCCGAGGGCTTTCCCCTTGACACATCGACGTAAGTATGTTTTAGTGTATCTATCGCACATATACACCCATAACGTTACATACGATACGAACACTCTATTCAAGCGACGGCAATCCGGATCCGACATGAGAATCCTCATCTCCAACTCCTCCCCGGACCCCATCTACCAGCAGATCGTGCGTCAGATCAAGGGTCAGATCATTTCCGGAGAGCTGACCGAGGGAGCTCCCCTGCCGTCCATCCGTAAGCTGGCTCACGAGCTCCAGATCAGCGTCATCACCACCAAGCGGGCCTACGAGGAATTGGATCGGGAAGGCCTCATCGACACGGTGGGCGGGAAGGGCACCTTCGTGGCCTCCCAGAACCAGGACTTCCTCAGGGAGAAGCGAATGACGCTCATCGAGGGGAAGCTCGCGGAGGCCCTGAGGGAGGCTCGGATGTTGGGGGTGGGCCACGAAGAGATCATGGAGATGGTGAGACTACTGTGGGAGGAGGAAGGATGAACGGGGCGAACGCGCAGATCAAGGATCCCATTACGGGAGGAATAGCACAGGGGCTCGGGGATGGAGGCGCCCTTCCCCCCGCCATCGACGTCTCGGCCCTGCGGAAGTCCTACAAGGACTTCCAACTGGATGATGTCTCCTTCACACTGCCCCAGGGGTTTGTCATGGGTTTGGTGGGGCCGAACGGGGCGGGAAAGACGACCATCATCAAGCTCATCATGAATCTCATCCGACCGGAAGGAGGCAGGATCGACCTCTTCGGACTGGATCATCGGGACCATGAGGAGGAAGTCAAGGCTCGCATCGGGTTCGTCTACGATGTCCCTCCCCTCTACGACGATGTGTCCCTGAACACGACCAAGCGAGCGGTATCTCTCTTCTACGAAAAGTGGAACGAATCCCTGTTCAACGAGCTGGCCCAGCAGTTCCAACTTCCCTTGAAGAAGAAGCTCAAGACCCTCTCCAACGGGATGCAGACCAAGTTCGCCCTGGCTCTCGCCCTCTCCCACGACGCCGATCTTCTGATCCTGGATGAGCCGACCACTGGGCTGGACCCCGTGTTCCGCCGGGAGCTGCTCCACGGGTTGTCGGGCCTCCTTCAGGACGAGAAGAAATCCATCCTCTTCTCCACCCACATCACAACGGACCTGGAACGCATTGCGGACTACGTCACGTTCGTCAGAGACGGAAGGGTCACCCTGACCACGAACCGAGAAGAGCTCATGGAGAACTGGGGCGTTGTCCGAGGAGACGAGACGGCTGTGGCGAGGATCGATCCTGAGACCCGGCGTGGCGTCAGACGGCACGCACACGGGGTGGAGGTTCTCACATCAGACGTAAACGCCGCCCGGATCGCGTGCGGAGGGGATGTGGTCGTGGACCCTGCTTCCTTCGAGGACGTGGTCGTTCTCATGGAGGGGAGGGACGCCCATGCGTAGGGTCATCCAGAAGGATCTGATCCTGAACCGAAACGTGATCCTCATCAACATGTCGGTCTTCGCGGCCTGCCTGGCCTTCTTCGCTGTGTGGCCGGAGGCGTTCTCTCCCAGGGCCTATGCGGGATTCAGCAGCCTGATGGTCTCCTTCCTTCCCGTCAGTATCGTGACCCGGGAGGACAAGGTCCGGGCCATGGCCCTGGGGTGCAGTCTTCCCGTGAGCCGGAGGACGATCGTCAAGGCGCGCTTCCTCCTGGCCCTGATCCTGGCCTTCCTGGGAGTGCTGGGGGCTTTCCTGCTGGGCGCCTTCGTCCCGTTCTCGAAGTTCGAGGTCGGCGATCTGTTCGCTCCCGGACCGGTCCTCATGGCCTTGGCCGGGATGACCCTCATCCTCTCTCTCCTTCTCCCCTTCACCCTCCGGTTCGGGGTCCAGGGAGTGATGATCTTCCTTATCGCGACGCAGGTTCTGGGGGTGGTGCTCTTCACCACGGTGAAGGTGACGGGATCGGTGGTGGATGTCTGGCTCGTGGATGGGATTCGGGGGGGGATCGCGCGACTGCACGAGGCGGCCGGTCCGGTGGGATTCAACTTTCTTCTGGCGGCCGCGCTCGTGGCTCTTCTCTGGGTTTCCTATCTGGTTTCGGCTCGCATCTTCGAAAGACGGGAGCTCTAGATGTCGGATCCGAACCCGATTCTGGAACTGCGGGGGGTCGGGAAAGCCTACGAGAGCTTTGCCCTCCGGGACGTCTCGTTCTCCCTTCCCCGGGGCTACATCATGGGGCTCATCGGGCCCAACGGAGCCGGGAAGACCACCGTCATCAAGATGATCCTCGCTCTGGTCCGCCCCGATGCCGGTCGGATCCGGGTTTTCGGCCTCGATCCAACCCTCGAGGGCGAGGCGGTCAGGGCTCGCATAGGATTCGTTCACGAGAATCCCGTTTTCCATTCGGCCTTGTCCGCCGAGCGCGCGGCTGCAGCCGTGGGGCCCTTCTATCCCACCTGGGACGAAGCAGCGTTCCGAAGCCTGGCAAAGGAATTCGGGGTTCCGCTCTCGGGGAAGCTGAAGACCCTCTCTCACGGGACACGGACACGGTTTGCCCTGGCCGTAGCCCTCGCCCACAACGCCGACCTGCTCCTGCTGGACGAGCCGTCGTCGGGCTTGGATCCGGCATTCCGGAGAGGCCTCCTGGATCGTCTGGCCGGCGTGATCGAGGGTGGAGATACAGCGGTTCTTTTCTCCAGCCACATCACTTCCGACCTGGATCGCGTGGCAGACTACATCACCTTCATCCAGGATGGCGTTCTCCGGATTTCGGAGACGAAGGAGGAGGTACTGGAGCGGCACGCCCTCGTGAAGGGCGATGTCGCCCTGCTCACCGAAGCCACCAGGACGCTGTTCGTGGGGATCGTGACAGGTGACTTCGGTTTCGTTGGCCTCACCGCCGACGTGGAGGCCGTTCGGGACGCCTTCGATGGAGAATCCTTCGTGGTGGACCCTGCGACGCTGGACGACGTGGTTTTCTACACGGGCCGAACCGGGCCGGGGGGGTTGAGGCTTCATGACCATTCCGTCTGAGGCGCGTAGGCCGGGGGGCGGGGTGGCCACCCTTTTTCAGCTCATCAGGAAAGAGCGAACGGTCTTCACTGTCCGGGATCGGTTCTATGTGCTCGGCGTCTTCTTCCTGGCCTCTCTACAGACCGTAACCGCGGACGAGGCCTTCTTCGCTCTGGGGATCGCGCTGGCCGGCGCTCTGGCCGTCTACGTGCCGATCATCGAGTGGTATCAGGGGACAGATCCCATGCTTCACAGCCTTCCCATCCGCCGAGGAACAGTGGTCTTGGCCCGGTACCTCCTGGCGGTCTCCACCAGTGGTGTCGCCGGAGTCCTGTGGGTTACGACCGGACGGTTGCTCCTTCCCATCCTGGATGCCAGCCGGGCCACCCCCGCGATCTGGATGACCCTGGAAGGAGTCATCACTTTCTTCGTCTTCGTGGGCCTTCTGGTCGCTCTGTTCTTTCCCGTCTACTTCAGGCTCGGGATGGGGAGAGGGTCTCTGGTCTTCCTCGGCCTGTCGGTCGCGCTTCTGGCCATAGGGTATGCGACGGCGGGTCTGGCGGGTGGACCCGCCCGCGTCGGGATCCTGGGCATCCCCCCGCCCAGCTCCCTGGTTCTCTCACGCGTGGCGGCCCTCCTGGGGTCTCTCGGCGTGGCCGGCACGCTCACCCTGATTCTCATCGGGCTGGCTTTACTGTTCGCGGTTTCCCTGAAGCTTTCCCAGCGTTGGTTCGGAAGGCGGGAGTTCTAGGGAAGGCCTGCGCAAGTGGGGTGCGGGGATCCTGAGCCGTGCCAGCGGGCTTTTACGGAAGCTGGTCCGAGATATAGCACCGACCGGTGCCCCGTTTAGAAGTCCCTGAGCTTCCCCACCCGGTCTGAAACCTTTTTGCCACTCCACTCGTCTGTCACTATAGTGTTTGCCACTATAGTGTCCTGATTCGGAAGACCCCGAATCGAAGCACCGAGACGAGAGCATGTCGAACAGAGCGACTCACCCGAACCGTTTCCTCCCCCTCTCAGAATTGCCCCTCCAGATCCTTCTGGCTCTCGGCAAGGGAGTCTCCCACGGATATGGGATCGGAAAGGAGATCGAGGGGCGGAGTTCCGGCCGCCTCAAGCCGACCACCGGAAGTCTCTATCAGGCGCTGAAGCGATTGAAGGACGACGGCCTCATCGAGAGTACCGATCCGCAGGAAGACAACGGGGATGCGCGCCGGAAGTATTTTCAGCTCACACCGCTGGGCAGGCAGGTCATGGCCCTGGAGGCGGAGCGCCTGGCCGAGCTGGTAGCGGTGGCCCGGGAGCGATCCCTTGCTCCCAAACGGGTTTGAGGAGGTGGGGATCATGAAACCTGAAGCCACCACGTTCGGTTCCGGCGTCTGGGCCGGTCGCATCTTCAGCGCGTTCCTTCGCTCCTACCCCCCATCCTTCCGGGCCGAGTACGGCCCGGCCATGATGGAAACCTTCGCCGCGAAGCTGGCCGACACGGGAAGAGGCATGGGGAGCAGAGCACTCTTCCTCGTCCGTGAGTGCTCTGGAGCATGGGCCGGAGGGATCGTTCTCCGGGTCCGGGAATTGAGAAATGGGATCGGTGGGAAGAAAACGGCGGGGCATCCCGTTCGGTTCCGGGAGGCCTCCGCATTCCGGCGCGGAAGAGACTTGTTCCCGGACCTGGGTCAGGACCTCCGGCAGGCGGTGCGCACGCTCGGCAGGCGCCCGGGGGTGACCGCAGGTGGCGCCCTTGCGCTGGGGCTCGGGATCGGTCTTACCACCCTGATGTTTTGCGTCATCTACGGAGCGGCCTTCCGGCCACTCCCGGTCCCCGACGGGGACCGGATCGTCCACATGGAGCACGTGGATCCCCCGCGAGGTCTCGAGAGTCTCGGCATCAGCCTTCACGACCTGGCGGACTGGAGGGATCAGCAGAGCTCTTTTGAAGACCTCGGGGGGTTCTATACCGGCAGCTTCTACCTGACGGGGGGCGATCGGCCGGAGCGGCTGTTCGGGGGATGGGTTACCGCGAATACCTTCGAGATCCTCAGGATCCCGCCCCTGGCGGGTCGGAGTTTCGTGCCCACGGACGGCCGCCCCGGGGCACCCCTGGTGGTCGTGATCTCACATGGGGTGTGGGAGTCACGGTTCGGTGGGGAGGAGGACGTGGTGGGGCGAACCGTCCGGGTGAATGGGGAGTCCGCCACCGTGGTCGGCATCATGCCCAAGGGGCTGGGTTTTCCGTACTGGCAGGACGTTTGGATCCCGATACGGGAGGATCATCTGGCGGTGGCCAGGGGAGAGGGGCCTGGTCTGGAGGTGTTTGGCCGGCTGAGGGATGGCGTCTCCCTGGACCAGGCGAGAACGGAGTTCACGGAGATCAGCGCCCGCCTGGCTCGGGAATACCCCGAGTCGAATGAGGGCCGACAAGCGCTTCTGGAGCCTTATACACTCTCCTATCTGGGACCCGAAGCCGGGGCCGGCTTTCTGGTCTTGTTTCTGGCCGTAGCAGGGGTCCTTCTCGTTGCCTGTTTCAATGTGGCAAACCTCCTGCTCGCCCAGGCTGTGACGCGGATCCGAGACCTGGCCATTCGCGTCGCGGTGGGAGCCGGCAGGCGACGGGTCATCAGCAAGGTCCTTCAAGAGGCGCTGATCCTGGCCGCCGTTGGAGCCGTCCTGGGGACGGGACTGGCGGTATTGGGCGTGCACATCATCAACCGGGAGATCCTGGCAACCGCGACGTTCCCTCCACCCTTCTGGATGGTCTTCAAGGTGGATGCGCCCATCCTCGCTTTTGTGGTGGTGGTTACCGGGTTGGCTGCGCTGGTCTCAGGGGTCCTCCCCGCGTGGAAAGCGTCCAGGACCGACGTCCACTCCCTTCTTCAAGACAACTCACGGGGTGGGGTCTCCATTCGGATGGGCCGCCTGAGCCGGTTGATGGTGACGGCCGAGCTCATTGTTTCAGCGGCCCTCCTCGTGGCCTCGGGACACATGGCAGCTGACGTCGCGAGAGCACAGGATGTCCAGTACGCCTACCCTGTGGACGACGTACTTACTGCTCGGGTTGGCCTGTTCGAGGGATTCTTCCCGACCAGGGAGAGCCGTTCGGCCTTCTACGAAGATCTTCAAACCCAGTTGGAGGAACGTCCCGAGGTCGTATCGGTGGCGCTGGCTTCCTCGCTCCCAGGGGAGGAGGCCGGAAGGTACGGGTTCTCCATCCGGGGCCAGGATTTCGGCTCAGAGGAGGACCTTCCCCGAGCCCGGTTCGCCAGGGTGTCCGCCGGCTTCTTCCGGGCAATGGATGTCCAAGTGCTCAATGGAAGGGAATTCTCTCGAGACGATGTTGCCGACGCCCCCCTCGTTGCGGTGGTGAACGAGAGCTTCACACGGCGGTATCTCCGGGACGTCGATCCCATCGGCGCGCAGGTTCGGGCGGGTGGGCCCGAGGAAGACGGCCCGTGGCTCACAGTGGTAGGCGTGGTTCCGGATCTCAATCTGGACGGTGCGTTGGATCCAGCTGGTGCGCCCGAAGGGATCTACCGGCCGGTTGCGCAGGGGGACATCCGGTTTGTCAGCATCGCCGTCAGGACCCGGGGCAATCCGCTGACCGCAGTCTCAGGCCTGAGAGATGAGGTCCTGGGCCTCCAACCGGATACGCCCATCTTCTTCGCGCGGACCCTTCGGGATGCCATCAACAACAATCTTCTGAACTACATTCTCATTTCCGGCCTCCTCCTGGCTTTCGGGATCTCTGCGTTCCTCATGGCCTCCGTGGGTCTGTATGCGGTGACCTCGTTCCTGGCCAGTAGAAGGACTCGAGAGCTGGGGCTGCGGATGGCGTTGGGTGCGGAGGCTGGGGATCTCCTCGGCCTGGTCCTGAAGAGGGGCCTCTTTCAGGTGGTGGTCGGATTGACCCTGGGGCTTCTTCTTGCTGCCGCTGCGCGGGAACTGTCTGACGGAGTCGGGGTCGAGGTCTCTCCCTGGAGCCTTCCGGTGACGCTATCGGTCTGCCTCGCGCTGGGCGGGACCGGACTCTGGGCTGTCGTGGCGCCAGCACGCCGGGCCACCCGGGTCGATCCCATGGTGGCTCTCAGGGAGGAGTGACTCTCCCGGCTGCAACCCTTTCTCTCTGGATGCCATCATAGTATCTGTAGGGTGACCGATATGCGTCACCTGACCGATACCAATGGAGGCGTGCGGGATTCTCCGCCCGGGACCCATGAGCAACGACTCTCACCTACCTCTCGCTCCCAGAGATCTTCTGATCCTATCCGTTCTGGCCGAAGGTCCCCTTCACGGATACGGGATCATCAAGGCCGTGGAGGCCCGCTCCCAGGCCGGGGTGCTGCTGGACCCGGCGAACCTCTACCGGGTCCTCCGGCGCATGAGAGGGCTGGGCTGGATTCAGGAGGCGGAACCGAAAGCTGTCGTTGCTGGGGACACACGCCGCCGAACCTACGAGGTCGCTCCGGAGGGCCGCACCTTACTTGCGGCCGAGCTGGCCCGGTTGGAACGGCTTCTGGACCAGGCACGGCCGGCCTTGGCTCGGGGAAGGGGGGAGTAAGCATGGTCCTTCGGCTCTACCGGATGATGCTTTGGCTTCTGCCGGGCCGGGTCCGTTCGGAGGATGGGGAGGAGATCGCCTGGGTCTTCGGGGAGCTTCTTCGGACGAGGAGAGGCTTTGTCTCCCATGGTCTGCTGGTCGTGAAGGCCTTCGCCTCCCTGCCCTGGATCGCAGCGCTGGAATGGAAGGATCGATTCGTTGGGTCGTCCCCTCAGGGGCCGGACAGGAACCCGGGAGGGTGGGGAATGTCGCAGTGGACAAGAAACCTTCGGTATGCTCTCCGGACCTTGAGAAGGTCCCCGGCCTTCGCGTTCACCACCGTCATCCTTCTGGGACTCGGGGTTGGAGCCGTGACCACCATCTTCACGGTGGTGGATCACGTGGTCCTCCGGCCTCTCCCCTACCCGGCGGCGGAGAGATTACTCCTGATCGACAATGGATCCCACTCCGGCCTGGTGTTCAGAGAGCTTCAAGGGATCGCGACGGTGGAGCGCTGGGGCGCGGCACGGTCCGAGACCGCGAACCTGGTATGGGAGGGAGATCCCATTCGGATTCAGGAGACGAAAGTCTCCGAAGACTTCCTCTCCCTTTTCGGTGCTCGCCCCGCACTGGGTAGGCTGCTGGTACCGGATGATTTTGCCGATCCCAACGTCGTGGTCATCAGCCATGGCGCCTGGCAACGGATTTTCGGGTCCGCTCCGGACATACTGGGGCGAACGCTCCGGGTGGACGGTGCCTCCGTGATGGTCGTGGGAGTCCTGGAGGAGGCCTTCGTACCTCCTGAGGAGGAGATCACCTACGGCGGGGTGACGGATTTCTGGAGGCCCATCGACTGGAGCTTCGAAGATCTTTTCGATCCCGAAACCCATATCCTCGAGATCGTTGGCCGAATGGCGCCGGGGCTGACCTTGGCCGACGTGAACCTGGAGGTGGACCGGGTGGCCGCAGACTTGGCCCGCCGGCACCCCGACCAGATGACGGATGGGGAGGGGAACCCCTATCCCATCCCGGCAGCATCCCTTCAGGAGATCACGACTCGGAGGGTACGGGCAGGGCTCGGCCTGCTGCTGGGAGCGGTGAGCATTCTCCTCCTGGTGGCCTGCTTGAACGTGGCTCATCTCTTCCTGGCTCGGGGCTTGGGCAGGGTCCGGGAGATGGCGGTTCGGCGTGCGCTGGGGGCGGGGACTTCCAGCCTGATTCAACAGCTCCTGGTGGAGAGCCTGGTCCTTGGGACGGCGGGGGGCGCGGTGGGAGTGGGCCTGGCCAAACTCGGTCTCGAGTCTTTCCTGGCACTGAATCCTGGAAGGCTCCCTCGCACCGGAGACGTTGCTGTCGACCTGAGAATCCTCGGGTTCACCGCGGCGGTCTCCGTCGGGACGGTTCTGCTCTTCGGCATGGTGCCGGCCCTTCGCTCCATCGGCCATGACCTCACCAACGATCTGAAGGGTTCGTCTCGGGGCTCCACGTCCGGCCGAGGTGCTGGCCGGATGAGGGGTGCCCTGGTGATCGCCGAGGTCGCTCTTTCCCTGGTGCTGGTGGCCCAAGCGGGACTTCTCTTGAGAAGCTTCATGCGGGCTCAGACCCTGGATCCCGGCATCCGGGTTGGAGGAGTGTGGACGATCCCTCTCAACCCGACCGGCGTGGCCTCTCCAGAGGAATATGTCCTGGCCATGGATGAGGTGGAGGCGTCTCTGGCGGCGGTCCCAGGCGTCTCCAGCGCCGGATACAGCCTGACGCTCCCCTTCGAGATGACCGGACGGGGCCGGTGCTGTTGGATGACCAGCCGGCTTTCGGTGGACGGTGAGGGCTTTCAGGGACTTCGCTTGCTCCTCCAGCCGGTGACCGAAGGGTTCTTCCGGACCCTGGACATCCCGATGGTATCCGGGCGGATTTGGGATGAGGGAGAGGCGGTGGGTGAGCCGTGGCCGGCAGTGATCTCGGAGGTGTTGGCGATCGAGATCTTCGGGTCGGCTCAGGCGGCGGTCGGCCGAACCATGGGAGTCGGGGGTGATGGGACTCAGGTCCTCGTCACCGGAGTGTCCGGGGACACTCACCATTTCGGTTTGGACCAGGACCCACCCCTCTTCGTCTACCTCCCCATTGAGAAGCTCCCCTTCACCATTCCAATGGCGCACATGGCGGTATCGGTTCAGGGTGAGGCGCCTCCGGGTTGGGCGAGGACGCTCAGGGAGGCCGTGTGGGAGGTGGCCCCGCAAATGCCGGCCCCGACCGTTCGTTCGATGGTGGATTGGATCGAGCGTTCCACGGCCCGGCGGCGCTTTGACTCGGCCCTGTTCGGGACATTCGGAGTGGTTGCGCTGCTCCTGGCGGCGGCCGGGCTCTACGGCACGCTGCTCTTCACCGTGGGGCAGCGCCGTCGGGAGTTGGGGATTCGGATCGCCCTGGGGGCGGGAAGGGGGAGCGTGGAATGGGGTGTGGTATCCAAGGGGGTCACTCTGGCCATCCTTGGGTCGGGGCTCGGCTTGTTTGGATCGTGGGGGATGGGCCGGTTCATTGAAAGCCGTCTGTTCGGGCTCGAGCCGACCGACCCGGGAACACTTCTGGGAGCCGTCGCTGTCCTGATGATGGCGGCGTTCCTCGCATCCTGGCTCCCGGCTCGCCGGGCGGCCCGGGTAGACCCCATGGAGGTCCTCCGGGAAGAGTAGGCACGAGACTGCGAGGCTTGATCGTCCCCCATGGGTGGATTCCGGCTACCCCCCGGATCCTCCACCATCCTCTCCGGGCCCCGGGAGCCCTGTCACGTCAGCAGCTATCAGCCCATTCTCCGCCAACTCGGCGGCCCTGGAAGCCATGGTGTCCAGGAGGCGGGGAAGGATCGCATCCCACTTTCGCGTTCCCGACGCGAAGATGGTCCGACCCAGGAGCCAAACCGTGCCTATTCCGGCCAGAACCACGGCGGCCACCTCCGGAAAAGAGCTGAGACCCAGGTTGGCACCGACGACTCCAGTCGCAATCGCGGTAGGGAGGAGGGGGGCCAAGTATGAGAGGACCCCGGCCCCACCTCGGTCGACGGTGACCTCGAACCGCGTCTCGTCGTCTCGGGCTGAGACATTCACGGCGATGGAACTGACATCCCCTCCAGCGTTCTTCCATTCCAAGCCACCGAACACCTCGCTGGCGACCCCCTGATGCTCCATCACGTCCCTGATCACTTCCAGGATCAAGCCCAGATCCTCCTCCGCCACCTTCCCTGGGGCCGACCGGACCATCCGGTACTTTGAGGGTCCTCCGAAGATGCGGACCGGGATGCTGGATCTGGCCTGTTCGGTGGGGAGGAGCGCGGCAGCCTTGGAAACCAGTTCCGGGTCGATCCCGGCTTCCTGGGCGATCTGCAGGATCTCGGAGAGTGTGAGGCCGGCCGAGGACCTCGGCTCGCCTCCCTCCTCCCGTTTGATCTCGCTGGCGGTGCGGAGGATGAGTGCAAACTCTTCCTCCGAATAGCGGCGTTCATCGTTCGTCCCCGACATGGGTGAACAGTCCGTTCTTCGCGGGTCCAGGGCAAGGGCCTGAAGAGGGCCACACTTGCCATCTGCCTTGAGTACGCTCCACACTCCTTTCAGAATCACCACGGGGGGAAAGGTCTCAGACCCCTGGCCGGGTGCAGGCCTACCGACGGCAGGTCCGAACGAGGGAGAGATGAAAATGGAGCAGGAGAGGGGAAGCGGGGTGCCGGTGGGGCGACAGTCCGAAGTGGCGCCCCTCCGGAACGTCCTGATGAAGCATCCCAGGGACGCCTTCTTCAATGACATGGCTATTGCCGAGCAGTGGCGTCAGTTGGGGTATGCCAGTCGGCCCGACCTGGCACGTGCGAGCGATGAGATGGACGCCCTGGTGGATCTGCTGGAGTCGCTCGGAGTGCGAGTGGACTTCCTCCCGCCACATCCGGAGACGAGCCTGGACTCCATCTACACGCGAGACGCCTCCATCGTCACAGATCGGGGGATCATTCTCTGCAACATGGGGAAGGATCAACGGGCCGGAGAACCCAACGCGCAGGCCGAGACGTTCGAGATCCTGGAGCTTCCCGTCCTCGGTGCCATCTCCGGAGAGGGCCGGTTGGAGGGAGGGGACTTCCTCTGGCTGGACGAGGAGACAGCCGTGGTGGGACGAGGATACCGAACCAATCCGGAGGGGATCCAGCAACTGAAGGGGCTCCTGAGAGCCACTCCGGGGGAGCTCGTCGTGGTCCCCCTACCCCATTGGAAGGGCCCATCCGGCGTGTTCCACCTGATGTCCATGGTGAGCCCCATCGATACGGACCTCCTTCTGGTATTCGAGCCCCTCCTGCCCATCCCATTCCGGGAGTTCCTCCTGTCCCGCGAGCTCACCCTCGTGGACGTGCATCCCTCAGAGTTCGAAAGCATGGGGTGCAATGTCCTGACGGTCTCCCCGAGGGTCTGCGTCATGCTGGAGGGGAGCCCCGAAACCCAGCGCCGACTGGAGGACGCCGGCGCCGAAGTGCACCTCTACCGGGGAAACGACATCAGCATCCCTGGCATGGGCGGCCCCACCTGCTTGACCCGGCCCCTGCTCAGGGAGGTCGAGCCGGCCCTCTCCGATTCGTGAGCCAACGGGGTGAGTGAGAACGGACCGGCTGAACAGGGTGGTGCGAACGCGAGCCCCTGACTCGTTACGACCCTCTATTTCGGATCAAGTTCGACCATCGGTTTTCTCCATTTTCTCGCTTCATGCCAGCGAGTTCTCGCCTGGGGGCTGTCATCCGGCCAGTTTCCTTGGGAATGTGCGTGGGCACCGACCTTGCACGTCATCGGGGGTAGCCGCGCCAAGCAGAAGGGATGAACGGGACCCTGGAAGGGGGCACGGCACGCGACACGGACTGGAGCGTGCAGCATGACGACCGGGCTGATCCGCAAGGGTACCCTCTTCTTTCTCGCGACCGTATTCACGGTGGGGCTCACCTTCGCCACGGTGGAGCTCCCCTTCTACGTCGATGAGGTTCTTCAGCGGACTGTCCATACCCCGGACGCGGACTCCCATGTCGACGAGGTGTCCCGCCTGAAGACAGAGCTCTTCATGGCGCACTACCACGTGCGGGCCGTCGGGTACGCAGGCTTCTTCCTGCTCATGGGGCTGATTGGCGCTGGATTCGCCACCAGACGAACGGGGCTGGCTACTCTCGGAGCGCTGGGTGTAATGCTTCCGGTGTTCGCCCAGTTTGCGGCGGTCATGTTTTTCCTGGCGGGACTCGGCGTCCTGAACGCAGTCTGGCTCCCAATTCTGGACCTCTCCCTCGACCTCCATGACTGGGGCTTGATCATACGGGCCCCCAACGACTTACTCCGGTGGCTCCTCGGACTGGTTGGAGTCCACTCCATCTGGCCCACCATCCTCTTCTTCATCGGATCCGGGATCCTGATCTTCCTTCTCGGCACCTACGCCTGGCTCACGGCACGGGCCAGGGGGAAGGGTGTCGCCGATCGCTGGGTTTACCGGATCAGCCGGCACCCCCAGTACCTGGGGTGGATCCTCTGGACCTACGGGGCGTTCCTCCTCATCCAACGTCTGCAGTACCCCAGGCGGTCCTGGGGAATCGGCGCCAGCCTTCCCTGGCTGATCTCCACCATGGTCATCATCGGGGTAGCCATGATTGAGGAGCTGAACATGCGGAAGCGCCATGGGGAGGCATACGACGCCTACAGGAGGAGCGCGCCGTTCCTCTTCCCCGTACCGGGCTTCATCGAGCGGCTGTTCGCCCTCCCTCTGAGGCTTGTCTTCAAGAAGAACCGGACGGATCGGCGGCGTGAAATCGTGGGTGTTGTAGGATTCTTCACCGTCCTTCTGATCGGGCTGTCGGCCTTCTTCTACGGAGGAGGAATCCAGGGAGCCGTGGCTCGCTTCACCTCCCCCCAGGCCCGTGCGGCTCGGATCCAGGATCTTGCCGACCAGCTGGAGGAAGAGGAGAACCGACGTCGTCGGAACCATCTGTCCGCGGAGCTCGCCTCCTTCGGGGAACCGGCGGTGGGGACGCTGATCGCGCTTCTGGAGGGAGGAAACCCGGAGTCGAGAGTTTTGGCGGCGGAAGCCTTGGGCTCCATCGGCTCGGAGGCTGCGGTGCCGGCCCTCTCCGCGGCACTCAGTGACCTGTCTGAGAACCTCCGGTACTGGTCTGCTCGGTCCTTGAGCCAGATCCGGTCCCCGGCTTCGATCGACGCGCTGTTCCCCCTGCTGGAAGATCCCGAGTCCCATGTCCGGATGACGGCCCTCGGGGCCCTCGCCAGGATGAAGCACCGGCCGATCCTCGCAAAGGCGACCGAGTTTCTCAGGGACGAGAGTTTCTGGATTCGCGGTCAGGCGGTGGATGGGCTGGGGGAACTTGGTGATGAGCTGGCCGTCCCCCTACTGGAAGAGCGACTCGAGGACGAGCACGAATGGGTTCGCCGAGAGGCGGTTGTCGCGCTCCTCAGGATCGGATCGCCGTCGGCTCGGCCAGCCCTCCAGCAGGCTCTCTCAGATGAGGACTACGAGGTGAGGATCTACGCCGCCGAAGCGTTGAAGCGGTTGCCGGAGGAGTGATGGGGGGAGACGTCCGAGCCCCCTCCCCCCCTCCCCCCCTTCTCACTTGGGCTCCCTGCAACCTTTTCCCCCCGCCCCTCGTCTGACTACACAGAGCATAGGTGCGTCGCGCATATAGTTCGAGGGAGTGGCGCGCGGCTGCGCCTTCCGGTTAGCCGTGCACCTTGGACACACCGAGCCGCCCATGCCAACCGCCCCAGACCCTCGGAACCATTTGCCCCTTCGTCCCATCGAGTTCGAGATCCTCCTGGTCCTCGTGGGAGGAGACAGCCATGGGTATGCCATCATCAAAGAGGCCGGAGAACGGTGGCCCGGAAACGGTCCCATGGAGACCGGGACTCTCTACCGGGCCTTGCGGCGGCTCACGGCTGCCGGGATGGTGCGGCCCTCCGACCGCCGGCCGGCTCCGGAGGCCGACGATCAGCGGCGCCGCTATTTCACCATCACTCCATTCGGAGAGCAGGTTGCTGCGGCGGAAGCCCGGAGGCTCGCGGCCCAGGTGAGCGTTGCCCGGGCTCGGGAGCTTCTTTCCGGCGCCCAAGGGGGTGGGCAATGAGAGATCTTCTCCGGGTACTGCTTCGCCTTTTTCCGGAAGACATGGACGGGATCCTTCGAGCTGAAATGGAAGAAACCTTCATGGACGGATATCAGGTCTCCTCCTCCCCGGTCCGTTTCGTCCACCGGGAGTTCTGGACGCTATTTCGAGCCGGGGCCGGGGAGCGAGTGAGGAGTTGGCTGGCTGGATCACGCAGGGGAAACGGCGCCCCGGCCGGCTCCCCCTCCCCCTCTCGGGGGGGCGCTGGTGCCCCTCGCTCCGGAGGGGCTTTCGGCACCTTGAGGGACGACCTTCGGCTGGCTCTCCGGAAGCTCTCCAAGAGCGCCGGATTCTCCGCCGCAGCGGTCGTGACGCTGGCGGTGGGAATCGGGGCTACCGTCGCGATGTTCAGCATCCTGGAGGTCGCTCTCCTCCGTTCTCTTCCCTATCCGGAGTCGGAGGAGCTGGTCCTGGGCAGAGCCACCTTCCAGGGAGAAATGAACATCACCTGTTCCTTCCCGGACTACCTGTCGCACAAGGAGGGGGGTGAGGCGTTCGAGGTGCTGGCAGCGGTCTTGCCGAATCTCCAGCGTTACACGCTCACTGGAAAGGATGTCCCGGACCGGGTAGGGGCCCAGTGGGTGACAGCGGACTTCTTCCAGGCTCTTGGTGTGGCCCCGGCTTTGGGCAGGACCTTCTCTCCGGAGGAGGGGGAGCCGAGCGGACCCGCGGTTGCAGTGATCAGC
Source organism: Gemmatimonadota bacterium (assembly GCA_039592115.1). GTDB lineage: Bacteria > Gemmatimonadota > Gemmatimonadetes > Longimicrobiales > Gaopeijiaceae > JBDHCH01. Next base: position 13,309 of record JBDHCH010000022.1, on the reverse strand, counting down.
CATGGTCTCTGGCAGGGGTGGTTCGGTGGTGATCCGGAGGTCGTCGGGAAATCCCTGAATCTGGCCGGGATGCAGGTGGCGGTCATCGGGGTCATGCCCGCCGGCTTCCGGTTCATGAACGACACCGACCTCTGGGCTCCGGTTCGGATGGGCATGTTCGACACGGAAGGTCGCCGATCCCACTCCTGGCAGGCGGTCGGGCGGCTGAGGGACGGTGTCACCCTCGAGCAGGCCCAGACCCAGATGGACGTCATCAGCGCGCAGCTGGAGGAGGCCTACCCCGAGTCTCATGCCGACAAGGGGTTCGGGCTGGTTCCTCTGGGGGGCGGGCTCGCCGAAGTCTATCGGCCGGGCATCCTTCTGCTCATGGGAGCAACCACACTCCTTCTCCTCATCGCCTGCGGGAACGTGGCGGGGCTTTTGACGGCCCGGGCTACCGCCCGGAAGGTGGATCTGTCCGTGAGGGCGGCCTTGGGGGCCAGCCGCGCCGTGCTTGTCCGCCAACTGTTGGTGGAGAGTCTTCTCATCGCTCTTCTGGCGGGCTCGGGGGGAAGCCTTCTGGCCCTCTGGATTCAACAGTCGGTCCTCGGTGCGGTTCCTCTCGACCTGCTGGGAGTCAGGACCGTTGGGCTCAGCGGACCGATGCTGTTTTTCGCCCTGGGGATCTCTGTCGTAACCGCGGTCCTCTTCGGAACGGGTCCGGCACTCGCTGCGTCCCGGACAGAGCCAGCAGAAGAGCTGAGGGGTGGCCGAACCACAACGGGCGGCCGGAGAGGTGGACGGGTACGTGCCGGGCTGGTGGTGGGTCAGGTGGCTCTTTCGGTGGTCCTCCTCATGGGATCCGGCCTTCTCATTCGGAGCTTCGTCAAGCTCCGAGGTGTGGACCTGGGGTTTCAGACGGAGCACCTCATCACCGCCAATGTCTCCCTGAACGAAGGGAAGTACGAGGACCCGGGGTCCCGCACTCGGTTCTTCCAGGAAGTGGTGGACAATGTGGAAGCCCTGTCGGGAGTGGAGTCGGCTTCGTTCGTGAACAAGATCCCCATCCGGGACCGGTGGACCAACTGGTTCGTCTGGGATCCGTCCAACCCCCCCGACGCTCAGGAGGGACGACTGTCCACCTACTCCCGGACCGTGATGCCGGGGTACTTCGAAACTCTGGGCATTCCAATTCTCCGGGGAAGGGATCATCAGTTGGAGGATGGGGGGCGGGACGAGCCGTACCTGATCGTCAACCAGGCTGCGGCCGAAGCCCTCTTCCCGGGTCAGGACCCCATCGGCCGGCGTATCCGTGTGTTCAACGGAATGGGAGAGGACGAATACGAAGTCCTTGGGGTGGTGGCGGACTTCCGAATCACCTCGGTGGATCGAGAGCCCCGACCCCAGATGTACTATCACCACGCCACGTATCCCTCCTCGGGGATGCAGCTCGTGGTCCGGGCGCAGCGGGAAGAAACGACGTTAATGCCCGCCATACGCCAGGCCGTGCTCCGGCTGGATCAGGACGTGCCCCTGGAGAACGTGGTCTCGGCGGAGGAGATCGTCTCCAACTCCCTTTCCACCACCCGACTTCTGAGCGTGGCCACCGCAGTCTTCGCCGTGACGGCGCTCCTGCTTTCCCTCACCGGAGTGTATGCCGTCCTCGCGTTCTACGTGGGCCGACGGACCCGTGAGATCGGGATCCGGGTGGCATTCGGTGCCACCGGGGGGCAGGTGTCGGGGATGGTTCTGTGGCGGGGTTTGGGGATGGTGGGAACGGGGTTGGGTCTCGGCCTCATGGGAGCCGGGCTGTCAGCGAGGGTCCTCCAGTCCCAGCTCTATCAGGTCGGCTCCATGGATCCAGTTGTCTTGGCCTCGGTTTCCGCCGGGTTCATCGCTGTCGGGGCCCTGGCGGCAATCTTTCCGGCCCAACGAGCCACCCGGGTGGATCCGGTCCGGGCCATGCAGGTAGAGTGACGGAAAGAGGCCTGGCTCTCCCGCCCCTCAGTCTTCCGGCAGCCCCAGGATCCTTGCCGCATTCCCGCCGAAGACTTTTGCCTCCTCTTCCGGGCCCAAACCCAGGGCCCGGATGCTCGTCTGCATCTTCTCCAGGCTTCCGATCAGGTGAGGGTAGTCACTTCCGGCGAGGATCTGGTCCACGCCCACAGCGTCGATGGTGAACTTGAGGGCCTGGACATCGAAGTTCACGGTGTCGTAGTAGAACTTCTTCAGGTAGTCGGAGGGCGGTCTGGCGATGTTTTTCCGGGAGACCTCGTACGCATGGAAGCACCGGTCCAGTCTCTCCATGAGGTACGGGATCGTCCCTCCGAGGTGCCCGAGGGCCCATTTGATGTTTGGAAACCGTTCCGGCACGCCTGCCAAGACCAGGTGTGTGGCCGCGAGGGTGGTGTCGAAGAGGAACCCGACCATGGGCATGAGCATGTATTCGGTCATGGCCTCGACACCCAGAGGGTAGGTGGGGTGGATGTAAATCACTGCTTCGTGCTGGTCGGCGACCTCGTACACGGGCCAGAACCGCTCGTCGGCCAACGGCACCCCGTTGACGTTTCCGAAGGGCATGAACCCCCTGAACCCGAGTTGGGTGATGGCCCGTTCGGCTTCGGCCGGTGCGGCGGCGGGCACGGTCAGCGGAAGGTGGGCGAGTGAGGTGAATCGGTCTCCTCGCTCCTCGACGATCTTGGCCAGGGCGTCATTCACCAGGGAAGCCAGATACGGGGCGCGGTCCGAGGTTTCGAGGTAGGTGCCAGGTGCCGTGAAGGTGATGACCTGCATATCCACCTCCGCCTCGTTCAGCACCCTGGTCCGGTATTCGATATCCCGGTGGCCCGGAACGACGACGTTGTAGTCCCCGGGAGAATGCAATACCGGGTTCCCCTCCTCGTCGTCGGTCACCCTGAAGTTGCTGGGCCCCTTCCGGACCGCCTGGATGAACTCGGGAGGATAGAAGTGGTTGTGAAAGTCGATGATCATCCTGTCGTCTCCTTGGTATATCCTCTGCGGGCCCACGCAAAATACACCGGTATGCCCAGCACAACGAAACCCAACCCCAGAGCGCTTTCTCCTGGATCGGCCATGATCTGGTTGATGACGATGGCGAACGCTGAGATGGCAAAGACGGCCGGGACCAGTGGGTATCCCCAGACGGAGTAGTGGCGCCGGACGTCGGTTCGCCTTCGGAAGATGAATAGGCCGATCGCCATGAGTCCGAAGAAGATCCACTCCGTGTAAACTACGCGGGTGAATAGGGCTCGGTAGGTGCCGGTGAGGACCAGGACGCATGCCCACACGGCCTGGAGCCAGATTGCCCGGTGGGGGGTTCGCCGGGTGGGGTGAACGGCTCCGGCCCACTGGAACAGGAGTCCGTCACGGGCCATGGCGAAATACACCCGGGGCCCCGCGAGAATGATCCCGGAGATGGCTCCGAAGGTGGAGAAGACTACCAGCCCCGACATAAACGCTCCGCCATGGCCGATCACCGCATCCGCTGCGTCTGCGGCCACCCGGTCCGAGGTGATCACAGTCTCCAGGGGGAGGACGTGGAAGTAGACGGCGTTCAGGGCGACGTAGCAGAGGGTGACCAGCAAAACCCCCGTGGTCAGAGCTCGAGGAATTGTCCTCCTCGCGGCAGCGGTTTCCTCGGCGCTGTAGGTGACCATATGCCATCCGCCGAAGGCGAACAGGCCGGCCACCAGGGCTAGAAGAAACTCCTGGGCGGAGGCTCCCCCCAGGAGGCCGGTCTGGGTAATCGCCGGGTCGGGGGCTTGGGCGGTGGGGGCCAGAAGGGCTTCCCCCACCGGGGATGAGGAGGTAGCGGTTTCCGGACCTCCCACGGCGTAGCCCACCCCGATCATCAGAATGATGGCCACGACCTTCGCAACGGTGAACGCCGTTTGGAGGTTGCTGCCTTGTTTTACCCCCAGGTAGTTCACCCAGGAGAGGAGGAGGATGGAGAGGGCTGCAGCGACCTTCATGCCCACGCTTCCAAGGGGGATGAAGTACGCCAGGTATCGGGCGAATACCATGGCGATGGCGGCGATGATCCCCGTGTGCATGGTCCAGAACATGGCCCAACCCCACAGGAACCCCACGAGAGGGGAGAATGCCTCCCGGAGGTAGGCATACACCCCGCCACTCTCGGGGAAGGTGGAGGCCAGCTCTGCGGCCACCAGGGCTCCGCAGAAAGTCAGGACTCCTGCGACGAGCCAGACCAGCGCTGCCCCGGGGAGTGAAGGTACGGGTCCGGTGATCTCCGACGGCTGCACGAAGATCGACGCACCGATGATGGTCCCCACGACCATGGCGGTGGCATGGTGGAGCTTGATGTCTCGCTTGAGGTCTCGGGGCTCGGTCTTGGCCATGAGAGGAAGCCTCAGGGGTCGCGTCTTTGGCCGGATGAGGGGCGGACGGCCCGCACTCGGAACGCCAGGAGCCCGATACTACGACCTGCTGGTTGGGGGACGCCATGGGGGTCACCCGGCAACCGGCGTTTCGGACCGGGTAGACCTCAATTGAAACGGCGCCCCCCGTTACCCGGAGAGGGGCGCCATTCCTGAGACACCTTCGAGCGGCTGGAGGGGAGAGGAGCCCACAATTCCCACCGGTCCTCCGGGCTCCTACCTCGCCCCCGGTTCCCTCTCCAGCAGCTCCATCGCCTGCGCGGCCTCGACCAACCGGAGAAACTCACGCCGGTATCCCTCCTGGTCCGATCCGAGGGATTCCCGGGCGAGGTGGACCACTTCACCCAGGGTGAAGTCGGAGCAGAACTCGGAATCCCGGAGGAGCATCCCCCAGGCCGCCACGGCACTGGCGAAGCGGAAGTCCTCAGAGGCGTTTCTCTCTTCGTCCAGGACTGCCAACTGCATGAGTTCGCTCGTCTCCCCGTCGGGCTCCTTGTAGCGGAGCTTCACGAAGAGGAGCTCTGGAGAGTCTGTCGCGTCGGACCGCACGCCGCTTTCCTGGTAACGCAGGGGGTCGAGATCAGCGACCTTCACCGGGGTCTCCACGCCGACTGGGATGACCTCGTAAAGAGCCGTTACGGTGTGACCGGAGCCGACCTCACCGGCGTCCTTTCGGTCGTCGTTGAAATCCTCGTCCGCCAGGAGGCGGTTCTCGTATCCGATGAGGCGATAGGCAGCCACCTTGGTCGGGTTGAACTCCACCTGGATCTTCACGTCCTTGGCCACCGTGAGGAGCGTTCCGCCCATCTCGCTCACCAGGACCTTCTTGGCTTCCAGGGCGTTGTCGATATAGGAGAAATTGCCATTCCCGTGGTCGGCGATCTGCTCCATCTTCGAGTCTTTCAGGTTGCCGGTGCCGAATCCCAGGACCGTGAGGAAGGTCCCCTGGTCCCTCTTCTCCTCGATGAGGCGGATCATGTCGGCGTCACTGGACGCGCCGACGTTGAAGTCACCGTCCGTGGCCAGAATCACCCGGTTGTTCCCTCCCCGGATGTGGTTTTCCTGGGCGACCTTGTAGGCCAAGCGGATGCCCGCGCCACCGGCGGTGGAACCCCCGGCGTCCAGGCCTTCGATGGCGGAGAGGATTCGGTCCTTTTCATTTCCAGGAGTGGACGGGAGCACCAACCCCGCGGCTCCTGCATAGACTACGATTGCCACCCGGTCCTGGGGGCGCATCTGGCCTACCAACATTCGGAAGGCGGTTTTTAAAAGGGGGAGCTTGTCGGGGCTGGCCATGGATCCCGACACGTCCAGGAGGAACACCAGATTGCTGGCGGGAGCCTCCAGTAGGTCCACCGATCGAGCCTTCAAGCCGATGCGCACCAGGCGATGCAGGGGCTGCCAGGGTGCGGCGGAAACCTCTGCGCGGATCGCCAACGGAGCGTCGCCAACCGGCGTCGGATCCGAGTAGGGGAAGTAGTTGATGAGCTCCTCGATTCGGACCGCGTCCACCGGAGGACGCATCCCCTCATTGACGAATCTCCGCACATTGGCGTAGGACGCCCGATCCACGTCAATGGAGAAGGTCGACAAAGGATCGGAGGCCGCCTGACGGAAACGGTTCTCCTCAATCCTGGCATAGGACTCGGTATTGGGGGGAAAGCCGCGGCGGTAAAGGACCCCTGCGACCTGGGCCATCCTGGGCGCTTCCATGGCCCGAAAGCGGGTCGCCTGGACAAGATCCATCCGCATTTTCTCCAGCTCCTGTCCCGTCAAGGTCAGGTCCAACCTGTTGGTTCCTGGGCCCAGCCGGATACTCTGTCGCGCGGTTTCGTACCCGATGAGCTCGGCCACGACCTCCACCTCTCGACCTTCCCACCTGTCTGGTAGGACGAGGAGATAGACGCCCTCACGATTCGTGGACCCTCCCAGGCTCTCCCCACGAATTGAGACCTGGGCCCCCTGCAAGGGGGCGCCACCTCCTGCGTCTGTCACCCTACCGGTGAGGGTGATTCGGGAGAGGAAACCGGTGTACGACGGTTCGACCTCGAGATCCGAGGGCCATATCAGGGCCGCGAGCAAGGCCAGAAGCTTGAGTCGGGGGGCAAACATGATGCCTCCTCATGCCTGAGTGGTGGGAGGGGCCTCTGCGGATGGACCCGTTCCCTTCTCTTTTGGTGACGTCCGAGGGAGAGGGAGTTGCACATGGCCCGGGTAGGGTGGAGGTTTCTGGTCCCTGGTTTCATGATGGTGGCCCCCCCGTGGGGTTCCCCGCCCAACCAGCGGGTTGGGTCTCAAGATGACCTGGAGCCGATCACGGGGACGTCCGCTTAGGCTAGAGGAGTGGTCCGAGGATGATGGGAGGAACGCTGAGTCGCGTGGGGTGGATGGGTCTGTCGCTGGTTCTGGTCCTTTGCTTCCCGGGTCCCTGCACTCCCCCCCCGGTCCTCCACGCCCAGGAGCGCCCGATTCCTCTGGATACGCTTCTGGTCCAAGCCGGCTCCCGAGTGAGCTCCCAGCTCCCCATCCTTTCCCGCAGCGTTCAGGTCATCCGGCACGGCGAGATCAGTGCACTTCCGGCGCGAACGGTGTCCGAGGTCCTCGAATGGGCCACAGGGGTAGAGGTCATGGCCCGATCTCCCGCCCAAAGTGATCTGAGCATTCGGGGAGCGGGGTTCGAACAGGTGGTTGTTCTGGTGGATGGTGTGAGGATGAGTGATCCTCAGACCGGCCATTTCGATCTCGACCTGACGGTCCCCCTCGATCAGATCGAACGGATCGAAATCCTCAGAGGACCGGCGTCCGCGATGTATGGAGCGGACGCCATGGGCGGTGTCGTGAACGTCGTCACCCGTGGTGGAGAATCCCCCTGGCAGGGCCGCCTCGAGGGGGGCAGCTGGGGCTCTGCCGGGGTGTCCGGGAGCGGTGCCGTGTCTGGAGCGGGGGGATCTTCCGTCCATGGGGGCGGGGAGTTCAGTCGGTCGGATGGGCATCGGCCAGGCACCGACTTCGAAACGCTGCTCCTCAATCTGGGTCTCGTCCACCCCGCCGGAAGCGGGAGGCTCACCGGACAGGTGGGGCTCTCCCGTAAGCATTTTGGCGCTCGTGATTTCTACGCGCCCTACCCCTCATTCGAGAAAACCCGGACCTACACCTCCTCACTGAGATGGCACTCCTCCGGAGGTGAGGGCAGTGGGTTGGAAGCCGGCGTTTCATTTCGGCGGCACGAAGATGAATTCGTCCTGCTACGGGACGATCCCGCGTATTACCGGAACCAGCACACCTCCTCTCAGGGAGGGGGGGAAGTCCTGGCCCGGTACTCCCCTGCTCCCGGTGTCGATCTGGCCCTCGGGGGAGAGCTCTTCGGGGACGTCCTCACCAGCAACAGCCTCGGCGACCGGACCGAGGGAAGGGGCGCTGCGTTCGGAGAGGCCGTGTTCGGGCGGGGAAAGCCCATGGTGGCCTCGTTGGGCGTCCGGGAGGATTGGCACCAGCGCTTCGGGAGCTTCCTGTCCCCGTCCCTCTCCGGCTCTTACGCCGTGGGAGGAGGCCTCCGAATCCGGGCCGCCATAGGGAGGTCGTTTCGGTCACCCACCTTTACCGAACGGTACTACCGGGATCCCATCAACCAGGGTCGGGATGACCTGGCGCCGGAACGGGCCTGGTCCGGGGAGTTCGGAGCCGACCTCTTCGAGTGGCGGCGGGTCTGTCTCTCCACGACCGTATTCCTCCGTCGGTCGGAGGACCTAATCGACTGGGCCCGAGATCTGGAGGCTGGTGACGACGTGCCCTGGGAGACCCGGAATGTAGAGGAGGCAACCTTCCGCGGCGTGGAAGTGGACCTGGACATGCAGGGACCCCTGGGAACCACGGTTGCCGTGGGAGGGACCCTCCTCTCGGTGGATTCGGAGGAGAGTCGGGGGTTCCGCTCCAAGTATGCGCTCCGTCCGCTGAAGGAACGGATCACCGGGACGGTCCAACGGCGATTCGGCCAGGCGCTCACCGTCTCTCTTCATACCCAGCGAAACAGAAGGGCCGGAGAGAACCCCCACCACCGTGTCGATGTCAGGGCTGGTCTTCAGGCGGGCTCACTCCGGATCTACCTGGACGGGACCAATCTTACCGACGAGGCCTACCCGGACATCACTGGGGCCGATGCGCCGGGGAGAGCACTTCGCCTCGGGATCGAGCTGGCTGGAGGCCGCTGAGCTTGGAACGGTTCCGGGGTGGGGCTCTCCAATCCCATGAATCTGCCTGCCACCGGCCACCACTTTCCATTGACCACCTGCACGGCCGCCGCCTAGTATCCCCCGGCCATCGATCCGCGGCTTTATCTGCCCGGCGCTGAGCCAGGCGACGCCTGCTGAATCCCTGCGGCCCCAAAGTGGGTTTTCCCGGCCGAGCATTTCGGCCCTCCAACCAGCACGCACAGGACCGTTCCATGAACGCTCGAGCACTCTTAGTAGCCGGTTTCCTGATTCTCTGTCTTCCCAGCCTCGTCACCGGGCAGGTGACTCCCCAGTGGAATCGATATCCGGCCATCTCTCCCGATGGAGGAACGATCGTATTTTCCTATCGGGGAGACCTTTTTCGAGTGCCGGCAGACGGGGGCACCGCCGTCGCCCTGACATCCCATGCCGCCCACGATTTCATGCCTGTCTGGAGCCATGACGGCGAGCGGATCGCATTCGCCAGCAACCGGCACGGCAACTTTGACATCTTCGTGATCCCGTCCGAAGGGGGGACCCCCACCCGGCTGACCTTCCATTCCGCCGCCGAGTATCCCTTCACGTTCGATGTCGGCGATACATCGATTCTCTTCGGTGCGGCCCGCCAGGATGCCGCAAGCAATCGGGGGTTCCCCACCGGATCCCAGCCCGAGCTCTATCGGGTTCCGGCAGGGGGAGGGCGGGTCCGGCAGGTACTGACGACGCCGGCCGAAGGTGTCCAGGTGGGTGCAGACGGGGCCTTCCTCATCTACCACGACAAGAAGGGCGGGGAGAACGAGTGGCGAAAGCACCATACCTCTGCAATCGCAAGGGACATCTGGGTTTTTGACGTGGAATCGGGGTCGCATCGGCAGCTCACGGATTTTCCCGGTGAAGATAGGAATCCTGTCCTGATGCCGGACGGTCAGGGGTTCTACTACCTCAGCGAGGAGAGTGGCTCATTCAACGTTCACCGTAGGAGCCTGACCGGCGGCGGATCCGAGCAGGTGACGACATTCACCGGGCCCCCGGTCCGCTTCCTGAGCATGTCCACGCATGGGACCCTCTCCTTCAGCTGGGACGGGGACCTCTACACGAAAGAGGGATCGGCCCCTCCCGATAAGGTGGAGGTCACCATCCTGGCCGACACCAAGGCCAACAACGAAGAGGTGGAAACCGTCACAGGGGGTGCCAGTGACCTGGCCGTGTCCCCCACCGGGAAAGAGGTGGCGTTCGTCGCCAGGGGTGAGGTTTTTGTCACCTCCGTGGAGGGTGGGGTGACCAAACGGATTACCCGGACGCCTGAGCGGGAAGCCCACGTCTCCTTCTCGCCCGATGGTAAGACCCTGCTCTTTTCGTCCGAGCGGGACGGAGGGTGGGGGATCTACACGGCGACGCGGGTCCGGGAAGAGGAGCCCCATTTCTATGCCGCAACGCTGATCGCCGAAACCCGCCTCATGGACGGTGACCACGAGGATTCCCAACCCCTCTTCTCACCGGACGGCAAGGAGATCGCGTTCGTGCGGGGCCGGAGCTCCGTCGCCGTATACAACCTGGAGTCTCAGGAGACCCGAACGCTCTTGGGCCCTGACCAGGTGTTTTCCAGTCGCATCGGCGGTCAGTATTTCCGGTGGAGCCCCGATGGGCAATGGCTCCTCTTCGACTACTCCATCCCGGGGTTTGCTCCCGGGGAGGTTGGTCTGGTGAAGACCGATGGGAGCGGAGAGATCGTGAATCTCACCCAGAGCGGATTCAGGGACTACCGGGGACAGTGGGTCATGGGAGGGCAGGCGCTCCTTTGGTTCAGCAACCGGGACGGACTGAAATCCGCTGCCCAGTCCGGAGGCACCCAGGCGGATGCCTACGCCATGTTCTTCACTCAGGACGCCTGGGACCGTTTCCGCTTGAGCAAGGAGGACTACACTCTTCTCAAGGAGCAGGAGGACAAAGAGAAGCCAAAGCCCGACAGCACGAAGGCAGATACGGCTACTGCTGGCCTGGCGGAGCCCGTGGCCCTCGACCTGGAGGGAGCCGAATTACGGAAGGCGCGCCTGACCATTCACTCCTCCTCACTGGGCGGAGCCCTGCTGGGCAAGGACGGAGAGACCCTCTACTATCTCGCCCGGTTCGAACGCGGCTACAACCTCTGGTCCACCAATGTCAGGACCCGGGAAACAAAGATGGTGGCCACTCTCAATGCTGGTGGGGGGAGCATGGTCTGGGACAAGGACCAGAAGACCATCTTCCTCCTGGCCAGTGGAAGCATCTCGAAGGTCGATCCCGCCAGCGGGAAGCGGGACAACGTGACGATCCGAGGAGAGATGACCATCGACCGGGCCGCGGAACAGGCCTACATGTTCGAGCACGTCTGGAGGCAGACCAAGGAGACCTTCTACACGGCCGGCTACCATGGCGTGGATTGGGATGGAATCAAGCCCGTCTATGAGAAGTACCTCCCCCACCTTGGGAATGGATTCGACTTTGCCGAGATGCTGAGCGAGATGCTGGGGGAGCTGAACGTGAGCCACAGCGGTGCCCGATTCGGGTCGTCGAGCCCCACCGACGATCAAACGGCATCCCTCGGGATCTTCTTCGATCAAAGTCATGAGGGTTCGGGGATGAAGGTCGTGGAGGTGATCAAGAACGGTCCTCTGGATCGGGCCGGCATGGATGTCGAGCCCGGGATGATCATCGAAGCCATCGACGGCGAGGCCATCCAGGCCGATGCAGATCCGGCTATCCACCTGAATCGGAAGGCCGGGAAGAAGACGCTGCTGACCGTTTCGTCCGGCGACGACGAGAGGGAGATCGTGGTCACGCCCATCTTGTCGGGTCAGGAACGCCGACTCCTCTACGATCGGTGGGTGCGGAGGAACCGTGAGGAGGTGGATCGCCTCAGCGGTGGGCAGCTGGGCTATATCCACGTCCCAGGTATGAACGATGGCGCCTACCGGACCGCGTTCGAGGAGGCGCTTGGACGTTTCGCCACCCGAGAGGGGCTTGTCGTGGACACCCGCTTCAACGGAGGGGGGGACCTGGTGGCCGACCTCGCCATGTTCCTCAGCGGGGAAAGGTTCTTCGACTACACGACCGACACTCGGAGCACCGGGTATGAGCCCAACTTCCGGTGGACCAAGCCCAGTATTTCGATTGCTGGGGAGAGCAACTACAGCGATGGTCACTGTTACGCCTACGCATATCAGGAGCTTGGGATCGGACCGCTAGTCGGTATGCCTGTGCCGGGAACGTGCACCTTTGCCGGGTGGGAAAGCCTCCCCAACGGGACCCGATGGGGGGTCCCGGGGCTGGGCGTAAAGAACAATGCCGGCCAGTACCTGGAGAACCTCCAGACATATCCGGATATCCAGGTGATGAACGAGTTCGACGTTCGGAGCCGGGGGCGGGATCAGCAGCTGGAGGCGGCCGTGGTCGAGCTCCTCGAGATTATCCGGTAAGCGGGGGGGGGCGGACCCGACGTCAAGGCGGCATGACTTCGACCGGGAGGTCTTGGCTAGGTTGTCTCAAGCCCGTTGGCCTGCTGTGAGGAGAGGGCTAAGATGAAGCCATCCGGATAACCCACGCGATTCCCGCATCGCAGCCCCCGTGTTCAGCCCGAGGAGAAGACCGATGCTCCGCGTCCTGCTCTCCTGCCTGATTCTTTATCTCCCGTTCAGCTCTGGGTGTGCCCCGACCGATGAAGCCTCCACCGATCCTCCAGGTGGGGACTTCGCCTCGGGAGCCACCCACCAGGATCTGGTGGACTTCTACCACGAGTGGCGCGAGTTCCAGGCGCCGAGGGTTGTCGACGGGGTTCCGGACTACTCGGTGGCCGCCATGGCCGCCCAGCACCGGGAGCTGGCCGAATACCAGGCCCGTCTTCAGGTTTTCGATACGGCCGGTTGGTCGATCTCCGAGCAGATCGATTGGCACCTGGTGTGGGCGGAGATGAACGGATTGGATTTCGACCACCGGGTCCTCCGACCCTGGGCTCGGAGTCCAGCCTTCTATGGCATGATCTTCAACGCCCAGAGCGATGTGCCTGCTCATGAGGGGCCGGTGATCCATGGATGGATCGACACCTGGACCTACGAGTACCCCCTATCGGCCGAAGATGCCGCCGAGTTGGCCGGACGGTTCGGTGTCATCCCGGCTCTGCTGGAGCAGGCGCGAACGAACCTGGTGGGTGATGCACGGGACCTGTGGATGGGTGGGGTCCGCGGGATGGAGGGTCAGATTGTACAGCTCAACGCTTTTTTGACCCAGGTTGCCGGGACGAGCGCCGACCTGGATGCCGCGCTCCAGGCAGCCTTGGAGGCCACGGAGGCTTTCCTCAACTGGTTAGTGGAGGAGGCGCCCTCCAAGACCGGTCCCTCTGGGATCGGGGTCGAGCACTACGACTGGTACCTGAGGAACGTACACCTGGTCCCGTACACCTGGGAGGACGAGATCCGAGTGATGCGTCGTGAACTGGCTCGATCCCACGCGTCCTTGAAGTTGGAGGAGCACCGGAACAGGGCCCTTTCCCAGCAAGCCCGCATCACCTCCGCCACCGAATACGACCGTCTCCTGAATGCCGCCGTGGACGACTACGTGGCGTTCCTGCTAGAGAACGAGATCCTCACCGTGCGGGACTATATGGCCCCGGCCCTGAGGGAGCGCATCGGGCGGTTCCAACCCGTAGACCCCCCCGACGCCCTTCGGGGC
>JBDHCH010000021.1:0-32498 GCA_039592115.1 Gemmatimonadota bacterium | reverse complement strand
GGCCCCTCTCCCGCAGCTCGTAGGCGATCTCGTTGGCGTAACGTCGGTCGGCGGAATTGAGGTTGATGTTGTAGGCGATGAGGAATTCCCTTGCTCCCACAGCGGTAGCTCCGGTCCCGGGGTTGAACTCGGTGGGGCCGAAGTCCGGGCCCCACTCCGGGTCCTGCAGCTTCTCCCGGAGGCCCTCGTACTCTCCGCTCCGGACCTTGGCCAGGTTCTGGCGCTCGGGACTGGACGCGGCATGCTCGTAGAGATAAACGGGAATCCCGAGCTCGGACCCAATGCGCTCACCCACCGCCCGGGCCATCTCGGCGCACTCCTCCATGGTCACACCGGCCACCGGCACGAAGGGGACCACGTCGGTGGCACCCATGCGGGGGTGTTCCCCGCTGTGCTGGCGCATGTCGATGACCTCCGATCCGGGGCTCCCACGAATGTGATGACGGTCCGGTTGGTCTTCTCACCTGGATCGACGTCCAGGAGCCGCACTCCGGGAACCGCCTCTATGGCGTCGGTCACCTCTTTGATCACCGCGGGGTTACGGCCTTCGGATATGTTGGGAACACACTCGACGATACGGTCCATCAAACCCTAGCCTTTTCGTGAAATGATGAGCGGGGTGGAGGTTCTCGTCCCCCCGGGGAGTCGGCCTACAGCCCCGTAAGACACGAGGGCCCGGGGGGCAGGTCGAAACCTGCTCACCGGGCCCCGAGGTCACAAGGGGGTGCGTCGCTCAGCCCTCTACCTGCCAGACCGTATCCAGGACCGTCCCGTCCACCCACTTGATCACCGCCACGGGCTTCTCCCCCAGGCGCGGTTTCTCAGGCTGTCCGCCGATGATCCCCTCCAGCTCTTCCTTGATCTCCTGGATGGTGCGGATGGGTAGGTCCGAGCCGCTCACCGCGTCCCGGAGGTCCTGACGGAGGGGGTTGATGGCGATGCCCCGCTCGGTGACCACCACGTCGATGAGCTCCCCCGGACCGGTAAGGGTGGTGACCTCGTCCACCAGGACCGGGATCCTATCCCTGACCGCGGGAATGGCCAGGATGCTGCACCCGGCGAAGAGGCAGTTCTGCCATCCTCCGATGCCGTGGAGGAGGGCCCCGTCGGAGTGGGTGTTCACATTGGCGTTGAAGTTCACGTCCACCTCGGTGGCCCCGAGCACGGTGGCGTCCACCATTGAGGCGAAATTGCCCTTCCCGTGGTAGTTGTATGAGGTGAACGGGGAGGACATGACGTGCCGTGGGTCCTCCCCGATGGATGCCACACCGGCCAGATCGAAGGTCTGGCCGTCCAGGATGTAGTCGGTGAGCCCCGCGTTGAGCAGGTCCACCAGGTACTGTGTGGAGCCACCCCGAACGAAACGGGCCTTCACCCCCGCTTCCTTCATCATCTCCTTCAGGAACTGGACGAAGGCCAATGCGATGCCTCCGGCTCCAGCCTGGAAGGAGAACCCGTCCTTCATGATCCCGGAATCCCGGACGAACCGGGCCACATACTCGGCAATCAGCAGACGGTCGGGACTCTTGGTGATTTGAGTCGTTCCGCTGACGATCTTGGAGGGATCGCCGATGGACTCGACCTCCACCACGTAGTCCACATTGTTGCCCTGGATCTGCCAGGGGATACATGGAAAAGGCACCAGGTTGTCGGTGACCACCACGACATGGTCGGCGTAGATGGAGTCCGCCAGGGCAAAACCCAGAGACCCGCACGCCGATGGCCCATGGGATCCGTCGGCATTCCCGAAGGAATCCGCCGTGGGTGCGGCGATGACGGCGATGTCTATGTGGACTTCGCCGTCTTGGATGGCCTGCCATCGGCCCCCGTGTGAGCGGAGGACACCCATCCCCCGCATCTTGCCCCGGGAGCAGTAGTCCCCCAGGGGGCCGTTCATGCTGCCTTCGATATGGTGTACCACCCCCTGCTCCTGCAGCTCGATGACGGGCTCCTGGCAGGGAAAGGAGGCGGAGGGAAACCACATCAGGTCCTTCACCCCCAACTCTGCCGCGGCCCAAAGGGCCAGGAGGGCCACCTTGTCCCCGTTCCGGAGATGATGGTGGGAGGAGATCGTCATTCCGTCCCGAAGACCGCACCTCTGGAGGGCCGTCTTCAGGTCGGCGACCCGTTTGTCACCGGAAGCCGGATAGTCCTTGCAGGAGCGGATCGGGGGTGCCTGCTTCACGCCTGTGGGCTCATGGGCCGCCACACCCTGGTATGGCACCTGAGGCTTCCCGTTCACGACGGTGGGGACCCGCCGGCCGGCAGCGTTGACGACGAACTCGTGGTCAGACATCGGTTCCCTCCTCACCGATCAGCCCGGCTTCCCGGGCCTGGTCCACCAGCTTTCGCGCCCGGAGGACAACGGGCCGATCGATCATCTTGGTTCCCAGGCTGACCACCCCCAACCCCCTGGCCTGGGCCTCATCGAAGGCGGCCACGATCCTGAGGGCCCTGGCAAGCTCCTGCTCCGTGGGTGCGAAGGCGGCGTGGATCACCCGGATCTGCCTGGGGTGGATGCACCCCATCCCCACGAACCCCATTCCCCGGGCCCGCTGTCCCCATGTCAGGAGGCCTTCTTCGTCCGCCACGTCCCCGTAGACCGAATCGATGGCCTGGACCCCGGCGGCCTTGGCGGCATTCACCAACCGGCTCCGGGCCCAGAGGCTCTCCGATCCATCAGGGGTCTTCACCACCCCCAGGTCGGCGGTATAGTCCTCGAGGCCGATGGTCAGGGCCGCCACTGCGTCGTTGGCCGACGCGATGTCGAAGGCGTTTTCCACCCCGAGCCCGGATTCCAGAATCGGCATGAGCCACACCGGTGACGCCACGCCATGCTCCGTCCGGATGCTCTGTATCCGATCGGCGACCTCCGTTACCTGGCCCGGCGTCTCCACCTTGGGGAGGAGGATCATTTCCGGCGCCTCCGGGATGATCGCATCCAGGTCTTCCAGACCGAGGGGCAGCTGGTTGATGCGGACCATCCTCTCGGCGGCGCCGAAATCCACGCATCGGAGTGCGTTCCGCACCAGGTGACGGGCGGCATCCTTCTCTTCGGGATGGACCGAGTCCTCCAGGTCCAGAATGATCCCGTCCGAGCCGTGGAGCCCGGCGTTCACCATGAACTTCGGCTCGTTCCCGGGAAGGTAGAGTCGAGATCGCCGGAGGCGCTCCCTGGCTGTCCCCTGCGGTGGCGAGAGGGGAGCGGTCCTGGGGGGACGAGGGTCTCCCAATGGCTCGTGGGCTCCACCGGTCCCCGCGTGAGAGGCTCCAACGTCCCCGGAGCGGAGGTATCTTAGGTACGCCGCTTCGACCCGAGCTTCCAGCACCCACGGCAAGGCCCCCTGGTCTTCCAGAGTCACCTGAACGCCATCGGCTCCCAGGGCGACCAGGGTGTCCGCTACTGTCTTCTTGATGGACTCCCCGAAAAGTGCACCGACCTTCGAGGCCAGCTGGAGCTGGGACCCGCTCTCTTCAGAGCGCTCGATCAAGACCCAGCAGTCCGATCGTACGGTGGGTCCTCGTCGGCCCGCTTGGCCGCCCCCGATGGCTCCTGAATCCCCAAGGTCCTCCATGGGTCATCCTCTTCATCCAGGGTGGGAAGGTCCATGGGGAGCCCCGGAATCACGGATGGTCCCGGGGCTTCCCATGGCGGTTTCAGCCCAGCTTCTCGATGATGGCGTCCGTAACCTGGAACGTGGTCGCGGCGCCGTTGTCGATGGCCTTGGACCCACCGGGCATCTTCATCATGTCGTAGGTCCGAACCTTCCCCTCGGCGACCACCGCGGCCACCGCGGCCCGGATCCGCTGCGCTTTCTCCCCCTCTCCGACGTGGTCCAGCATCATGACCGCTGAGAGGACCATGGCGATGGGGTTCACGATTGGGGGATCCAGCTCCTGGTACTTGGGTGCGGACCCGTGGGTGGGCTCGAAGACCGCCACTTCATCTCCGATGTTGGCGGAGCAGGCGAATCCCAACCCTCCGACCAGACCAGCGAAGGCGTCGGAGACGATGTCCCCGAACATGTTTCCGGCCACCACCACCCCGTAGTCCTCGGGGTTCTTGGTGAGCCACATCATCTGGGCGTCGATGTTGGTGGACCAATGCTGGATGGACGGGTGCTCCTTCTGGACCTCCGCAGCGACCATCTCCATCATCCCCGAGGTCTCCCGGAGTACGTTGGGCTTCTCGCACACCGTCACCGACTTGTAGCCGTGCTTCTCGGCGTACTCGAATGCGGCCTTCATGATGCGCCGCGTGGCGGTGCGGCTGAACACCCGGGTGGAGATAGCCAGCTCGGCCTTATCGTACTTCATCCAATTCTTGAACTTCTTATGGGTGGCCAGGGCGTCGTAGACCTGCTGGGGTGGATTCGTCCACTCCAGGCCGGCGTACAGGCCCTCGGTGTTCTGGCGGAAGACCGCCACGTTCACCGGCGGCTCCTCGAAGCCACCATCCGCCGTCCGGCGGATGAAGTTCAGGGGGTTGCCCGGGAAGGAGATGCAGGGGCGGATGCAGACGTCCAGGTTGAAGACCTGCCGCAAACCCACGATGGGGCTGTAGTAGACCAGGCCCTTGTCCTTCAGCTCGGGGCTCAGCTCGGCGTCGGCCTCCCATTTGGGCTTGGAGGTAATGGCTCCGAAGAGGCCCAGCCCGTGCTCCCGGAGCAGGTCGATAGTGCGCTGGGGAAGGGGATTCCCTTCGTTCACCCAGAACTCCCACCCGATATCGGCGTGAACGTAGTCGGCCTCGAAGCCAACGGCATCGAGGACACGGATGGACTCGGGGAGAACGGTCTGTCCGATTCCGTCTCCAGGCATGGAAACCACGGTGTAGCGTGCCATTTCGGCTCAACTCCGGGGGTGCAGATGTGTGGTCGTGTTCAGGGCGCAGCTCCGGGACGACTCCCCTTGGTCAGCTGCCACCCTGCGATCTCCTTTTGTTCCCTCTCTCCTGCCGTCAATCACCCAATCCTAACTTCGTCCGGATCAGGCTTTCGCTTCCGCCCGCCACCACCAGGCTCTGAGGCACGGTGCCAAGGGGCGGGAATCGGAAGGTTTCTTCCCGGTACGAGACGGTGCCTTCGGAGAAGTCGATCTCCAGCTCGTCTCCGGGGATGATGGTGGCGGCACCGGCATCGGCCTCGGCGCCGAACTCAGCCCTCAGGCGGTTCGAGAGCGAAGGGCACTCGATGCAGATGAAGCCGTTGTTGTATGCGTTCCTGAGATAGGTCTGGGAGAAACTCCCCGCCAGAACCAGCTCGATGCCTTTGAACTTGAGGGCGGTGGCGGCCTGCTCCCGGCTGGATCCCGTACCGAAGTTCCGGCCTGCCACCAGGATGTCCCCTGGAGCCGTCCGCCGGACGAACTCCGGATCGTAGTTCTCCATCACCACCCCGGCCATCTCTTCCGGGGTCATCCCCTCCTTGTAGGTGTAATCCTTGGAGTAGATTCCGTCGGTGTTCAGGTTGTCCGCAGGGAGGAAGACCAGGCGTCCCCTCAGCGAACCGGGGAATCCTGGAAGAATCTCCACGGTCTCCGAGTCCATGACCGGCGCTTCGAAGGCGTGGTAATCCAGGTCGGGACGGGACCCGGACGAAGGAGCCGGGCCCCGGATCCTCCCGGCCACCGCCGAGGCCACCACGACCTCCGGGCTCGCCAGGTAGGCCTGGGCGTCCCTCGATCCCATCCTCCCCTTGAAGTTCCGGTTCGTGGCGCTGATCCCCACCTCTTCCGGCTCCAGAAGTCCCCTACCCAGCCCGATGCAGGGCCCACACCCCGGGGGAAGTGGCCTCGCGCCAGCGTCCATGAGGGCGCCCCAGGCTCCTGAGGCCTCCGCCGCCTCCTGGACCTCGGCGCTGGCAGCGGCCACGTACAACTCCACACTTTCGGCGACCCTCTTTCCCCGAATCACCGCGGCAGCGGCCTCCAGATCCTCCAGCCGGGAGTTCACGCAGGAGACCAGGTAGGCCTTCTGGACGGCGACGTCCCTGGCCTCCATGTCCGCCAGCGAGGTCATCACCTGCACCGAGTCGGGGCCCGCTACGTGTGGACTTACCCGGGAAAGATCAAGGCGAATGCGAGCCGCGTAGCTGGCATCAGGATCCGGGAGCAAGGGTCTGGCCTCCCACTCCCCGATGTCCTCCTCGGTGAGGCGGTTGATCCCGAGGGCGTCCAGACGGGCCTTACGCTCCCGGAGGTATCGGATGGTGACCTGGTCCGCGGGGAACCATCCCACCAGCGCACCCCACTCCGTGGTCATGTTGGAGATGGAGAATCGAGCGTCCATAGACAGGGTGGCCACCCCCGGTCCCTTGAACTCCACCGCGGCGTTCAGCACCTCACCCTGATTGTAGAGTCCGCAGAGGGTGATGATGACGTCCTTTCCGGTGGCGCCGGGCGGGAGTTCCCCTTCCAGGATGACTTCCACCGTCCGGGGGATTTGCCACCAGAACTCCCCCGCGGCCCAGATCCCGGCGGCATCGGTCCGGACGACCGGTGTGCCCAGGGCCCCCATGGCACCGTACATGTTGGAGTGGGAGTCCGACGCCACCACCAGCGAGCCGGGAACCACGTACCCCATGGAAACCATGGTCTGGTGGCCGATGCCCGTCCCCGCCGGATAGAAGTCAACGCCCTGCTCCTGGGCGAAGCCCTGGATGTCCGCGTACTTCGCCAGGTTGGTCTCGGAGGTGTTCTGGATGTCGTGATCCAGGGTGAATACCGGCTGGCGGGAATCCTTGATGGCCGGTACCCCCATGGAGCGGAATTTCCCCATCACGGCAGCGGTGTTGTCGTGGGTCATGACATGCCGGGGCCGGAGACTGATCACGTCCCCCGTCCGGAGAGGGCGGTCAGGCCCCTCCGTCATGTGGAGTTGTGCGATTTTCTCGACTACGGTCTGACTCATGCCGGAGCCTCTTTCTGACCGCCCGCCCTCCCGGGGCCGGCGAATGGGGGGCGCAAGGCGTGCGTGCGAATCACTTCTTGAGGGTCTTGAAGGGCTCGTAGCTCATGAAATCGGCGTGGTGGACGATCCAGGCTTCCGTGGACCTCGTCACCAGATTTCCCTCAGCGGCGTGGGTCGCGATGATGTGACAGACCTCATCGGGCACACCACACTCCATGGCCACCGCTACCCCGGTGAAAGGATGCCGCAGGGCCTGCCCCCGGGCGCTCTGCACTGCCTTCCCATCGACCCGTTCATATTCCAGGACCTTCCCGACATCGGCCAGGATCGCTCCCGCGATGACGGTGTCCAGGTGAATCGGGAGCCCTCGTCCCAGGAATTCGTCCATGGCCTCGGCACTCTTCTTGGCGATGTGAACCACGCAGCGCTTGTGCTCCATGAACGTCGCTGGGCAATCGGGGACCAGGAGGGTGAACGGGATCTCCTCCAGATCCTTTGGTTCCAGCGGGCTGCGCTCGAAAGCGAGCACCCAGGTGTCCGTAACCTGCTTCCTCAGCTCCGGATCTTCTATCCAGTCCAGTTCCGGCCAGATCTGCTTCACCGACTCCCGCATGGGGCCTCCGAAGGAAGAGTGGATGCCAAAACGGGGACCCGGTCATAAGGCCTTCAGGTCCCCGAGATTGGCCCGTCGAGATGAGCAAGAAATATACCCTCAACCCTGTTGACGAAAGGGCCTGGCCCGCGGAGACCTCAGCCCCGGAGCGGATCCGAACTTCGGCCCGGTCCCTCTGTCGAAGGCTGGGCTTTTGTTGCACTTTCACCGGGTTCCATGAGCCCGCCTCTGAGGGGGAATCGAAAGGGTAGAGAGGCGCTGGCTCGCCGAAGTCCTGCACCGCCGGAGGCGGGTGGGATGGGATGTGGGCCCCGCCGGGGGCCCAGGGGATGTCTCCAGGGTCGGATCCACCCCGCCGGCCGGTGCAATTGGGTCCGACGTACTCACGCGTCTGTCCCTGGGTGTGACACAACGTCCACTACACGGCACGAGGAGGCGGAGATGCCAGGAATCGTAGGATACGGGGCGTTCATCCCCCGTAACCGGATCCGAAGTGAGGAGATTGCCCGCCAGTGGGGGAAGGATCCGGCGACCATCCAGAGGGGACTTCTGCTGGAGGAAAAGTCGGTCCCAGGACTGGACGAAGACACGATCACCATATCCGTTGCCGCCGGGCGGGCCGCCCTAGCCCGATCGGGGATCGATCCGCAGAAGGTCGGCGCTCTGTATATCGGTTCGGAATCCCACCCTTATGCCGTGAAACCCTCCGGGACAGTCGTCCTGGAGGCTCTAGGATTGGGGCCGGATATCCACGTAGCGGACTTTGAGTTCGCGTGCAAAGCCGGCACCGAGGCCATGTCGGTGGCTCTGGCCATGGTTGAGTCGGGCAGGGCTGAATACGCCATGGGCATAGGGGCCGATACTTCCCAGGGAGCCCCCAACGACGCCCTCGAGTTTTCCGCATCAGCCGGGGGGGCAGCCTACATCTTTGGCAAGACGGATCTCCTCGTCGAGGTCCTCCACACCTACTCCTACACCAGCGACACGCCTGATTTCTGGCGAAGGGAAGGAGAGTTTTATCCCCGCCACGGTGGCCGGTTCACTGGCGAGCCCGCCTACTTCCACCACGTGATGTCGGCAACCAAAGGGATCCTGGACCGATCGGGGCACAAGCCCTCTGACTTCAGGTACGCCGTGTTCCACATGCCGAATGGAAAGTTCCCCCTCACGGCCGGAAAGAAGATGGGATTCACCCAGGCCCAGATGGAACAGGGCTGGGTCGTGAACCTCATGGGGAACACCTACTCGGGGTCTTCCCCCACCGGGCTGGCTGCGGTGCTGGACATCGCGGACCCAGACGACCTGATTCTCATCACCTCGTTCGGGTCGGGAGCCGGAAGTGATTCTTTCATCCTCAGGGCGACGGACCTTCTCCCCGAACGCCAGGGCCTTGCCCCGGCCGTCCGATCCATGCTGGACGGGCCCAGGAAGTATCTGACCTACGGGCAGTATGCAAAGCTCCGGGAGAAGATCGTTCTGAATCACTGACGGGAACCCGCGCCGAGGGGCTCGGTCCTTCACCGCCGGAGGAACCCGGCAGGGGGAATGAATGAGAGAAGTGGCAATAATCGGAACAGGAATGACGAGCTTCGGAGAGCTCTGGGGCCAGAGCCTCAGGGGCCTTTTCGTGGAAGCGGCTTTGGGCGCGATGGAAACCGCCGGAGCCGATACATTGGATTCGATCTATGTGGGGAACATGTCGGCCGGTCTTTTCGTGGGCCAGGAGCATTTGGGCCCCCTGATGGCCGATCATCTGGGGATGAGGGGGGTCCCGGCCACGCGCATCGAGTCGGCATGCGCCTCAGGGGGTATGGCCATCCGGAGCGCCTTTTTCGAGGTGGCGTCGGGCGCGAGCGACCTGGTCCTGGCCGCCGGCGTGGAAAAGATGAACGACGGAGCCGATGTCACCGGTGTTCTGGCTACGGCGTCCGACCAGGAGGAGGAGGTCTACTACGGGATCACCTTCCCGGGGTTGTATGCCATGATCGCTCGAGCTCATATGGCGGCCCACGGCACCACGGAAGAAGACCTCTCCTGGGTGAGCGTGAAAGCGCACAGGAATGGGGCGAAGAATCCCAAGGCTCAGTTCAGGCGGGTCATGTCCTTGGAGGATGTAATGGGTTCAAGCATGGTGGCGGAACCCCTCCGCCTCCTGCACTGCTCTCCCGTGACGGACGGCGCTGCCGCCGTGCTCCTCTGCCCGTTGGACAGGGCCAAGGAGTTCACCGATCGTCCGGTGAAGATCCTCGCAAGCGGCGCCGCAACCTCTACCCTTTCGCTGGCACAGAGACCAGACCCGTCACACCTGGACGTGGTGGAGCTCTCGGGTAAGCGGGCCTACGAGATGGCCGGGCTCGGACCCGACCAGATCGATCTGGCAGAAATCCACGACTGCTTCGCCATCTCTGAGATCTGCTGCGTGGAGTCCCTCGGGTTCATGGAGCCAGGGAAGGGTGGGGAAGGCGCTCGGGAAGGGATCACCGACCTGGGTGGGAGGATCCCCGTGAATGTGAGTGGCGGACTGAAATCCAAAGGACATCCGGTGGGAGCCACGGGTGTGGCCCAAGCCGTCACGGTCGTCGAGCAGTTGAGAGGCGAAGCCGGGGAGTTGCAGGTAGAGGGCGCCAGAATCGGTATGGCCCAGAATATGGGAGGATCCGGGGCCAGCTCAGTCGTTCACATCTTTCAGGGAGCCTGACCATGCCGAGCCCACGCTATCACAGAGAGATCCCGGCTCGCTACCGTCTAGAGGCCGGCCGGTGCACCGGGTGCGGGAAGGTGGCCTACCCGGTTCGCATGGTATGTCCCCATTGCCGTGGTAGGGAGTTCGAGGCACTGCGGCTGACGCCAACCGGTAGGGTCATCACATCAACCGTCGTTCACGTTCCCCCGGACGAATTCCTGAACGAGGCCCCCTACGCCATGGCGATCGTGGAGACGCCCGAAGGAGCCCGTTTCATGACGCAGGTGGTCGACTGCGACCCGTCTGAGGTGGGTCCCGGAATGGACGTCGAGCTGGAATTCCGATTGATCCGGAAGGAGGGGCAGAGCGGCATCCTCTGTTATGGCCACAAAGGGGTGCCAGCTGGCGTTGGATGACCCGGCTAGGGGAGGGGAGAGCGGCGAAACCCTGATCAGGGAGTTGTCTCTTGGCGAAAGTTCAGATCTGGGTCGAGGTGAGCGAAGAACACTTCCACCGGTATGAGGGAGAGGCTCGTCGGCGCGGCGTTCCCGTCGAGACCCTGGTGGCGCACACGGTCAACTGCCTTCTGAAGGAGTTCGAGGATGAGGAGCGGGAGTGTCCCGATCGCCTGCTCCTGATGTCCTAGCCTCCTGAGTCAGAAATTCGTCGGCATTCGAGCGCCGCTGCATCCACTGGGGGCAGGGCTCAGCCCAGCCGGATGAGGTGGATTGTGCCCTGCCTCCTTTCGTAATCCCGCCGCCGCTCTCGGGTCCGCCGATCGGGGCCACTCCGGCGCTCCTCAACTCGCCGGTCCGCAAGAGCTGACAGGTCGACGTCTCTTCGATCCTTTCCACACCGGCGATCCACCGGCCGGCGGCGAGCTTCGCCAGACCTGCGGTCGTTTCCCTTTCGCCGGTCCCCAATATCCAATTGAAGCATCAGCTACTCGAACCTGATTGGAGGAGGTGCTTCTTCAAATTTCAGGACGGGAGCGGTGCCGGGTCAATCTTTGATTTTGGAGGGGGAGCTGATGGAAGTCGGCCGGAGGCATCCCCCCTCGACCGTTCGAGTGGTCCGTCAGGTCCGGGGAGGAAGGGTCCGGCGATCGGAGGGTCCCCTCCGTTCATCCAGGCTCCGCCTCTCCGCGGTCGATCGCCTCGGGATTCCGGACCGACGATCCGTGTCCCGCCGGTTGGAGTGGATCGCCAAGCCGGCTTGACGACGGTTTCTGACTCGTCGTCCTTCACCGGTCCGACGCTCCGTGAGGCCCCTTCGGAGATCCAGGATTCTCCTGTCGGTTCCGAACCGACGATCGAAATCGGGCCGACCGCCTGGTGGCACGTGGGGCATGGACCAAGATCCGGGGGATGAGTGAGGACACCTCCGCTGGGGAGGAGCATCCGTCGAAAGTTAGGAGGGATTCCGGGACGCCACCAGGGTTTTGATAGAGCCCAGTTTTGATAGAGCCCCATCCTGGCGACGCCCCGGCTGTGTCAGGATTCACCCGGTTTCTGCGGTCACCGTCAAGATGAAGGCACGGCCGCCGTCCTGAGCCCTGCCGCCTCCGATGACCACGGTCTGCCCCGGCGAGACATTCACGGAAGACTCCAGCAGGCGGTCTCGCTCGTTCTGCCAGAGTTGGATCGGATCGAGCCGGACAGATCCTGGGCGCTGGATATGGACCCCTGCCATCACTGAGAAGCTCTCGTCCGTCCCCAGGAATCTCTGGCTGAAATCCTGGGAATCCAGGGTCCCACCCGCAACAGATACCAGCGCCTCACCAAGAAGTCGATACCCGTCGAACCGGAAGAGACCTCTCAACTCTTCCACCACCTCGGCGATTGCCGGATCGGTATCCTGGAATGAGTCGGCTTCGATGAGATGAAAGCGGAGCCAGAGAGGGGGAATGGGCTGGTCGAACTCCTCCAGGACCCTGGCGATCTTGTCCAGGTTGTCCGCCGTCTCGCGAATGGAGATGGCGTTGGGTGTTGCGCTCAAGGCACCGGGCGCACCCTCTCGATCGCCAAACACATAGGGGTCCACGAGCTCCGCCGCTTCGTACCCCGACCGGTGCTCCAGGTTGAAGGTCCGGACGTCCAACCTCGGCGCGCCGTCGCATCCCCAGGAAAGGGGGATCAGCAGGGCCAGAAGGGCCACCAGCACTATCGGTTTCATCTCAGCTACCTCCATCAATAGAGCCAAAGAACTGTGATTTCAGGGTTGTTTGTCATTAGCACCGCCACGTTGGATCCCTCCGGGACCTGTACGTCTAGTCCTGCCGACGACCGAGGGGGAGAGTACGGTGGACCGGGCAAAGCAGGAGGTCGACCCAGGAACAGGGCTGCAAGAGCAGCGGCGGCGGCCAACGGAAGAAGAGTGAAGCGGGCCCGGACGCCCCTCGGGAAGCGCCGAGCCGGACCGGGCGGGAGGGCGCCGGGAGGACCTCCGACCCTCGAGGTCCGCAGGATCCACTCCAGGTTCGGGGGGGGCACGGCCTCTTCCAGCGCCATCGCCAGAGAGGTCTCTGCCTCGATGATGGCTCGCGCCTTCCCGGCGCAGGCCGGACACTCCCTGATGTGGAGCCCGAGAGGATCGTCCCCGGCTCCCTCCAACGAAGGGAGCTCGGCTTCCAGCATTTCCGCGTGTGCTTCGCTGCACTTCATCCCAGGTACTCCTGTGCCACTTCCGGATGGTGTTCCATGATCCTCCGGCGGAGAGTGCGGCGGGCCTTGAAGAGCGCCGCGCGAACAGTGCCTGGCTCCACGCCCAGGATCCGCCCGATCTCAGTCGACCCGAGGCCTTGGAGCTCCGAGAGCTGGAATACCTCTCTCTGGCGTTCCGGAAGGTCGTCGAGGAACGTCGTGACGATCCGGCGGATCCGGCGCCCGTCGATCCCCCCGTCCGGAGCCGTCCCGCCCTCATGCCCGCCAGCCAAGTGAACACTGAATCGCTCCATTTTCCGCTCCTTCCGCAACTCGCTTCGACGGGCTTCGATGGCCCGATTTCGGGTTACCGAAAAGACCCAGGAGAGAAGCCGTGAATCTCCGCGAAAGGCCGGAAGCTTCCTGGCGACCTGAATCAACACTTCCTGTGTGAGATCCGCTGCCTCGTCCACGTCCCCCGTTCGCGCGAAGGCCCACTGTCGAACGGCCGGGCTCACCTCCTCCAGAAGGGTTTGGAGAGCAGCATGGTCCCCTTCTTTCGCCCTCTCGATCAGGGCGGGATCCGGATCAGGTCTCTGAGAAAGTCCCCGCACACAGGCTCCCGTGTCTGCCATTGGTTGCCCTTGAGACGGCGCCCGGCAGTCCAGCGTTACCTCCCTACCACGGAAAAGGGAGAGGCTTCTCCAGCCTCCCCCTTTGTTCCCTGTTCAGCCCACTCCGAAGCCAGGCCCCGGAGCACGAAGGGTGGTGCTCCTACCCTCCCGGGGGAGGGGACAGGGCTCCGGGCTGGAAGGTGGAAATGTAGGCCACCAGGTCCCACACGTCCCCGTCCGTCAGCATCACTCCCCAAGCGGGCATCGAAGAGCCGTGGACTCCGCCGCCACCCGACCGGATCTTCTGGAATACGCCTTCGAAATCCCGAGCCATGAGGAGGGAGTCCTGTGTGAAGTTCGCAGGCGCAAGCTCCAGGACGGCTGCTCCGGGCCCGTTACCCATGCCGTTCGGTCCGTGGCATCCCTGGCATCGGAGAGCGAAGTTGGTCTGCCCGGCAATGGCGCTCCCGGGGAGCTCCGGGGGATACACGAGAGCGGGGATATACGACAGGGCTGATGCGAACGCGTCGACGTCTACGATGGAAAGGACGTTCTGCATATGGGGGTGCCCCTGAGACAGGCCTCCCACCTCAGCTCTGAAGTCAGCCTGAAGCTGGGTCGCGGTGATCCCGGAAAAGGCACTGCCAGTGAAATCTCTCGGCGCGGCGACAGCCCCGGCACGAACGGCAGGTCCATCTCCGCGACCAGCCGATCCATGACAGGACCAGCACATGGTCTCGAAGACAACCTTCCCCTCCTCCTGCTCCGCCGTCAGAGCAAAGGGCATGGGAGCTTCCGCCTGGACCTCGGCGGTGACCGGCTCTGCCGACTCCTGTGCTTGCGGCGCCTCAGCGCCCTGACACCCCACCAGAGCCGCCAGAACAAGAACAGCGGCTGGAACCCTCAAATGCATTCCATCCTCCCAGATTCGGAATTCGTTGAGTGATTGCCGAGGTAACTCTGCTTCGACCGACCGCCCGTCCGCTCCATTGGGGCGGCGGGCTGACCCAGGCCTCACTATCTTAGCAGCCGAAGCTCAGATGATGCCAGATGGGAAGATATAAGAACCGGGGCCCAATGACGAAGACTCCTGACTCCATCGAACTCTCCGGAACCGGCCTCACGGTCGAGGCCCTCGCCCGGGGAGCCCGCGGTTTTCCGGACGTTCGCCTCTCACTCTCTGCCGAGGCGTTGGACCGGATCGGCAGGTCCCGGGACTTCGTCGAGACGCTCCTTCTGGAACCCGGCCAGATCTATGGCGTGACCACCGGATTCGGACGCCTGGCGGACGTGGTGATTCCACCCGAGCAGCGGGAAGAGCTCCAACGGAATCTGGTCCGAAGCCACTCTGCGGGGGTTGGCCAGCCCCTCTCGCGGGAGGAGGTCCGGGCCATCATGATCTTGCGGGCAAATGCCCTCGCCAGGGGGCATTCCGGGATCCGGCCCGTTGTGGTCCAACGCCTCCTGGACTACCTGAACCTGGGGATCCACCCGAAGGTGCCGGAGGCAGGATCGGTGGGAGCGAGCGGAGATCTCGCGCCGCTGGCTCACGTGGCTCTGGCGATCCTCGGGGAGGGAGAGGTGGAGTTCGAGGGAGTCTCGAGGCAGGCCTCCGATGTCCTCGAAGAGGTGGGTGTCCCGCCCATCACGCTCAAGGAGAAGGAGGGGCTCGCCCTCATAAATGGAACTCAGGCCACGACGGGGATCGGAATCCTTTCCTTTGATCGGGCCCGGGTGGCCCTCGAGACCGCGGAGGTAGCGGGGGCCATGACCTTGGAGGGACTCCGAGGGACGCCCGAAGCATTTCGGGAAGAGGCTCAGGCCGTCCGGCCCCATCCTGGTCAAGGGGAGACGGCGAGGCGTCTCCGGGTCCTCCTGAGGGAATCCGAGATCCGCGAGTCTCATCGGCACGGTGACCCCAGGGTCCAGGATTCCTATTCTCTCCGCTGTATGCCCCAGGTTCACGGGGCCACCCGTGAGGTCATGGGCTACGTCAGGAGGATTCTCGAAACGGAAGCCAACAGCACTACGGATAACCCCCTCGTGCTTCCGGACGCCGACGTGGTAGTGAGCGCAGGGAATTTCCACGCCCAGGTGGTGTCTCAGGCGTTGGATTTCCTGGCCATCGCCCTGGCAGACCTCGCTGCCATCAGCGAGCGACGCACCGAGCGCCTCTTGAATCCGGACCTCTCGGGCTTGAACCCCTTCCTCACCCCAGCGCCGGGTCTCGAGAGTGGTTTCATGATCGCTCAGGTCACAGCCACCGATCTATTGGCGGAAATGAGGGTGTTGGCCCACCCGGCAAGCGTGGATTCTGTGACGACCAGCGCAAACCAGGAAGACCACATCTCCATGGGCATGACGGCCACCAGGAAGCTTCGGCGATCGGTTGTCTGTCTCGAATACATCCTGGGCATCGAGCTCCTATGCGCTGCCCAGGCACTGGAATACCTGAGGCCGCTTCGCCCCGGCGCAGGGGTCGAAGAAGCATACGGGATCATCAGGGGCCGGATTCCCCCCCTTACAGGGGACCGGGTGCTGGCCCAGGACATGGAGGAGGTGGCGCGCCTGGTTCGCGACGGCGCCTTCTCCACACTTTCCGAATGACAGGGCAACCGAGATTGGGAGGAGCTGTAGCATGATACCTGAAGGCGCCCGGACTGTCAGAGCACCCCGGGGAACCGAGAAGAGCTGTCGCGGATGGACCCAGGAGGCGGCCCTCCGGATGCTCATGAACAACCTCGACCCTGACGTGGCCGAGAAGCCCGACGAGCTGGTGGTCTACGGGGGGCGTGGGAAGGCCGCTCGCACCTGGGAGGCATTCGACGCCATCGTGGATACGCTCAAGACGCTGGAGGACGACGAGACACTCCTCGTTCAATCCGGAAAGCCCGTGGGCGTCTTCAGGACCTTCTCCCACGCTCCCAGGGTCCTCATCGCCAATGCGAACCTGGTGGGGAAGTGGGCGACCTGGGAGCATTTCCACGAGCTGGAGAGGCAGGGGCTGATGATGTTCGGCCAAATGACGGCCGGGTCATGGATCTACATCGGCACCCAGGGGATCCTTCAGGGGACCTACGAAACCTTCGGGGCCATGGCCACGAAGCACTTCGGAGGGTCTCTCAAGGGCAGGTGGGTCCTCACGGGAGGGATGGGGGGCATGGGTGGCGCGCAACCCCTTGCAGCCACGTTCAACGAGGGGGCAGTGATGGTCGTGGAGGTCGATCCAGCCCGAATCCAGCGGCGGATCGACACCCGTTATTGCGATCGAATGACCCACGATCTCGACGAGGCATTGGAGTGGGTCCTGGGAGCCAGGGACCGGGGGCAGGCTCTGTCTGTTGGACTCGTTGGGAACTGTGCTGAAGTGCTACCCGAGATCGTGGCCCGGAGCATCGTCCCGGATCTGGTGACCGATCAGACCTCCGCCCACGATCCCCTGAACGGATACGTTCCTGCTGGGCTCAGTCTAGAGGAGGCGGAAGCTCTCCGGGATCGGAGCCCCGAGGATTATGTCACCCGCTCCATGGCCTCGATGAGGGTCCACTGTGAGGCCATCGTCCGCCTCCAAGCCATGGGATCCGTCGCCGTGGATTACGGGAACAATCTCAGGGGGATGGCACTGGATGCCGGATTCGAGGACGCGTTCGCATACCCGGGCTTCGTGCCGGCTTACATCCGACCCCTCTTTTGTGAGGGCAAAGGACCGTTCCGTTGGGCGGCCCTCTCCGGTGATTCGGGAGACATTCACCGGACCGATGATCTGGTGCTCGAGCTCTTCCCGGAAGACGAGCATTTGGGCCGCTGGATTCGGATGGCCAGGGAAAAAGTGGCGTTCCAGGGACTCCCCTCTCGGATCTGCTGGTTGGGCCAGGGGGAGAGGGCTCGGTTCGGCGTGGCCATCAACGACCTGGTGGCGACGGGAGAGATCTCCGCTCCGATCGTCATTGGTCGGGACCACCTGGACACGGGCTCGGTTGCGTCACCTTATCGCGAGACCGAAGCCATGAAGGACGGATCCGACGCCGTAGCAGACTGGCCGATCCTCAACGCACTCTTGAACACCGCTTCCGGAGCCAGTTGGGTCTCCTTCCACCACGGAGGGGGTGTCGGGATCGGGGCGGCGCTTCATGCGGGACAGGTTCTGGTGGCCGATGGCACACCGGAGATGGGGAGGCGCATCCATCGAGTGCTGACGAATGACCCGGGAATCGGAGTGGCCAGGCATGCGGACGCAGGATACCAAGAGGCTTGGCAAACGGTCCGGAACCAGGGTCTGAAAATCCCCATGGATCCACGCTGAATGCTCCGGGGCCTCTGATGACACATCCGTTCATGTGGGACAGGCTCTGGGTGGGTGGGCACCTGGCCACTCTGGATCCCGATCTCGGAGGGTACGGGGAGATTTTCAACGGCGCCCTGGCATCCCGGAGCGGGCATATCGTCTGGGTAGGACCCGAAGCCGAGCTACCGGGACCGGCCGAGGACTGCGCCCGGGAGGTTCTCGACCTGGAGGGTCGCTGGCTGACACCGGGTCTAGTGGATTGTCACACGCACCTGGTCTTCGGGGGAGACCGTTCCGGGGAGTTCGAGGCCCGACTCGGAGGGTCCTCGTATGAAGAGATCGCGAGGGCCGGAGGCGGAATCCGGACGACGTTGAAGGCCACCCGAGAAGCTACCGAGGAACAGCTTCTGCGAGGAGCGGTCCCCCGGTTCCTCGCCCTCCACGGGGAAGGGGTCACCACCCTCGAGATCAAATCGGGATATGGCCAGGAGCCCGATTCTGAGCTCAAGATGCTGAGGGTAGCCCGGCGCCTCGGAGAGAGCCCGTCGGTGGATGTTCGGACGACCCTCTTGGCAGCCCACGTTCTCCCCGAAGAGTTCGAGGGCAGGCGTGAAGATTTCCTGGAGATGGTGGAGGAGGAGATGATCCCCCGCTCTGTCACCGAGGGGCTGGCGGACGGGATCGACGCGTTCTGTGAGGGGATCGCGTTCTCACAGACGGAATGCCGGAGGGTCCTCGAAGCCGGGAAACGTGCGGGGTTGGAGGTACACCTGCACGCGGATCAACTCACGGACGGGCGCGGCGCGGCCCTGGCAGCCAGCCTCGGGGCACTGACGGCGGACCACCTGGAATACGCCTCCCAAGCCGGCGTGGACGCCCTGGCGACGGCGGGAACCACAGCCGTGCTTCTCCCCGGTGCCTTCTATTTCCTTCGGGAGACTCGGCCTCCTCCGATCCAGGCCTTCAGGGAATCCGGAGTGCCCATGGCAGTTGCCACAGATCTGAATCCAGGGTCCTCCCCCCTCAATTCGCTCCTTTTGGCCATGAACATGGCCTGCACTCTCTTTGGCCTTACGCCGGAAGAGGCGTTCCGGGGAGTGACGGTGAACGGAGCCAGGGCGTTGGGCCTGGCCGGCGATCGGGGGACGTTGGAGGAAGGGAAGATGGCCGACCTCGCCTTGTGGGAGGTCGGCCATCCGAGAGAGCTGGCCTACTGGGTAGGCGGCCACCCCTGCAAAGGGGTGGTCAAGAACGGGGTGCCAACCGCGTCAAACGCCTCCGCCTTTCCTCCTCACCGTCGGGCGTGAGCTCCGGGAAGGCGCTCTCGCCTTGGGGGCAGACGCTCGGGGCGCACTCCGAGGGGCGGATTGGGCCCGCGGGGCGGATCTGGGGGCCGAGCGCGGCGCGGCTTGAGTGCGAGGCGCCGACCGAGGTGCGGACTGGGCCCTCGGAGCCGTCCGCGGAGCGGACCGGGAGACGTTCGGCCGGCTGGGTGCCCGGGAGGGAGCTCTCGTCGTTGGCATTCTCGAGGGTGCCCGGCTCCCGGACCCTGCGGTCGGAGAGCGACTGGGAGCCCTTGTAGACGGCGCAGCGGTGCCGCCCCTGGAGGGTGCCTGACCGGATGGCCTGGACGGCGCAGCCCGGCTCGGGGCCCGCGTCGAAGGCGTTCCTATCCCCCCCCTTGAGGGAGCCCTATCGGTGTTGGATCGGCTGGAGGGTGCCGCCCGACTCGGAGCCCGGCTGGACGGCGCCGAAGCGCCACCCCGGTTCGGCGCCCTCTGGGAGGGGGCCGTGGCCGCCCCCCCCCTCGGTGCGCGGGCAGAGGGCGTGCTCCCGGCCGCTGGGGTCCTTCCGCCACCCCGTTGGGGATTCAGCCGGGCCGAAGGGCGATTGGTGGTCCCAGGAGATGGCCTGGCCGACGGCGTTCCGGTGGTGGATCTCTCACCAGGTGACCTCGCCGAGGGTCTGCTAGGATCCGCACGGTCCCCGGTGGAAGGCCTGGCCTGCGGAGCCCGGACGGAGGGTGCAGCTGCGCGACTCCTGCCTCCGGGGTCACCCACACGGTCCGACGGCCTCCGGCTCGCCCCTGGTTGGGCCACTGATGTCTGAGGAGCACCAGGTCTCACGGTCCCTCGGTTCGGAACTCCGGGCGCCGCGTTCCTGCCCTGGGGTCGTCCGATACCGCTGGAGGGAGTGCCGGGCCGTGCCGTGCGGTTCCCCGGCGCAGCCACTCCAGGGCGAGCTGCACCGGATCGGCCTGAACCGGGCTGAGCCACACCGGATCGGCCTGAACCGGGCTGAGCCACACCGGCTTGTCCTCTACGAGGCTCAGCCGATGGAGCGGCAGCAGTCCCATTCCGGGGTCTCGCAGTGGGGTTATTCCCAGCTACGCGCCTCGGGGACTCCTTGAAGGTGGTGGAGGCATAACCGCCTCTGGCGGTTGCGACCCGGACCACACGCTGAGCAGGAACCACATATGCCACCCTGGAATACCCTGGGCTCACGTACCAGGGATCGTTGTAGTACCACCAACCGGGGTTATGAGACCAGATCGGCCGCCAGCGGGCCAGGTAGCCCGTGTGCCCCCACCAGGGATCGAAGTAGGCCGGCCTGCGGTAGTAGTTCCATCCCAGTCCAAGGGAGAACCGGAATCCGGTGTGCCAGTAGGGGTCCCACCAGTCCCGGCAAGGATTCGGGTACCCCCACCAACCGCAGTAGATGGGGCTATAGCTGTGATATGACCGGTATGGATCCCAGCCGTAATCGTAGGCGTCATACCCATATCCATACCCGTACCCGTCATACGGATCATAATACGGATCGTACCCGTACCCACGGTGCGCGCCCACGCCAAACCCGATCCCGACTCCGAACCCGACATGGAAGCCAGGGCTGAAGATGGACCCGTGATGCCAGTGGGGAGTCGCAAGGCCAATTCCTATTCCATCGAAGAGGCCGAGTTGGAAAGAGACCGACGCCGAGACCTGACCCTCGGCTCTAGCAGGGGTCAAGCACAAGGCAAAGGCCAGGACAGCTATGGAAACTGGGCGCGTGAACATCGTTCCTCCTCGCTAGTCTTCTGACCTTTCTGAATGCAGGGGCCGTGCCAAGAGGGGAGAATACACCAAGTCCTTATCAAATAGCGACTTAATCCCCGGATGAACCTCTGACCGATCCGTAAATGTCCTTTCCAGGGGACAGGATAAGGCCAGGACCGTCCACGTATCCACCACTCGTGAATCAAAGTGAGGAGGTCAAGGAAGAACGGGAAGGGGGTGAGAAGAGGGGGATCGGGGGGCCGGCCCAGCTCCTCCTGGAGCCAGGATTGTTCGGCGAGCATTTGGATTTCACCGATCCGGGTCGGGCTGGGCGACGGGCGCGCCGGAGTCGCAAAAGGCGGGGAATGCGCAAATTATTCCAGGGGGGGTAGACGTGGGAGCGTTCTTTCCCAAGATTCTCTTTACCAGTTCGATTAGCTGGATCACATAGCCCCCGGGTATTCTCCGATCTCTCCCGGGTGCGCCAAACATCCCCTGGTCAGGAAAGGTCCTTCTCGCAGACCCATTCGGGGCCGAGCGGAAGGCGGACCAAAGGTACCCTCATAAAACGGTGAACGACGCGTGACACACGAAGGCCCTCTCGGCATCCTGGAAGTTCTTCCCGGCGGCTCAGGCTTCATCCGACGCCGCGAAACGGCATACACTCCGGGAAATGACGATATCTACGTTGGTGCCCGGGTTATCCAAAAGTTCGATCTCCGCACAGGAGATGAGCTCTCAGGCGTGGTCGGGAACCGCCCCAAAAACGGTAAGAGCCCCCCGCTAAAGCACCTAGCCAACGTGAACGGGCTGGCTCCCGAGGAGCTTCCTCGGCGTCCCCTGTTCTCCCAGCTCGGCGCACAGCATCCCGACCAACCCCTCCTGTTGGAGTGCGGCCGGACCTATCGGGGGCAGCCGGATCATACGAATCGGGTAATCGACCTTTTCTGCCCACTGGGGAAGGGTCAGCGTTCGATGATCGTGGCGCCGTCCAAGGCAGGAAAGACCACGGTCCTTCAGGCTGTCGCCGAAGGGGTCGTCAAGAACAACCCGGATTGCCACCTGATGATCCTCCTCGTGGACGAGCGCCCGGAGGAAATCACCGAGATGGAGGCTTGCGGGTACGGGGAAGTGGTTGCCTCGTCCTTCGATCGGCCTGCCGAACGACATACCCAGGTCGCGGAGATGACGCTGGCCCGGGCCCACAGACGGGTGGAGATGGGCCAGGATGTCGTCATCATCCTCGACTCCATCACTCGCCTCGCCCGGGCGCACAATACTGTGGAAGAGGGGTCCGGGCGCACCCTTACCGGGGGCCTGGACGCAAACTCACTCGAGAAGCCCAAGAGGTTCCTGGGCAGCGCCCGGAAGATCAACGAGAAGCTGGGAGGCGGGTCGCTGACCATCGTTGCGACGGCACTGGTCGACACCGGCTCCCGAATGGATCAGGTGATCTTCGAGGAATTCAAAGGAACTGGAAACAGCGAACTGCTTCTCAGCCGGGATTTGGCTGACAAGAGGATCTATCCCGCCATCGATCTGGCAGCTTCCGCCACGAGGAGGGAGGAACTCCTCCTCAGCGATGAAGCTCTGGATCTCTCAAGGGCTCTCCGGCGGAAGTTTGCCGACCTCCCGCCTGCCGACGCCATGTCGGAGCTTCTCATGGTAATGGCGAGGACGAAGACCAACGAGGAGTTGGTTCGGCTTTTCAAAGACCGCTAGAGGGGCGTTGAAGAGTCAGGGAAGTTCTGTTCTGGCGGGGTGCAGGATCAGATGCCCCGCATAGGTCCGGCTCCCCCAGAGCCGGACCTATGCGTTTGAACCTCCTCGGAGAGCATCCTCAGGCTCTGCCTCATGGTCTCAGCCTGTGAGGAAGACATCCCTCTAGCCGCGTAACCGAGCAGGGGATTCCAGCCGAAGTCTCCTTCCTCGACCCAACGGACACGTGTCCCGACACCCTCCGGCTCCAGAGTTATCGAGCCGTGTATCGTCAGGGCTCCGTTTTCAACAATGACTTCATATTCGACCATCCTGTCTTCCTCGCTGCCCACGATTCGGACCTCGCCCGCGCCGTACCTGGGATCGTCCCAGCGAACCCCGGCACCGACTCCGGTCGGCGGGCCGAAAGCCTCCAAGCCTGTTTCGGGAACGTGGGTCCAGCTCGCCCAGGAGGACAAGCGATTGACAAGAGGAAAGACTGACGATGGAGGAGCCGGGACGAGGGAGTCGGCCTCCGCCCTCCATGACCTGGGAAGAAGGAGCCCAACCAGGAGATAGACGACCAGGATTCCGGAGAGGAGACCGAAGACTTTCGCCCCCAGCTTCACGCTGCCCCCCCCTCACCCGACGAATCCGAGGGGAACGGAGTGGTCACCACCAAACGGGAATCGTGGTGGCAGCCCTCACAGGGCACCGAAATGCCCGACTTCAGAGGGACGCGGGAGAGAATGGAAACTCCCCCGCCACACTTCGGACAGATCCCGTGCAAGGAAAGGAGGGTAAAGCGCTCGCGCCACTTCCGGACCCCGAAGAACCCACCGCATACGAGAACCCCTGCCGCCCATGGGGCATGAGGAGGGACCATTCCCAGGATCGGCGCCAGAAGGAGGCCACCGCCGACGTAGGCGGACGCCAGAGCACCACGCCATGCCAAGCTCCGGGGAACGACCTTCAGGGAAGCCTCCGCAGGTGGGAACCCGAAGAGTGAAAGGGTCCCTGAGAGCCGCAGAAGGGGCTCCTCCTGCCCCATGCTCGCCCTGGTATCGAGGTTCACTCTTGTGATCTCCGGCAGTTCGAAAGGGTTTCAGATTCTCCTGGAATCCTGAAGATTCGAGATAGACCAGCGGCCAACCGCGTCGGAGCAACGGGATGTCGCCCCGGACGGTAGGGGAATATATCTTCCCCAAAGGCAAACCCAAGACCGCCCGGCGATTTCTATCGATTCCTTGAGGCGCACCAGAACCAGTGACTGATCCCCGGCCCCCGAGCGAAGAACCCAAAGAGGTCGCCGCTCTCTCCAAGGAGGTCTCAGAGTTCCTTCTGGAGTTCTCCATTGGCGTGCACAAGCACTCGATGTACCCACCGGACCACCCGTCCCTCCTCCCGACAGCGGAGAATGTCCTGGGGCGCCTCTCTGAAGTTCTCGCGGACCGAGAGAACTTCACCATTGGGGTCGGATTGGACCAGTTGGTGGTGGAAGGTGTGGCCACAGAATCGAGACATCCGGTGCTTCGGGAACTGGCGAAGCGCCTCCACGACCATCATTTGGGGGCGATCTCCTTCTACGACGGCACGCTTCGGTCAGAGGTCGAGGGGTTGCTGGAGACCATCGCCCAAGATCCGGAGAGGGGTGGGGACCCCCTTGGCCTTCTTCCGTCCGAAGAGATCCCAAACTGGGACCACATTCGGCTGCTGCCCCTGGGGTACGATGGTCTCGAGCTCACCGGCGAAGCAGATCCGTCTGGCGAGGGGTTCGACCGTGCCACTGACCTCTGGCTCGGGCTTGCACGATCCGCCATGGGTGTTGAGTCCGATTTCCGAGACCCTGAGAAATCCCCGGATGGGGGAACGGTCGCCAAGGCCATCCGCCGGAGCCGGAAGGATGCCGCCTACGATGAGGTAATTGCCGGGTACCTCGCCCAGTTGGCCGTGGAGTTGAGAAGTGGGGAGCGAGAGGAAAAGGGATCCATCCGGAGACGTGTGACCAGCCTGGTGAGGGAGTTGGACCCCCAAACTCTGGAGCGGCTGGTTCAGATGGGTGGGAATCCTGCCAGCCGCCGTCGCTTCGTCCTCGATGCCAATCAGAGTCTGGCGGTCAGTTCGGTCGTGAAGATCGTGGAAGCGGCCGCGAATGCATCCCACCAGACCATCTCCCACTCTCTGACGAGACTCCTCACGAAGCTCTCCTCACATGCATCGGATGGGGGAGAAGCCATCAGGGGGCAGGCGGACACGGCTCTCCGTGAAAACGTCGAGGAACTGGTCAACGACTGGGATCTCAAAGACCCGAATCCGGACGACTATACTCTGATCCTGGATTCCATCTCTCGGGCCGCGCCCAGCTTGGGGGAAGGCGAATCGGAGGAGCCCAGCGATGGGCTAACAGGGGCCCAACGGCTTCTCCAGATGAGCCTCGAGTTAGACTCCTGGGGGCCCACCGTCGCGAAGGCCGTCGCCGACCTCACCGAAGGAGGGGAGATAGGGTACCTCCTTCGGATGGCGGAGGAAGCCCCGGATGGCTCCCAAGTGGGGCAACGCTTCACCGCATTCCTCGCGAGCCGCTCGCAGCTTCGTCGCCTCCTCTCCGGAGAGGACGTCCCTGAGGAGGAGCTGGTGAAGATCGTTGGGATGATGGGAATGAAGGCGGCTCCGGTGCTCCTCGATGTCCTTGGGGAAACCGAATCAAGGGCTCTACGGAGGAAGGTGTTCAACGTGCTTCAAAGCCTCGGAGACGAGGTTGGGCCACTCATCCTGGAACGCCTGAGGGACGGTCGCTGGTACGTCATACGCAACATGTTGGCCCTGGCGAGGGGCCTCACCAGAATGCCGTTGGGATTCTCTGCCTATCCGTTCCTCGAACACGAAGATCCCCGGGTGAGAAGAGAAGCATTTCCATCAGCCGTCCAAGAAATGGCGAAGAGGCATCGTTGCCTGGCGCTCGGGTTGGCTGATCCCGACGAGAGAATCCTCCGGATGGCCCTCCTTGAAGCCCAGGAGGGCCTTCCTGAATCTTTGGTTCCGGTCCTGGTGAATCGCGTGCTTGGCTCTCGAGTGGACTCGGAAATGAAGGCGCTTTCTTTGAGGGCGCTCCGGCACTCCCAATCGGCCTTGGCCCTGGAAACCCTCTTGAATGCTGCCGGCGGAGGGAGGTCCATTCTGGGGAGGATCAGGTTGGCCGAATCTTCCGAGGAGGTCCTGGCTGCCATCGAGGTATTGGCGCGGGCCTGGCCACATGAACCCCGGGCCAAGAAGCTTCTGGCCGCCGCAAAGCGTCGGAAAGATCCGCGGTTCCAGAGGGCCCTGGAGGGGGGGGGAGAGGTTTGAGCAAAGCTGCAGAGTTCCTATCAGCGGTGGCCCAGGCCCTGTCAACCATGGTGTTGTACGAGGATGGCCATCCCTCCAGGGAGAGGGCTGTCGATCTGGCCTTCGACCGGATCCTCATCCTTCAAGAGGAAACTCCGGAGCCAGAGTTCATCTTCCTCGGAAGCGAGATCGTTTTTGACCGGAAACCTCTCAGGGAACTGAAGGAATGGGATTGGGCCAGACGCCTTTCCTCCGCTGGAATCCAGCGCCTGGAGTTCAACGGCCCGGTCACCCGCGAGGAGCTGGACGGTTTCCTGGACGATGCCCTGCGGCGCCTTACAGAGGGGACGATCGGCACCGGAGAAATTCGGCAGATGAAGGCCACCAACATCCGATTTGGGGCGGTGGGGTTGAAAGGAGGAACGGTTGACAAGGGGGAGCCGGAGCGGATGGCCACCGCCACCCTCTCGTTCACCCTGCGGGAGGAGGCAGACGCGGTACGGTGGCTCCACCAGGAGCTCCAAGATGAAAAGGACCTCCACCTCGTTGAGGCCGAGGCCGTGGTCCGGTCCCTCTCGGTGGCCATGCACGGAGACCAGGCTTTCCTCATCCCCCTCCTCCGATTGAAGGAGTTCGACCAGTACACGACGACCCACGCCCTGAATGTCTCCGTCCTCACCATGGCCCTCGCGGAGTTCATCGGCCTGGGACCGAAGGAGGTGAGGAGCTTCGGCACTGCAGGGCTCCTCCATGACCTCGGGAAGGTCAAGGTCCCTGATGAGATCCTCAACAAGCCTGGGAAGCTGACCGCCGAGGAGCGGGAGATCATGAACAGCCACCCGGCAGAGGGCGCACGCCTCATTCTTGCCACCGAGGAGC
The DNA here is from genome assembly GCA_039592115.1 of Gemmatimonadota bacterium. GTDB lineage: Bacteria > Gemmatimonadota > Gemmatimonadetes > Longimicrobiales > Gaopeijiaceae > JBDHCH01. The sequence continues at coordinate 5,812 of JBDHCH010000021.1, read as the reverse complement.
ACCTGGATTTGGCCGCGGTGGTGGCCTACGAGCACCATATCAGAATCGATGGCGGTGGGTATCCCACGCTCCATTACCCGCGGAAATGCCATCACGCCAGCGATCTGGTCCATGTTTGTGACGTCTTCGACGCCCTCCGGACCGATCGACCCTATCGGGATGCCTGGGCCAAGGACCGTGCCTTCCAGCTGATCAGGGACGGTGCAGGGACCGAGTTCGACCCGGACGCCGCGAGCGCGTTCCTTGAGATGATGGGGCAATGGGACATGCGAATCGCGGAACTGGAGGAGGAAGACGCACCACTGCCTCTGAGGGGTGAGGAGGAAGCGGCCCAGCCCTCAGAGGGAGCGGGCGCCGGTGAGGCCCGCGACGGGCCGACCGATTCCCCGGAGATCGGGGGTGATCCCCCCCACGCGGGCGAATAGGGATGGGAGCGGTTCCGTCTGAATCCGAGCGCCGTCGATATCGGTCCGTGGGCCCCGGGCAGGGGTCGCCGGGCAGGATGTGGTCTGCGGGGTTGATGTTCCTGTGCGGCCTCATCGGCCTCTCGGTTCCGGCCGGGCCTGCAGCAGGCCAGGAGGGTGCTTTCGCATTCGAACTCCGAGGGGGCGGTGCTTTTCCCCTGGGCTCATTTCGGTCGGGAGACGATGGATGGGCCGGCGAGGTCAGAACCAGCACGTCGTTCGATCTGGGCTTCACCCTGCCGGGACCGGGCCCTTTGGGTACCTACCTGGGGTTCGGTCAGCGGCGGTTCGGATGCCGGGAGCCTACCTGCCCATCCGGTGAGGAATGGACCTCGACGGGCTTCGACCTCGCGTTCCGCCTGGTCCTGGGGCATGGAACGGTTCGCCCGTGGTTCAGGGGCGGGTTTCACAACCATCGGCTCGAAGGGACGGTCCGGGATCAGGAAGACGCGACCGCCCGGGTAACATCGGACGGTGGGGGTGGAGTCGAGGCCGGGGGAGGGATTCTGGTATCCATCGGTCGAAGGACCAGTCTGAGTCCAGGCGTGAGATACGGCTGGGGAGAGGTTCCCTTCCCTCAGAGGGGGACGATGCGGCTTCGGTACTTCGTGGCCGACATCGGAGTGGTGCTCGGGTTCTAGGGAAGGTTCCTCGGGACGGATCGGATCCATCCATGGGAGAAAAGACGATGGGAAGAAAGACGAAGGCTCGATGGGTTCTTCTGCTCTTCTCCGTCCTTCTGGTTCTGGTCCCCACGTCCGGGATCGAGAGCAAGGTCGTTCGGGTTGTTGTGGACCGTCGCGAGGATCTGCTTGGTGGTCGAGGGTGGGGAGAGGTGGGCGCCTATGAAAAGCTCATCGGGAGGATCTTTTTTGCTTTCGATCCCGGGAATCCTGCCAACGGCCAGATCGTCGACCTGGAATGGGCGCCCCGCGATGGGGACGGGATGGTCGAAGCCTGGGCCGACTTCATGGTTCTGCAGCCGAAGGACCCCGCGGAGCGCCGGGGAGTCGCCTGGCTGGAGGTGAGCAACCGCGGAGGCAAAGCCTCACTCCGGTATTTCAATCGGGCCTCGAGCCGAGATTGGGACCCGACAGATGAGACCGACCTCGGAGATGGGCTCCTCCTCCGCGAAGGCCTCACCATCATTTGGGTCGGGTGGCAATGGGATGTCCCGGACCGGGAAGGAGTCCTTCGGCTCCACGTGCCGGTGGCCCGTTTGCCGGGAGGCTCCATCGAAGGCCTGGTTCGGGCCGATTGGACTGTTGATCAGGACGTGGACGTTCTGAACCTCGGGCACAGAGGACATCGGGCCTACCCGCCGGTTTCGGAAGATCACAGGGACCACGTCCTCACGGTACGGGATGGCCGAATGGCGGAGCGGCAGATCATCCCCCGGGAAGATTGGCGGTTCGTGGGGCTGGACGAGGCCCAGCTGACGGGACAACCGGCGGGGATACAGGCGGACGGAGACTTCAAGGCCGGGCAGATCTACGAGTTGGTCTACCGCTCCAACGATCCGAGAGTCGGGGGGCTGGGCCTTGCCGTAGTGAGGGACGTGATCTCATACGCCAAGTACGAGCTCGAGAGCTTGTTTCCCGTGACTCGAGGCGTGGCGTTCGGAGTGTCCCAGACAGGGAGGTTCCTGAGGCACTTCCTCTACCAGGGGTTCAACACGGATGAGGGGGGCAGGAAGGCCTTCGACGGGATGTTGATTCACACCGCCGGAGCCGGCAGGGGGAGCTTCAACCACAGGTTCGGTCAACCCTCCAGAGATGCCCATCGGTATTCGGCCTTCTTCTATCCCACCGACCTGTTCCCGTTCACCAGCAGGACCCAGGCTGATCCCCTCACCGGCCTGGAGGATGGCCTCTTTCTCAGGCAGGAGGACGAGAACCTCCCATTGGTGTTTTACACCAACACCGGATACGAATATTGGGGAAGGGCCGCCTCTCTGATTCACACGTCCTTGGATGGGACCCAGGATGTGGAGCCGATGGCGAATGAGAGGATCTACCATCTGGCGGGCGGGCAGCATTTCGTCGGCGCCTTCCCACCCTCCCCGGAGGCCCTCATGGATGAGGACGCGATGGCTGCCTACCGGGGGAACCCTCTGGACTTCCTTTTCACCCTCAGAGCGCTAGCTGTGAGACTGGTCCAGTGGACGGAGGGGAGAGGGGAGCCACCCACGAGCGTGTTCCCGTGCCTGGCGGATGGGACCCTCGTGCCTCCCGCGGGGCTCGCCTTTCCGAACATGCCCGGACTGGACATCCCAGAGGTGATCCACGAAGCCTACAGAGCGGACTACGGCCCCCGCTTCGCCACTGAGGGAGTTGTAGACCGTAGCCCGCCTGAGCTCGGGGCACCATTTCCCTCCCTCGTCTCCCAGGTGGACGGGCTGGGAAATGAGATGGCAGGGGTCAGAGGTGTGGAGCTCAGAGCCCCCCTGGCAACATATGCACCATGGAATCTCCGACTCGGTCTCCCGGGACCCCAAGGGGAGCTCACGGACTTCCTAGGCACGTACCTCCCCCTGTCCAGAACCGAGGAGGAGAGGGCGGCGAGGGGTGACCCACGGCCCAGCATCGAGGTGTTGTACGGGTCCCGGGAGGTGTACCTGGAACGTGTCCGGTCAGCGACCCGTTCCCTCGTCCGGGGAGGCTTCCTCCTTCCCGAGGACGCCGCCAGGGCCGTTGAGGGCGCGGAAGCACAGTGGAACTGGGTGATGGGCTTGGGAGGCAGCTGAGCGGTCCGTTTCCCTGGTGTCCTGAGTCAGGACTCTACATCCGGACCAGATAGCTCAACTTCACGAAGAGACCGTCTTCCGTTGGTACCTTCCGCTCCAGGCGGTAGGAGTAATCGCCCTCCATCAACCGGGTATACCCGACGTAGAAGATCGTCCCGGGGGAAGGTTGGTACTGGAGAAGGAACTGGCCTTGAACCGTTCCCTCTTGATGGGCTTCGACCTCCGTACCCCCGACAAGGATCGCCTCGCCAGAAGCGGGATCCAACAACCCGGTGCGGTCCTCCAGGTTGTACTGAACCATCGCCCTGGCAAACACCGCTTTGTTGAACTGGTATTGGGAAGTCAGCCTGGAGACAACAGCCGTGGAAAACAGGGAGTTGTCCTCCCTCCTCCACAGCCTGGAAAAGGTCTGGTTCAGGCTCAAGCTCAAGCTGGTCGTCGGCTTTAAAGTGAGCTGGGGCGCTAGAAGCAGCTCCATACCCCTGGACGCCTCCGCATAGATCGGTAGCTCCCGGAGGTAGAACCGCCCGTTCAGATTCGCCGAGTTGTTCAACCGGATCCGGGGCATCACAGCCACGGCCTTCAAGTTCTTCAGGGCGGCAGGAACGAGAAAGGGTCGGGTCTCACCTGTTGTCGACCTCACTTCATAGGCCCCATACAGATCCCTGGGAAACTCGAAGTACCCGTTCCGGAGGATGATGGAGACGGAGCGATCTCCTCTGAGAGAGAGGCTGGGAAGGAGTTGGACTTCTCCTTCATACGGGCTCTCTCCATCCCAGAAATCACTGTGAAGGAAGTACCCCTCCACCTTGAAGCCCAGGGCCGCGCGCTCTATCCAGGCACCGGGTCGGCCATGATGCGTGAACGTGAGATTTCCGATCGTGGTTGCCTCGCCGATCCGGGGGAGATAGCCGGCCTGGGCATCGAAATCGGGATGCATGTCGTGGAACGTGAGGTCCCAACCAATGGTTCGGCCGCTCCGCCCCAAAGAAGCGAATACCGAGGGTTTGAGGGGTGCGGAAGACCCGTTCACCGACGTCCAGCTTCCAGCCCACTGGGTCGTAAGGGTATACCTGCCCTGGAACACCAGTCGGGCGTCCCCAGCTACAACCCTGTTGAAGTCTCCCCCTTTCGTGAGGGTCCGGTCCGTGAAGAGGACTCCTACCGTGGAGCCATCGCCCACGTCCCTCCGGGCCCGTAAGAGATTGACTGCCGCATGCCCGCGGCCCCCGAAAAGGCTGGAGGGGCTCTCGTCCAACGCCCCCAGGTACCCCAAGGTGAAGGCGCCCACCTTACCGGTGAGCTTGGCGCCGCCGATTGGATCCACTACGCGCCGAGAATAGACCAGTTGCTGCGGAGTCTGGAAGACCTCCGATCCTTCCAGGAAGAACGGTCTCTTTTCGGGAAAGAACAGGGCGAACCGCTCGTTTACGGTGATCCGGGTGGCGTCGGCCTCCACTTGCGAGAAGTCGGGGTTCACCGTCGCGTCCATCACCAGGTTTCGCGTGATCCCATAGCGTGCGTTGAGCCCTACCTCCGCCTCGAAGGACCCTCTCTGGAAATCCCCGGACGACATGTCGCCCACGCGTTTCCCTGTCGATACCGGGTTCACCTCCACCAACCGCTTGGGTTGCAGGTCCCGGAGCCCCACCAGGCGGCCGCTCTGGGCAAGAGTGCTGGACACGTTCTGGGTGAGGGGGGCCCACGATTGCTTGAAGCCCCTCCGTTTCACCTCCCGAGCTACGTTGATCCCCCAATCCTGGACTGCCTCCGGGGGGAACCGCAACGAGACGTAGGGGATCTTGATCTCCGCCTCCCACCCCTGATCCGTGACATGGCCATCGGATTCCCAGATGAAGTCGGGGCTGAAGTCGATGGAAACGGACGAGGGGCGTCCTTCCCGACGTCTCAGCCCTTCGATCCAGAGGCCGTCGGTCTGGATCCCCAGTGGGTTCACATAGAAGACATAACCCTGTCGCTGATCGTCGAACGTATCGAGGATGATGCGGATCCAATCGTCGCCGAATACCGACCGATCCCGCTCCCCCAGCCGGGCGAGGATCCCTTCCGGCTCTTCGTCGAACGCCTTGATGCCGAAGTAGATGGCGTCCCCACTGTAGAGGACTCTGACCTCCGTGTCTTCGGTGGAGGGGATACCTTCCACCGGCTCATACTGGGTGAAGTCCTTCAGAACAGCCGCTGCCCCCCACGCGTCTTCCTCGAGGAACCCGTCGATACGGATCTCTGGAGCCTCGAGCCTGGGAGGAGACACTTCCAGGTCATGTGTCCGACCGGAGAAGATCAATGTGTCGGCAGGAATGAGGAGGCCCGCCAGGAGGAGGGATTCGAGCATGATCTGTCAGGTTGAAGACTCGGGGCCGATCCTCCTGGAGGAGGACCGACCCCGGATCCCTATTTTTCCGGGTCGGTCCCGGACGGTTTCGTCAGGACCGGGTAGCTGACGCCCAACTGTTCAAGATAGCTGGAGTACTCGGTTTCGTCATAGACCAGGGGCTCGAGGAGAGGCCGGTACCTCTCCATCTTCTCTGCGTTCAGGTGAATGGGTGGCTCCGTCCCCGCAGGGATCAAAGACTCCCAGGTA
>JBDHCH010000020.1:0-32740 GCA_039592115.1 Gemmatimonadota bacterium | reverse complement strand
CCCTGCTGACGGGAAAGGTGGTGGGAGCCATCGCCTTGGTGGGATGGGCAATCATCGCCATGCTTCTGGCTTGGCCCAGGAAGGAGCAGATAGAGGGGGTCGGTCCCGGCTAGGAAAAGCCGCCCGCGGCCTCTTTGAGGAGGTCCCAGCTCCGTTCCAGGTGGTCCCACCGGGTCTTGAGGTTCCCGAGGGCCATCCGCAAGCAGAGTCGGCCATTCAGCACCGTATGGGACAGGAAGACCTCTCCGGTGGAGTTCACCCTGTCCATGATGGCCCGGTTCAACTCGTCCTGCTCCTCCAACTCAACCCCCTCCGGCGAAAACCTGAATACCACCGTGCTGAAGGGTACCGGAGCCACTCGTTCCCAGTGGGGCTCCGCGTCCACCCAGGCCGCGACCTCTCTTGCCATCTCCACGTGCTGTCGGATCCGATCGCGGATGCCCTCCGATCCGAAGTATCGGAGAACGAACCATAGCTTGAGCGATCGGAATCTGCGGCCCAGGCTGACGCCGTAGTCCATGAGATTCCGGGCCACCTCCTCCTCGGAGGTCCTCAAGTATTCAGGGGTGAGACTGAAGGCACGCTTCAGGTCATCCGGGTCCTTCATGAAGAGGACCGAACAATCGATGGGAGTGAAGAGCCACTTGTGTGGGTTCACCACGATGGAGTCGGCTCTCTCCCAACCGGAAAACAGTGGACGAAACTCTGGGACGGCTGCGGCCGGCCCGCCATAAGCCGCGTCCACATGGAGCCAGAGATCGAACTCTTCGGCGATGGCAGCCATCTCGGCCACCGGGTCAACACTGGTCGTGGAGGTAGTCCCGAGGGTCGCCACGATTCCAATCGGTAGAATCCCTGCGTCGAGATCCTCCTCGATGGCCTCGCTCAACGCCTGGGGAGAAAGCCGGAAAGCACTGTCGCTGGCCACCCGCTGCACTCCGTCCCGGCCGAAACCCAGGGTGATGGCAGCTTTGTCGATGGAGGAATTGGCCTGGTCGGACGCGTAGAATCGACCCCGGGGAACGCCGCTCAGCCCTCGGTCCCACGCATCAGGGAGCCTGGCTTCCCTGGCGGCCGCCATGGCGTATAGGGACGAAGACGAAGCCGTGTCGTTTATGGTCCCGTCGAAGAACGGTGGGAGTCCCAAGAGATCCCTGAGCCAGGCCAAGGCCTGTTCTTCCAGCTCGGTCGCCGCCGGGGAGCTCCGCCACACCATCGCATTCACATTCAGGGCCGCCGTGAGCATCTCCCCCAAGATGCCCGGTCCGGAACCAGTGATGGAGAAGTAGGCGAAGAAGGCCGGGTGGTTCCAGTGAGTGATGCCCGGGAGGATCAGGTCCTCGAAATCTCGGAGGATCTCCTCCATGCCCTCACCAATCTCTGGGCAGGAGTCCGGCAGCCGGCCGCGGACGGTGCCGGGACTCACCTGGGCAAGGACCGGAAACGTCTCGGTCTTTTCCAGGTATCTCGCCATCCAATCAACGACTTGTCTGGCAGAAACCCGGAAGTCCTCAACCGGCATATCCCCGAGAGGGTCCGTCCGGTCCGGTCTCGACGGCCCTGCGGCGGAGGGTCCTTCCTTGACGTCGCTCACTCTTCCAGCTCCTTCCTGAGAGCTCGAAGCTGGCGCTCCATCTCCTCAGCCAGCTCAGTGGTTATCCCCTCGGGCACACCTGATCCCTGCAGGTGGGCGAAGAACAGCTCGTCCACATACGCTACGTTTGCGCCCGTCACCCCCATGTCGAGAACCCGGTTCAAGGTCAGGAGATCGAGAGGGGAAACCTCAGGGGGTACCGTCGGTCCTCGAGCGCCGGATGCCGGCTCGAGGAGGAACAGCCTGAAGATCACGTGCCGGAGGAGGTGGAACTCCTCCACGACCTCCCCGGTGGCCAACCCCCGTCGGAGGCCGAGAGAGCCATAGAGGTGTGCGGCGTCACGCCATGCATCCATCCCAGCCTCCCGCTTTTCGCCGAAGCAGCTCGGAAGGAAGGAAACCAAATAGGTGGCCACCGTTTCCAGGGCTTTCCCCCCTTCCTCAGGCAGGCTCCAACTGCCGGCCTTCAGCTCTTGGAGCCAACGGGTTGCGATCTCCGGCTCGTGATGTTGGAGCCATGCCCTCAGCCTCAAACTTCCCCTCCTTCCAGGTCCAGTAACGGATGGTCTCCGGCGGGCCCGGCCCAGACCGGAATCAGGATCCGCACCTCGGTCCCCTTCCCCACTTCACTCTCAGCGGTGACGCTGCCTCCCCAAGACTCCACCAACCGACGCACGATCGCCAGGCCCAGGCCCGTGCCCATGGATCGGGTCGAGAAATGGGGTTCGAAGATCCGCGAGAGGAGGTCGGGATCGATTCCGGTCCCATCGTCCCGCACCTGGATCTCCACGCTACTGCCACCGACCTCGGCCCCAACCGTGACGGTACCCTGGGACGGAATCGCCGCACGGGAGTTTTCCAGCAGGTTGATGAGGACCTCCCGCAGCTCCGACTCCCTGGCCTGGACGGCGGGCACGCCCTTGGGGATGTCGCACCTGAACGTCAACGCACCCTTCCCGCCTCCGTAGAGGTTCATCACCTCTTCGGCGACCTGGCTCAAACTCACAGCTTGAAGGGGAAGCTGCCCCGCCGCCTTGGGTGCCCCGAAGCGGGAGAAGCTCCGAGCGATCCCGGCCAGGTGGTCGATCTCTCGAAGAATGACTTCGACGTTCTTCTTCAAGATCTCATGGAAATCCGGGCGACGGTCCTCCCAGGCCCGTTGTAGATGCTGAACACTCAACTTCATGGGGGTCAATGGGTTCTTAACCTCATGAGCCACCTGCTGGGCCATCTCTCCCCAAGCCAGGATCCGCTCCGCCCGGAGCTCGTCCGTCACATCCTCGAGACTCAGCACGGCACCGCCGATGGGCCCCTCTTCCGACACTCGACGGGCGCGAATCCGGATCCGCCGGGTCCCCATCTGGAACTCCGTATTGGCTTCGCGAAGCCCGTCCCTGAAATAGAGATCGACCCAGCGGACCAACTCCCCGGCTTCTCCCTCCCGCCCAGGAAGCGGTTCCCCAACGGGAATGTCCTCGTTCAGCAACGACTCTGCCCGTGGGTTGACCAGCGTGACCCGTCCCCCCGAGTCGAGGGCCACCACGCCCGTGGCCGCCTCTTCCACGATGGCCTGAGTTCGATGGGTCGTCCGCAGGAGGTCCCGCCTGGCACGGCGGATTCTCAGAACCATCCTATTGAAGGCCCCGAACACGGAACCGAACTCGTCCCTTCGGTCTTCCGGTAGGCGAACCTCCAGATTCCCCGAGCCAACACGCTCCGAGGCGATCTGAAGCGTTTCGATGGGCCTTGTGAGGGTGCGGCCCACCAGAAGGGCCAGTCCAAGGGAGAGTGCCGCTCCGAGGACAATCACGAACCCGAGGAGGTCCGCAACCTCCTGCCTTCGGAGGGCTGTCGCTCCCAACTCGACGGGGACCGGCGTCGCGAGGATGTCCCCGTCGGGCAGCCGCCGATACGCCATGACGTACTGCCATCCACCCAAGGATGACCTGAGGGAGCCTCGGATCTCCTTCCGGTCTGCGAGAGCCCGGTGCTGGGGCTCGGGGATCCACCCCTCGTACAGGCCCAGCTGGACCAGTTCGTCCGCCGAACCCTCCCTCAGCTCTCCATCACGATATTCCAGGAGGTCCGCGCCCACTTCCCGGGCCAGGAGCTCCATGTTCCCCTGGACATCGTGGTAGAAGTTCGCCCCGTCCTCAACGATCCTCCCAGCAAGGGCGGAGGCCGTGCGGTCAGCCGCATTCGACAGAGTCTGGAAAGCCAGTGTGCCGAATATGGCAATGGAGAGAAAGAAGAATCCGAAGAGGGCCAGGGTCACCCGAGCCCGGAAGTTCCCCATGGCCCGGAACGCCTTCCGCATCTCCAACTCTTGGCCCTGGAGGAGGAGTTGGCCCACTCCCCAGATGAGGAGCGCAAGAATGAGGTCCAGAACCAGCGTGAGTGTTCCTCGGGCCACCAGATGCAGGGTCCCCGGCAAGGGAACCGTGTGAGTGGCGAAATAGACTCCGTCCAGATAGGCAAGGGTCCACTGTACCTGCCACCCGCCTTCCCGTCGCTCCCACTGCACCCCACCTGAGGGATCCACATCCTCCTCGGGACTGATGGGAACCAGGGAGGGAGACGGCCCTCCCTGGCGTCCCAGAGCTGCGAAGATCGGACCCATGGGAGAGGAAAGGGATGTTGATCCACGAGGAGGGACCACCGCAGACAGGACCCGACGACCCTCCAAAGGCACCAGGAGGAGGTATCGGGCATTGGCCAATCCCAGATGGGTCACCAAGGGACCGTCTCCCTGTCTGGCCAGGTCCAGGTAATCGTCCGCGACCGCTGGACGGGGCCCCTGGACGCCCATGGCCAGGTCCTCCCGGGGGAGGTCCCCCGGACCCCAGAGGGTGAGCCACATCGGGAGGGGATCGTTCTGCTGGCCCGTCTGGGACCAGATTTCGAACAGGAACTCTGGGGGGAATCGGATGAGGGCATCGAGGGAGTCGGCCATCTCCGCCGTCCGGAATAGCCTGAACTCAAGATAGGGGTCCGGATCGGCACCCAACTCGTTGAGCTCCCTTTCCGCCGTCTCCATCCTTCCCTGTATGCTCTCCCCCCAGGTCACCGGCAGGGCCGCCGTGGCTCCCAGGAGGGTCGCGATAACCCACACCGATCCCATGCGGTTGGAGCGCAACGCCTGATCGCTTCTCGCTGCCAGGAAGAACGGAACGGCCCAGAGAGAAAGAAACCAGGGTGACAGCCCCGGGTTGGACCGACTCAGGAAACCCCCAACCAGTGAGAGTACCAGGGAAAGCCCTGCAGCTGCGAGAAGCCCCAGAGGCATTCCCTTCGAATCCCCCTCGGGCGCCCCTACGGGGGCCCTCGCTCCAAAGAGGACACAGGTGAGGAGCGCCAGGGTCAGGGCCAATCCGCCCTGATAGGGGAGCCACCCTTCGATCCCTGCAGAGAACAAGGAGGGGGACGCGCCCATCTCATAGACGGAAGTGAGGAGAGGGTAGGCCAGAGCGACCACCACAGCCCCAGGAACAACTCCCACCTTCCCAACGAGGTACCCTGGGACCAACCCACACAGAAGCGCCATGGCGAGCAGAACGCCGAGCAGTTTCCCCAGGGGCCACCCCAGTAGGGGGAGGAAATAGTGGGCGGGGGAGGTGAGTCCATCCCCGGGCCAAAAGCCGTGGACGGGGAGGATGAGGGCCAGGACCAGGAGGGTTGCCCCCCCAACCACTCTCCACCGTGGGATGCCTCTCCCGCCGAGAACCAGGACCACCCAGATCAGGATCCCCAAAAGGGCTGTCAACCGAACCCAGAGACCAATCCGCTCTCCCCAAAGCCGTTCGGGATCAAGCGCCCCGGGCACCACGGACAGGAGGCTCTGGTCCTCCCAATCGAGGCTCACGATGGTTGTTCCCTGGACCCGGTCGGGCGGGAGTATCTGGATCGGGATCCCGGTCTCCCTCTCGAATCTGGCGGCGAACCCGCCTTCTTCGAGCCCAGCCGGCAGGTTGGTCTGCAGGAGGACCGCAGCGACCACGGTCCCTCCCCCCCGGGGGGCCGGGGCAGTAAAGTAAAGGTAGCGGAAGAGGGGGCCGCCGCCGAAGGCGTAGGACGCCTCCGCTGTTCGGATCTCCGGCGGTACCGGCCCGCGATGAACGCCGACCCAGGCTTCCGGACGACCTTGGGAATCATAGACCACCAGTGCGGTCACGCCCTTCCGACGCCGGATCCGGGACAGTTCCTTCTGGAGGTCCCCACTCGCGACGTCGGAGAGGAAGTCGAGGGTTTCCTGGATCGCCCGATCACCCGAGTCCAGGAGGTCGTACAGCCTTTGCGTCAGGGCGCTGGCGATGCGATCCTGGGAGACCGTGGATCCGGACCCCGGACCGGTCGGATCTGACGGGCCGTTCTGGAGATGGAGGCCAAAGCCCAGTATGGTACCTACCAGAAGGAGGATGGCGGACGCCGAGAGGAGGGGGCGAGCCGGCTGGCCTTTGATGGCCCACGCCAGCAATCCTGCCGACGGCAGAAGGAGCAGCCATGGCTCCTGCCACCGGGCCCAGGCCACCAAACCAACAGATCCGACCCAGAGGAGGTGCCATGAAGGATGAGCCTGGAGAAACCCAGGTGACGGGGGACGATGGTCCGGTGGCCCTTTCATGGTCCCTGGGGAGCCTCCCTTGGCCCGAGGTTGGCCGGGCCCTGGCCAGAGACCCCCGGCTGATCATCCCCATTGGGGCTCTTGTCCAGCACGGACCGCACCTCCCACTGGGCACGAACACCTTCATCGCAGAGGCGGTGGCGATTGCCGCCTCCCAGGAATTCCGGGTTCTCAGGGCCCCGACGTTTCAGTTCGGGGTCAGGGGGCCGGAGAGAGAGGACTACGCTGGAACCGCCGGGCTCCAGAGAAAAACCCTCCACCGGGCCGTGAACGAACTCATCGCCGAGTGGGAGGACCACGGTGTTCAGGAGTTCATATTTCTGACTGCCCATCGGCTCGAAGCTCATATCGAGGCCCTTCTCATGGCCCTGACATCCTCCGCTTCAAAGGTAGTGGTGAACCTCTACTCCATGGACGTCGGCGATCTTCTGGATGGCTCCCCTTTGTCGGAGCACGGGGGGGAGTTGGAGACCTCCCTGATGCTTTATCTGGCTCCCGATCTGGTCCAGATGGGTCACTCCGCCGATGTGTTGCCGGACCCCAAAACCCTCCGAAAATACGCACGGGGAAGGGTCGCCACACCCCCGCCCGGTTCCCGTGGAATCCTGGGCGCGCCCTCCCGTGCCTCGGCGGAAAAAGGCGCGGCTGTCTTTTCACGATACATCAAAGGCCTCCAAGAGATCCTGGGCAAGAATGCCTAACCACCCTGGTCGTCCCATCGTTCTTCACTTTCCACCAAGTCTCCGGGACCATCGTCTGGGACCGAGTGTAGAAAAAAAGCTGTGCGGGATGGGAAGTCTCCGGTACCGAGCGAGCCATGTCAAAAGCCCTTGAAACACTTTCCGCTTGTCTTCTCCCATTGTTCTTTTTCGTCGGTCTTGGGTCTCTTTCCGGCCAGAACGTATCCGTCGACGAAGGGGCCTTCCGGATCGCCATCAACGGTGAGATCGTCGGCCGCGAGGATTTTTCCATCCGTCGTGTCGGCGTCGGGGAGGCAGCCCGGATCATCCTGAGAGCCACGGTGGAGCTGGACTTGCCTGAGGGCCGCCGGAACCTGGTCCCAGCAATGCGAGCCGGCGGAGGGGACGTGGGCGTGATGGATTACCAGATGAAGATATCCGGAAGTCAGGTTTCGGAGGTATACGTCAGCCGATCCGGAAGCCGGTTCCTGGCCAAAGTCATCTCGGCCCGAGGGGAGGATGTGAGGGAGTTCCGTGCTGGGCCCGGATCCGTACTCATGGATCGGCATGTCGCCCACCAACACCACCTCCTCCTTCCCTTTCTCGACGGTCCCGACGCCGTCTCCCTCACAGTCCTGGCCCCTGAAGAAGGCCAACAGTTCCGGATGACCCTCTCCTCCGTAGGAGAGGAGGAGGTTCGGGTTGGTACCGAGCTGGTCCGGGGCCGGCATTTCCGTCTGGAGGGGGAGGACGGCTCGCGAGATATCTGGTTCGACGAACAGGGACGGATACTACGAGTCGAGAACGCCAACCGCGGCTACGTGGCAGAGCGAGAATCCCTCGGGTGAGGGTGCCTCCAGGCTTGAAGACTCCTCCCTCCTTCAACGTATCTCTCTTCATGGATGCGCTGGATCTCCGGGTCAAACGACCCGAAACAGCGCATCCCGTATCTTCGTAGAGCTTTGAGACCGATGCGACCTCCTCGTCCTTCCCATCTCGGGAGCGCACCCGTGAGGAATACCAGACCTATCTGGCCAGGACTCCTGGCCTTGCTTTTCTTCCTGGGCCCGGCACCAGGGCTCTCCCAGACTCCCGTCCCTGCGGAGCTCTCCTTGGCGGAGGCGATCCGGATCGCTGAAACGTCCAGCCCGCTTCTCCAGGCTGACTTGAACAACCAGGACCTCTCCGACTGGAACGTCCGGGCCAGCTACGCCTCTCTCATTCCCTCGGCGAGCGCGACCTCGGCTCTTTCCTGGCAGGGATCCGGGGAGCAGCGATTCGGTAGCGTGACCCTCAGCCAGTTGGGGTTCACGAACCAACCCTCATACTACTTCTCTTCCTATAACCTTGGCCTCTCCTATACGCTGAACGGACAGGTCCTCCTCGCACTTCCCCAGGCCAAAGCGGATCGAGAAGCCCAGATCGCCCAGGGAGCCACCTCGTGGAGCCAGACGGTCTTTCAGGTGACCCAAGCTTACCTGGAGGTCCTCAGGCAGGAGGAAGCCCTCACGGTGGTGCGCCAGGAGTTGGAACGGGCCAGGGGGAACCTCAGGTTGGCACAGGGCCAACGAGAAGTGGGGACCGGGACCCCGATGGACGTCAGGCAGGCCGAGGTGGCCGTGGGGCGGGCACGGGTGTCTGTGCTCACCAGCGAAAACGGCGTCAGAACCGCTAAGTTTAGACTTCTCCAACAGATGGGTCTGGATCCCCAGGAGGATTTCTCGCTCTCTTCCTCCTTCGAGCTGGTGGAGCCAACCTGGACGGAGGAGGATCTCACACGCCTGGCGTTGGAGAGGAACCCACAACTGGTGGGCCTCAGAGCGTCTATCCGAACGCAGAAGTACTCCACGCGCATGGCCCGCTCGGCCTTCCTGCCAAGCCTCTCCTTTTCCGCAGGTTGGAGCGGGTTCACGCGGGAGGCATCAGATCCGAACTTCCTGGTGGCTCAAGCTCAATCGTCCTCCTTGGGGCAGGTCGCCCAATGTGAGGCAGTGAACGAACTGTACCGGCGCCTCGCAGATCCACTGCCGACCCAAGATTGCTCGGCGTTCCTCTTTACGGAGGCTCAACGTCGGGCGGTTGTGAGGGGCAACGATAACTTCCCCTTCAGCTTCACGAGGAATCCTCCGTCGGCCTCGATGGTGATCAGCCTCCCTGTGTTCCAGGGGCTTCGGCGGCAGCGGGACGTCGAAGCGGCCCAGATTGCCGAGGAGGACTCGCGGTTCCAGCTTCGGGATCAGGAGATACGGTTGAAGGCTGACATTGCCAGCGGCCTCTCCACCCTGGAGACCGCTTTCGAGGCCGCCCTGATCGAACAGGAGAACCAGGTCTGGGCAGACGAACAACTGCGGCTCGCCCAGGAGCGGTACCGGCTCGGTGCTGCGACCTTCCTGGAGTTGGTGGAAGCTGAGACCGTAAAGGCTCAAGCGGACCGGGACCGCATCGCAGCCATCTTCGCGTATCACGACGCCCTGGCCAGCCTGGAGGCCTTGGTGGGAACTTCTCTTCGGGACCGCTGACGCGACCCGGAAAGGCATAGATCCATGAGCTCAGGCAGGAAAACTCTCATCGGCATACTCGTTGTCGTGGTACTGGGTTCCGCCGTCATCATCAGCCTCGTTCAAGGGCGGGACCGGGGGATAGAGGTCCGGATGGAGGAGGTGTCGCGAAGAGATCTCATCTCGACTGTCACGGCTTCGGGGAACATCCGAGCTCGTCTGGCGGTGGACATCAGCGCCGACGTCATGGGTAGAGTCATCGAGCTGAACGTCGAGGAAGGGGACGACGTGACCCAGGGGGAGGTTCTCCTCCGGATCGATCCCTCCCAGCTGGAAGCGGCCGTCTCGAGGGCTCAGGCCGGCCTGAGCCAAGCCCAGGCCCAGGTGGCCCAGCAGCAGGCCAACCTCACCCGGGCCGAACGAGACTTCGAGCGGACACGCTCCCTCTGGATGCGCGATTCCACGCTTGTGAGCCCCCAGCAGGTCGAGGACGCAGAAACCAACGCTGAGGTGAACCGCTCTCTCCTGGAGGCGGCGGATTTCGGAGTGTCCCAGGCCCAGGCGGCCCTTGAGGAGACCCAGGATCAACTCTCCAAGACCATCATTCTGGCTCCGATCTCGGGGAAGGTGACTCGGCTTAGTGTGGAAGCCGGGGAGACCGTGGTCATCGGCACAATGAACAACCCCGGGAGCCTGATCCTGACCATCAGCGACCTTTCCGTGGTGGAAGCCGTGATGGAGGTAGACGAAACTGATGTCCCGGAGATTGCTCTGGGCGACAGCGCCGTGGTCGAGCTCGACGCTTTCCCCGACCGGCAGTTTTCCGGCCGGGTCACCGAAATCGGGAACAGCGCCATCGTGCCCCCGTCCACTACCGCAGGATCCGGTCAGACGGCGGCCATCGACTTCGAGGTAGTGATCACCCTGGACGACCCGGGGATCCAGCTCAGACCGGACCTCTCTGCCACAGCTGATGTCATCACCGCCCTCCGAGAGGGGGTGCCGGCGATTCCCATTATCTCCCTTACCATTCGGGAGGAGGAGGAATCCGGGGACGCTCTGGTCGAGGAAGAGGACTCGAATCAGGTCGAACGCCCCGAGGGTCCCGTGGCACGCGGACTACAGACGAGGGAGATCGAAGGAGTCTTCGTCGTTCGGGATGGAGTCGCCACCTTTGTCGAGGTTGAGGTCGGAATCACCGGACAGGAGTACTTCGAGATCCTCTCCGGGGTTGAGCCTGGTGATACCGTTGTGTCTGGACCGTATCAGCGAATCAGAGAGCTGACGGACGGGGACCCCGTGAAACCAACGGAGGGCTCCTCCCCTCCGGGCGCCAGCGGAGCGGAGGGGTGAGGATGCACCACGCTGGATCCCGCTCCGAACCTGGGATGGGCGTGACCCCATGAACGTGTGGGAGGGCGTGGCTTTGGCCCTGACGCAAATCAGGACGGAGAAGCTGAAGAGCTTCTTCTCGCTCCTCGGCGTCATCATCGGCGTGATGTTCCTTATCGTGGTCGTGAGTGTGGTGGAGGGGTTGGACCGGTATATCAAAGAGGACTTCGCCAGTCAGGTATTCGGCCTCAACACGATCACCGTCTCCCGGACTCCTTCGGTTCAGGTGAACACCAGCAGGGCCCAGTCGCGGGCCTGGCGGAGGCGGAGGCGGTTGGAGTTCTCCGACGCCGAAGTTATCCGGGAGAAGCTCACGATCCCTGCCCTCATCGGGGTAGAGAGCACGACGGGGGGCCGGGTCGAGGGGGACAACGGCCGGCAGGTGGAGAACGTGATGATGACGGCCGTCTCCCCGGAGATCCTCAGGATCCGGAGCCTGGAGGTGGAGCGTGGGAGGCCGTTCTCATCCCAGGAAGCGGAGCGGGGGATGCCCGTGACGATCTTGGGAAAGAACACGGCGGAGGTCGTTTTCCCGGGCCTGGACCCCATCGGTAGAGAAGTCCGAATCCGAGGGTTTCCCTACAGGGTAATCGGTGTTCTCGAGGAGCAGGGGTCCATCTTGGGGATCTCCCTGGACAACCGGGCCATCGCACCAGCCCGGTCCCCGATCCAGAAGGTCGTCAATCCAAGGGGTGTGGTGGACAACATCGTCGTCCAGACCCTCGACCCTGCAGACATCCCGGATGCAATCACGGAGTTGGAGGCGATTCTCCGGGTGGAAAACCGCCTCAGGCCGGGCGAGCCGAGCAATTTCGAGTTGGAAACCGCCGAAGACTCTCTGAGCTTCTGGAACCGGATCTCCACAATCCTCTTCATGGCCCTCCCGGGCTTGGTCGGGATCTCGCTGGTCGTCGGGGGGATCGTGATCATGAACATCATGCTGGTTTCGGTGATGCAGCGGACCCGAGAGATCGGCGTGCGAAAGGCGATCGGAGCAAGGCGCAGGGACATCGTCGTTCAGGTGATCATCGAGTCCGCAACGCTCTCCGGCACAGGGGCCTTCCTGGGCGTCCTGGTGGGGGTTGGGCTCACGTGGATCGTGGCTGCCGTATCCCCGATGCCGGCCGCGGTAGCCCCCCGGTGGGTATCACTGGGGGTGGCTCTGGGAGTAGCCGTGGGGATGGTGGCCGGTGTCTACCCGGCGGCCCGAGCGGCTCGACTGGACCCCGTGGACGCACTGCGCTATGAGTAGCGAAGCGAACGCCGGAACGCCGCCGGGGAACTCGGGGGGAGTCCTCGCAACTCTCGACGAGGGATTCCGCATCGCATTGACGGCGATTCGGGCGAACAAGATCCGCGCCGGTCTGACCATCCTCGGCGTCGCCATCGGCGTGGCAGTGGTCGTGACCATGTCAGCCCTCATCACCGGCATCCGGAGCAGTGTGCTGGAGGCCTTCGAGTCCTCCGGGCCCGAAAACTTCGTCGTCACCCGGTTCGACATGACCAACGTTCGCATCGTCATGGACGGCTCGGGACGCCCACCCTGGTGGAACAAGCCCAAGATCACTCCCCTCGAAGCAGAACGAATCGGACGCCTTCCCGCGGTTCAAGAGGCGGTGGTGGACTTCGACATGAACCTCTCCATGTCTTTCGAGGGGAGGCGGGTTACGGGGATTCAGGCCAGCGGAAATTCCGCCGGATGGTCTTCGTACACCATCGGGGACTTCGTCGCGGGAAGAAATTTCATACGAGCTGAAGTTCAGCAGGCGCGAGCCGTACTGGTCATCTCGGCGGCGTTGGCCGAGGAGCTGTTCGGCCGGCTGGACCCCATCGGGAAACGGGTTCGGGCCTCCGCCGGGAGGAGGGGAGCGAGCGAGCTCTTCACCGTTGTGGGTGTCTTCGACATCGGGGAGAACATCTTCGCCGACGCCATCCAGCACTTCGCCGTCACACCGTATACGGCCGCACTCAAGCGACTCAAAGCCAACGACATGTTCTTTCAGGTCCTGGTGATCCCCCAAGCGGAATATCCGCCGGAGGAGGCTCAGGACCAGGTGATCAGCCTGCTTCGGACGATGAGGGGCCTTGGGCCGACCGAAGAAAACAACTTCGCGGTGATCGGCTCGGATCAGCTCATCGATCTGTTCAACCAGCTCACTGGGGTTTTCTTCATCGTGATGCTCGCCCTCTCCTCCGTCGGGCTGCTGGTGGGCGGCGTGGGCGTGATCGGGATCATGCTGATCTCGGTAACGGAGCGAACCCGGGAGATCGGAATTCGAAAGGCGGTCGGAGCCACCCGCAGGGAGATCCTCTGGCAGTTCCTCGTGGAAGCGGGCGTTCTTACTCTGCTCGGGGGAGCCTCAGGGATGCTGATCGGAGGCCTCGCAGCGGAAGGGGTCGAGGCGGCGACTCCGATACCGGCATCCATTCCTCTCTGGTCCGTCGCGGCAGCCCTCTCCATGGCCATCCTCACCGGGATGCTCTTCGGCCTCCTCCCGGCGGTCCGAGCCGCCCGCCTTGAACCCGTGGACGCTCTCCGCTACGAATAAGTGCCCGAACCCGAGGTCGGGACCTCGGGATGCGTGGCTAATCCAGTTCGGAACCCTCCACCCCTCGAAATGGACGCCTCAATGGAGCCCCTTGACGTTCTGGCCGTTGTGGCCCACCCCGACGACGGTGAGTTGATCTGCGGCGGGTCCCTCATCAAGAGCGCAGAAGCCGGTCACCGAACCGGGATCTTGGACCTCACCATGGGCGAAAGCGGATCCCGGGGCACTCCGGAGCTCCGTGCCCAGGAGGCAGAGCAGGCTGGAGACATCCTCGGGCTGGCAGTCCGAAGGAATGCGGGTCTTCCCGACTCCCGCCTCGAAAACACTCTGGAGGCTCGATCGGTAGTGGCCGGGGTCCTCCGCGAGCTCAGGCCCCGTGTCGTCATCACGCACTGGATGAACGGCCGCCATCCCGACCACCGGGCAGCGGCGGAGCTGGTGTACGACGCCTCATTCCTTGCCGGGTTGAAAAACTTCGATGCTCCAGGGTCCCCGTTCCGCCCGGCGAAGGTCATCCACGCCCTGTCCTTCAGAGAGGACCCCCAGAAGCCGACCTTTGTCGTGGACATCACGTCCCAGATAGAGAAGAAGCTCGCGGCCATCGCAGTTTACACGTCCCAGTTTGGAGATGTGATCCAAGCCGGAGAGGTCTTCCCCGGTGGAGACCGGTCTCTTCAGGATCAGATCCGAGCCCAGGGAGCGCGGGCGGGATCTCTCATCCGGAGAGCCTATGGGGAGCCCTTCTGGACCCGGGAAACCATGGAGGTTTCCACGGTGTCCGATCTGACCGTCTCCACTTTTTGACGAAGGAAGCGACGGCGGGATGAGCAGAATCCTGGTGGCCATGTCCGGGGGCGTCGACTCCTCCGTAGCTGCCGCCTTGCTGACACAGACCGGTCATGAAGTGGTCGGGGCCACCCTCCGTACGTTCTGCTACTCGGGTGAGCCGGCCCACGCCAAGAGCTGTTGCGGCCTTGAAGGCGTGGCGGACGCCAAGGGTGTTGCACGGACCCTGGGCATCCCCCACACCGTGTACGATGTCGAAGAGGAATTCACCCGAGACGTAATCGACGACTTCGTTGAGGAATACGCCGCCGGCCGGACGCCGAACCCATGTGTTCGATGCAACTCCTTCACCAAGTTTCAGGACCTCCTCAGGCGTGGCCAAGAGCTGGGGGCCGACGGTATCGCGACCGGGCACTACGTGCGCCTCGATCCCACGGCCCCAAACGGGCCGGCTCTCCGGAGAGGTGCCGACTCGGAAAAGGACCAAGCCTACTTCCTCTGGGGACTTCCCAGGGAGTCCCTTCCCTTCCTCCACTTTCCACTGGGGGATCTCACGAAGCCCAGGGTCAGGAAGATGGCACGGGAGATGGGCCTCATCACGGCAGACAAACCAGAGTCTCAGGAGATCTGTTTCGTTCCCACTGGTGACTACCGGGATCTCTTGCGCTCTCGAATGGAGACGGCCCATCCGGCCCTTCAACCAGGCTCTATCGTGACCAGTGACGGTGCGGTTGTGGGCACCCACTCCGGGTACGCCGGGTTCACGGTAGGGCAACGGAAGGGGCTCCCGGGAGGGTTTCCCGAGGCCATGTTCGTCACGGAAATCCGCCCGGCAAAGAGAGAAGTGGTCGTTGGGACGGCTGAGGAGCTGTTCTCCAGGGAGGTTGAGCTCGGAGGGTTGAATTGGCTGGTCCCCATCGATGAGGTAGGTCCCGCGGTGGAAGTCCAGCTAAGGCACCGTGCGCAGCCCGCACCGGCTCGGATCGAGGCCCAAGGTGATTCCCTACTCCTTCGCCTGACCGATCCTCAGCGGGCCGTGACGCCCGGGCAATCCGGCGTCCTGTTCGATGGAGCAAGGGTCCTTGGAGGTGGACGTATCCTGCGGACCCGGTAGGGGAATGGCACCCAGCCAACCTGGAAAGGGAGCCGCCACCGCTCTCCCCTGGGGCCCGTCGGGGCCCAGGGAACCATCAGTATTTCAACTCGGCCTTCGAGGCGAGAGCTTCCATGAGTCGCTGACCTTCGGGGGAGAGGGTGTCAGGCACCTCGACCTTCACCTCCACGTACATGTCCCCGAACCTGCCCGCCCGCTCGACGCCCTGCCCACGGATCCGGAACCGGGTCCCCGATTGGGTCCCTGGCGGAATCCGTAGCACAACCTTTTTCCCATCGACGGTTCGGACCCGGATCTTCGAGCCCAGAGAGGCTTGGGCAATGTTGATGGGCACCGTGACTTCCAGATCCAACCCGTCCCGCCTGAAGAACCTGTGGCTCTTCACTTTGAAGGTGATGACGAGATCTCCGGGCTTTCCACCGAGAGCCCCTCGTTCCCCCTGCCCGGAAAGGCGGACCTTCGTGCCGTTTTCGGCCCCCCTGGGCACGGAGACCTGGATCTTCCGGTTCTGTCGGACCGTCCCCGTGCCGTCACAAGACGAACAGGGGTCCTCCGGGATTGTGCCCCGCCCCATACAGGCCGGGCAGGGCCGTTTGACGGCGAACCCTCCCTGGCCGAAGGAGACGGTCCCTGACCCCTTGCATTCGCTACACCCCTTCGAGCTGGTCCCTGGGGACGCGCCGGACCCGCCACAGGTCGCACATTCCTCGGTGATGGGAACGTTGATCGTTACCCGCCCACCCCTGACCGCGGTCTCGAACGCGACTTCCACCACGTATTCGACGTTCCGGCCCTGGGACGGTCCACTCTTCTTCGTTTGCGGCTCCCGCTTCCCTCGATCGAAGATGCTGGAGAACAGGTCGGAGAGACCGCCGAACCCGGAAAGGTCCTCGAAGGAGAATCCGCCGGCCCCTGGAGCTCCCGGTCCGCCATACCCGGTGCCGGGACGGGCGAATGGTCCTCGACCGGTCCCTTTCCCAAATCCGAAGGCCCCAAGGCGCTTCATCTGGTTGTACTGCTTCCGCTTCTCTTCGTCGGACAAGACGGAATACGCTTCCCCGACTTCTTTGAAACGGTCTGACGCCTTCGGATTGCCCGGATTCGCGTCCGGGTGGTACCGCTTGGCCAGCTTCCGATAGGCTTTCTTGATTTCCTCGGGGCTGGCTGACTCCTTCACCCCGAGGATCTCATAGAAATCTTTTGTCGGCGTTGTCATTCAAGCTTTCCGGTACATGGGAGGCCAAAACCCTCCCTTAGTCGTCATCTTTGTAGACGCTCACCCTGGCCGGGCGAACCAGCTGGTCCTTGAAAAGGTACCCTTTTTGGAAGACCTGATGGACCGTCTCGTCCTGCCCCTCTTCCTCGGTGGGCACTCTCATCATGGCTTCCATGGTGTTCGGGTCGAAGGGTTCCCCCGTTGGATCCAGGGCCTCGAGTCCGGCATCCGTCAGCGCCTTCAACAGCTTCCTCTCCACCAGGTCCACACCCTCGATGAGGGTGTCCAAGGTGGCATCCTCGGAAGTGAACCCGCTGACCCGCTGGAGGTCATCCAACCCGTCCAAGAGTGCTCCCGCCAGGTCGGCCTGAGCCCGTACCCAGCCGGAAGAGAGTTCCGCGCTGACGCGCTTCCTGTAGTTCTCGAAATCAGCCGCCAACCGAAGGTGCCGGTCCTGGAGCTGCCCCAGGTCGTCTTGGAGGATCTCCATCTCAGCTTTCAGGGATTCCTCCGGATCCACCGGACCTTCAGGCTCCCTGTCCCCGCTCGGCTCCTCGCCGGGCCCGTCCTCCCCTCCTCCCGTCCCGTCAGCCAGGCCGGGAAGGCCCTCGCCGACCCCGTGCAGATCTTCCACGTCCTCAATGAGGTCGTCACCGACCTCCACCGGATCCGCCCCGTTCACGGGAGATGCGGTTTCCTCGGCTCCGTCCGGTCCCCTCACAGGAGGGGGTTCCCCCTGGGTTGCCTTCTTTTTCTTGTTGATCATGTCGTTCTTACGTACCGTTTCCCGTTGGGATTCAACAACACTCTTTTCCGGTCAGCGTCTCAATGCTGGACCGTCAAGGATCTCCGACAGCCAATCTACGACGATTCCGAAAACCTCTTTTCGGCCCAGATCGTTGAAAGGTTCGTGAAGGCGGCCTTCCAGAATCTCGATCCGAACATCCGCCCCGACAATTCCCCGCGCGAACTTCTTTGTCACCCCCGTATCCACTACAGGGTCCGCTTCGGGAAGAAGGAAGAGGAGGGGGATCTTCGGGGAGAATTCCTGGTCAAGCAACTCCCTCTGCACCCGCTCCGCCTCCCGAAAGAGCCCACCGGTGAGCCGCCCATGGATCAAGGCGTCCTCGTGCCAGGCCTTTTTCATTTCCGGATCCCGGGTCAGGCGGGCAGGTCCAATGCCGTTGGGAACCGGGATTCGGGGGAAAAGCCAACCGGAGGCCCGGCCGATCCTCCGGAGCCACCGAGGCTGGGAAGCCCTCAGCCACGGTGCAGAAAAGGCTGCCCCAGCATAGCCGTCCCCAAGGGTCCTCAACCGGGTCAGACCGATCAAGCCACCCAGGGAGTGGCCGAGGAGAAGGCGGGGCAGGTTCCCGGGTATCTCCACCCGAAGGACCTCTTCCATGAGGAGCAGGTCCTCCAGAAACCTCGGGAAGGCGCTAACATCCCCACGGGGCCCTCCGGAAAGGCCATGACCCCTCAGGTCATAAGCCAGGACGGACACCCCAGTCCCTCGGATCACCTCCACCAGGTTCTGGTACCGCCCGGAGTGCTCCCCCAGACCATGGATCAGAAGCAAGCTTGCACGGGGCCTGGCGGCGTCCCAGACACGCCACGCCAGCTCGGATCCCTCAGCCCCGGTCGTACTTCCCCCCCGGGCCTCCAGGGTCATTCCACCCTCCCGTCAAGCAGGTTCAACAGCAGAGCCATCGCGGCCTGGGCCGCCCGTTCTCGTACCGCGTCCCGGCTCCCCAAGAACCGGTCCTTTCTGGACGTGACCCGCCCGTCCAGGGCCGCTGCGTACCAAACGGTTCCCACCGGCTTCTCCACGGATCCCCCTCCTGGCCCGGCGATGCCGGTGACCCCGATGCCGGCGGACGTGCCGAATCGGTGGACTGCTCCCTTCGCCATCTCCTCCGCCACCTCTCGGCTCACGGCCCCCTCTTTCATCAGGACTTCCCGGCGGACTCCAAGGAACCGGGTCTTCGCCTCGTCCGAATAGGCCACCAAGCCACCCAGAAAGTACCGAGACGACCCCGGCCAGTCCGTGATGCGTTTCGAGATCAGCCCCGCCGTGCAGCTCTCCGCGGTGGCCAGGGTGGCACCGAATCCCTCCAGGGCAGAACCCAGGGCCTCCGCCAGGTCTCCGCTCTCGGCAGAGAACCGGTAGGGCCGAAGAAGACTCTCAAACCGCTTCTCCAAGGCATCGAACCGGGACTCGGCTTCACCTACCTCCACTCCCTTTGCCGTGAGACGAATCCGAACCCCCCCTTTGTCCGGCAGGAAGGCCAGAGAGACAGGTCCCAGGTCCCGAGGGAGAAGTGCCTCTATCTCCTGAGCCAGGAGGGATTCCGGGATTCCTGTCGTGTGGATGGTTCGGTGAGACACCGGGAGGAGCCTATGGCCGAACCTACGTTTCAGGAACGGACGGACGCTCTCGGCGAACACCCCCCTCATCTCAGCCGGGATCCCTGGAAGAAGGATGCAAATCCCTCCGCTCGTCAGTTCAAGCATCAAGCCGGGAGCTGCCCCCACCGGGTTGGGGAAGGCCTCGGCCCCGCTCGGGATCAGAGCCATGGCGCGGTTGTTGGCGGGCAGCTCCTGGAAACCCCTGGCTCTGAAACGCTCCGTCAACCACTCGACCAATTCGGGGCTCTCTTCCAGTGGAGCGTTCAGATGTTCGGAAACCGCGGTACGGGTGAGGTCGTCGGGGGTAGGTCCCAGCCCCCCGGTAACCACAACGACCTCCGCTGCCTGGGCCCCTCTCAGAAGGGCCCCCTGGATCTCCGCCTTGGTGTCTCCGACCACTTCATGCCGGACAACCTCGAAGCCGAGCAGGGAGAGTTCTTGGCCGAGCCAGGAGCCGTTCGTGTTCAGGGTGTGTCCCAGGAGCAGCTCATCCCCCACCCCCACCACCGCGGCTGGGGGCAAGAAGCCGGGACCTGTCCTCGTCAACGCCCAGCCCCGAGAAGACGTCGGTATCCCCAGAGGTAGTCGCCCATGGAGAAAACGGTGAGGATCAGGGCGGCAGAAAGCATCACCACGATCCAGCCACCATGCAGGTAGGTCCAGAATGTCCAGAAACCTCCTCCCCACCCCCTCTCCAGCGAAAGCATCTCGAGAGGATACCAGAGAAGGAGGCCCCCAATGAAAAGGACCTGAAAAAAAGCCTTGTACTTTCCGGACTTGCCTGCCGAGATCACCACTCCCTTGCCCGCCGCAAAGCTCCTGAACGCCGTGATGAAGACCTCTCTGCCGAATATGATCACCACCACCCAGAGGGGTAGCGGTCCCAGGAATGGGAGAGGCCCCACCGGGGTCCCACCATGGGAGAGGATGTAGAACGGGACAAACGTGGCAACGAGGAGGAGCTTGTCCGCCAACGGGTCCAGAAGCTTCCCCAGGTCAGTGATGAGCCCATGTTTCCGGGCCAGGTACCCGTCCCAAAGGTCACTGATCGCCGCGGCAAGGAACAGCACGAACGCGAAGAGACGGGGGGTAACGGACGGAGTGAGTACGAGAAAGAACACCGCCGGGCAGGCAAGGATCCTGCCGAGGGTGATGACGTTGGGAAGGTTGAGACGGCCGCGGGCCATGGGCGCCTCAGCTGAGGGATTTGACTACCATTTTGCTGACTGCACTGAGGGTCGGGAACACACCCTCCCCCTCGATGGCCACAGCTTCGAAGTCCGGGAGGCCCATTGGGTTCAGGACCGACCTGAGCTCCTCGGGACTCATGATGTCGGGCAGGTCCCGCTTGTTGTATTGGATAACGAAAGGAATGCTGTCGATGTCGTACCCGTACGATTCCATGTTCTCGTACAGGTTGTGCATGGCTTCGATGTTGGCTTCGAGGCGTGAGCGTTGTGAGTCGGCCACGAAAATCAGGCCGTCAACGCCTTTGAGAATCAGACGGCGACTGGCGTTGTAGTAGACCTGTCCCGGCACGGTATAGAGGTGGAAGCGTGTCTTGAAGCCCCTGATTTCCCCAAGGTCGATGGGGAGGAAGTCGAAGAAGAGGGTCCGCTCCGTTTCCGTCGCAAGGGAGATCATCTTCCCTTTGGCGTCGGGGTTCACCCGGGAGTACACGTACTCGAGGTTCGTGGTCTTCCCACCCAGGCCGGACCCATAATAGACTACCTTGCAGTTGATCTCCCGGCTCGCGTAGTTGATCATGGACATGATCGAAGGCTACGCTCCTCTCACCTGGATCGGGGCTCTCCTCAACAGTCCAGCCTCCCGTTTGTTGCGTGAAAGGACTCGGCAAGCGAAGCCGGCCCCGGGCTTGGCAGAAGCTCTAAAACTCGTGGACCCGCTTGTCTCTGGCAAGTTCGCGCCTACCCCAGATCTCCAGGAGTCTCAGGGCGTTTGTCTCTGGCCTGATCCTCCATCCGTTTCAGGATCACCCGGGCACGGTTTCTGAGGAGTTTCTTCCGTTCCCAGGCCACGAAGTCCCGGAGAAGGTTGATGTTCCCGACGGAGGCTTCTGCCCGGGCCATGTGACCGAGACAGGCTAGCCTCCTGAGAGGGTACGGGCTGAAGAGATTCCGCTGGTGCCGGTCCAACTGGTCCCGCACCACGAGGGCCGCGACGGCGCCGGCGGCCGCGACAGCGGCGAGGGCAAATCCTGCAGTCTTCAGGGTTCTTTTCATTCCCCTCTTCCTTACATCTCCCGTCGGCCAGTGAGCGCTTCGGCGATGGTCGTGCCGTCCACGTACTCCAGATCGCTTCCTACCGGAATCCCCCTCGCCAGCCGAGTGACCCGGGGCCCGAGGGGCCGTATCATATTCTCAAGGTAAACTGCCGTGGCCTCCCCTTCTACCGATGCGTTCGTGGCCACGATGACCTCTTGAACACTGCTTCCCTCGGAATCGAGCCTTTCCATGAGGCCTCGAACGTTCAACTGCTCCGGGCCGATGCCGTCCAAAGGCGAAAGGTGACCCCCAAGGACATGGTATTGGCCCTGGAATTGGCCCGTCCTCTCGATGGCCCCAACCTCGTAGGCCTCCTCCACCACACAGATCAGCGACGGGTCTCTTCGGGGATTCGCGCAAACGTCACAAAGATCCCCCTCGCTGAAGTTCCCGCACCTTCGGCAGGGTTTGATCTTGTCCGCCACCTCACGGATCGCACGAGCCAGCCCGTGAGCTTCCTCTTTCGGTCGTTTCATGAGGTGGTAGACCAGCCGGAGGGCGGTCTTCGGACCAATGCCGGGGAACCGTGACAGCTCCTGGGCCAACTGTTCGATGACGGACATAGCCAGGTGTGGAGACGGGGCCCCGATCAGAAGAGCCCGGGGAGTTGCATTGGGAGGCCGCCGGTGGCCTTCCTCATCTCCTCCTCGTAAAGGCCCCTCGCTCTGCTCTGCGCCTCGGACACCGCCGCCAGAACCAGGTCCTCCAGCATCTCCACGTCCTCGGGATCCACGACCGTGGGATCGATGGTCAACCCCTTGACTGTGCCTTTCCCGTTGACGGTGGCCTTCACCATGCCCCCTCCTGCAGAAGAGGAGACCTCTTCGGCTTCCAATCGCTCCTGGAGCTCCGATACCTTCGACTGGAGCTGCTGTCCCATCTGTATGAGTTGCTGAAGGTTATTCATTCCCGCTTGTCCGAATGGGTGTGGATGAGGTCGAGAGCAGGACTCTGCACCCGCGGCTCGTTCACGGTCAGTCCAAGAGCTCGAGATCGAGTTCTCTTACCGCCTCGCCGAGAGCGGGTTCCTTTTCCACGAGCTCCTCGAGGCGCCCCTCTCGCACGGTGTCTTGGGTGATCCGCGGGGCCTTGAGATCTGAACGGTGCTCCTCGGCGAGCACGATCTCGACGGACTCGTGCCCGAAGCTCGAGAGCGCCCCCTTCAACGCCTGGATGGTGGCCGGCTCGCTCACACGCTCCATGGCCGGCCCCCCTGGGATTCTTAGTCGGACCTGGCCGTCTGCGGAAAGATCCGCTGAGGCAGCCTTGAGGAAAGGCAGCACTCCTCTGGGGAGGTCATGCTGGCCCTCGAGGACCAGATTCCAGGCCTCCGCCAGGGTGCCCGCAGTCTGCCTCCCCGAAGCCGGAGGCGGTTCGGGAGCCACCTCAGGGGAGGGTGCAGCAGGGTCCTGAGAGGTGAATGAATCCTGAACCGTGGGCAGGGACGCAGCCGCCGGCCGGGGGGTCGGAGGCGAGTCCTCCGGCCCCAGACCTCTCATCAGAGCCTCCAGCTCCACGGTCCGGTCCTGGTAACTCATCCGGAGGAGGAGCATCTCGAGGAGGAGCCGCGGATGGGCACTTCGCCGGAGGCTCCCAGTAGCCTCAAGCTCCGTCGCCTGAGCGAGCATCCGGATGAGGTCCCCAGGGGAAAACCCCTCGGCTCTGGCTCGGTAGGCTTCAATCTGATCCTCTCGGATTTCCAACCCCTCCGCCCCGCCCCCCAGACTCACGCGGAGAAGGATCCTGACATAATCGATGAGACCTCGATGGAACTCTACCATGTCGTAGCCTTCATCGAGAAGGCCCTCGACAAAGGAGAACACATCCCCGTGGCGCCTCTCCCGGAGGATGTCCATGAGCTCTGCGTACCGGTCCTCTTCCACCAATCCCAAAACCCGTCTCACCGCCTCCTGGGAGATCTCGCCCCCGGTGAGGGCCAGAACCTGGTCTAGAAGGGACAACGCATCCCGCAGCCCACCATCGGCCCTTCTCGCGATTGTTCTCAGGCTCTCCTCGGGTGCGTCGGAGCCTTCACCTGCCAGAACCTCTTGAAGCCGCTTGGTGATGTCACCCACCCCGATCCGCCGAAAATCGAAGCGCTGGCAGCGGGAGAGTATGGGTGAAGCAGATTGCTGGATCTTCTGGGGTTCAGTGGTAGCAAAGATGAAGATCACACGGGGCGGGGGTTCCTCGAGAATTTTGAGGAGAGCGTTCCATGCCTCCCGGGTGAGCATATGGGCCTCATCCAGGATGTAGACCTTGAACCTGCCCTCCTCGGACGGGGCGTACATGGCCCGTTCCCGAAGGTCCCTAGCGTCGTCCACGCCTCTGTTGGAGGCCGCATCGATCTCGACGACATCCAAGGCCGTCTGTCCCCCCCAAATCCGTTCGCAGCTCTCACAAGCTCCGCACGGCTCCCCACCCTCGTCTCGGTTCGGGCAATTGAGAGCCATGGCCAGGACCCTGGCCAAAGTGGTCTTCCCGATGCCCCGGGGTCCGCAGAAGAGATAGGCGTGGGCGACGCGGTCGCTGGCGATGGCGCGCCGGAGGGTCTCTGAGACGTGCTCCTGGGTAGCCACCTCGGAGAAACGCTTCGGTCGATATTTCCTGGCGAGAGCTGTGTGTGACACGAATGCGGAGCTCAGGAGGCGGTGTCGTGGACGTTGCTAGAGAGAAAATGCCCCAGGCACCCCGCAGCAACGATCACCACACTTACCGCTGCTACCTGCGGGGTCCTGACGGGATTCGTGGGCTTTCGCTCTGCGGACCTGGGGCACACTTGAAGCTACTTCCAGCCCCGAGCTTCGTCAAGCACAGACCGCCGAAAAGGCCAGTAATATAAGGGGTTTACAGGCTCATCCCATTCTCCAGGCATCCTGAATATGGCAGATGACCAGAGGGCCGTTTCGGGGCCACAGGATCCCGATCGCATCGAACCGGACGATGCTTGTGTGAGCATGGGCGTGCTCCCTCAGCCAACCCGCCGCCGCTCGGGCGATTTCCCGTCTCTTCTTTTCGGTTATCGCCTCCAAAGGGTCCCCATACCCCTCTCCACTCCGGCTCTTCACCTCTACGAAGGCCAGAACCTGCCCTCTGCTTGCGATCACGTCCACCTCCCGCCTCCCCAAGCGGACATTCCGCCCGAGTATCTTCCATCCTCGGGCCTCGAGAAAGCGCGCTGCTTCCTCTTCGCCTTTTCGACCGAGTTCTGTTGGGTCCACCCCTCCTCCTTCCGCGACAACGGCCCTTGAAGAGGTGGCGCTGAAGAGGGGGCGGGAACAGGGCGAGAGGGGACCTCCCCGGCCCGATTTGAAAAGTCGGGGTGTCCCAGGGTACCACCGCCGCTTGGCTCTGGATCTTAGAGGGAGGGGGTGAGCTCCCGGCCGATGGCCCTCGCGATGACACGGATCTGCGTCACCAACTCCTCGAACTGTTCCGGGTAGAGAGACTGGGCCCCGTCCGAGAGGGCGTGATTCGGGTCCGGGTGCACTTCCACCATCAAACCGTCGGCCCCTGCAGCCACCGCAGCCCGGGCCATGGGCGTCACCTTGGCCCGGACCCCGGTCCCGTGACTCGGATCGGCGATAATGGGGAGGTGGGAAAGAGCTTTGACCACCGGGATGGCCGTGAGATCGAGGAGGTTCCGGGTTTGGGTGTCGAAGCTGCGTATGCCTCGCTCGCAAAGGATCACGTTCGGGTTGCCCTCCGCGAGGACATATTCCGCGGCCAGGAGGAGCTCTTCGATTGTGGCCGACATCCCCCGTTTCAGAAGGATGGGCTTACCGATCTTCCCCACCTTTCTCAGGAGGGGGTAGTTCTGCATGTTCCTGGCGCCGACCTGGAGGATGTCAGCGTAGTCCGCGACGTGATCTGCGGTCTGGATGTCCAGGGCTTCAGTGACGATGGCCATCCCCGTCTGTTCCCTGGCTTTGGAAAGGAACTCGAGGCCCTTCACGCCCAGCCCCTGGAAGGAATACGGCGAGCTCCGGGGTTTGAAGGCTCCGCCCCTCAAGATCGTGGCGCCTGCCGCCCGGAGGGTTTCCGCCGTCTGGAGAATCTGGTCTTCGCTCTCCACTGCGCAGGGGCCGGCCATGAGTGCGACCTCGGAACCGCCTAGCCGGGTGCCGTTCGACAGTTCGACAATCGTGTCCTCATCCCGCCATTCCCTCGACACCTGCTTGTAGGAATGACTCACGGGAATCACTTCCAAGACCCCCGAGAGACTCTGGAAGAGCGTCGGCTCCACCTGCCCATCGTTCCCGATCAGGCCGATGGACGTCCGCTGTCGTCCAGGAATGGGCCGGGCTTCGTAACCGAGCTCCTGAATCACCTCCACGACATCCCGAATCTGATCGGCGGAGGCGTTGTGTTTCATTACGACGAGCATGAGATCCCAACCAATCTAGGTTGAACCGGGAGTTCTCGGCTCCCGGAAACTTTCCATAGGAGGAAGATAACTGGCCGGAAGAGGCCGCGGCCACACCTCAGGCGCCCGGGTCCCGAACGGCCAAGCCCCTCTGGTCCCAGGTCACGGAAACCCCGTCCCGGCCGGCCAGCACCCGGCCGAGATACCCCGCACCCCGAACCAGGTCCGGCACTGCCAGTGGATCGAGGGGAGGATAGGCGTGCACCGAAACCAGAAGCCGCGGCTTCGCGACCTCCGCGATCGCCGCCAGGGCTCCTGGGGTCAGATGGTTCGGCGCCTGGCTACCATCGGGGTTGCTGCACTCGGCAACCAAGACATCGCACCCCTCGAAAAAAAATCCCAAGCCGTCGTCTGGCCCAGTGTCCCCGGTGTAGCCCAATGCCCCCTCTTCGGATTCGAATCGGAAGGCGAGGGAGGACTCGGTGTGGGGCGTCGCCCGGCCTCTGAGCCTGAAGGCCCAGCCAGGCGGACTCCAGACTTCGCCAGGCCGCATCTCCGTTACCTCAAGAGGAAATCCGGGCTCCAGGATGAAATCTCCGAAGGCCCCGGCGAGTGCGTCCAGGTGGGCCGAAATCCCCCTGGGGCCGAGAATCCGGAGGGCCTGAACTCGGGGGGGCGCGACCCCGTGCTTCAATGCGAAGAGGAACGGGCCAAGATCGGCGACGTGGTCGGTGTGGAAGTGGGAGACCACGATTTGTGTGACCTTCTGCCACGGTAGCCCAAGCCTCTCAACCGTCTGAAGCGTCCCGGGGCCGCAATCCAACAGAATGCGTTCTTCGCCCACCTCCAGCCAGAACCCTGGAGACCCGTGATCCCGGTGGGGTCTAAGGGTGCCGGAGCCGAGAATCCAGAGTTTCATGGCCAGTAGACGACACGCCGGACCTCGACGACGCCGCCAGCTTTCAGGCGCAGCAGATACACTCCGGGGGGCACTGCCCGGTCCCGATCGTCTCGTCCGTCCCACAAAAAGAGATGGCAGGGGTCCTCTCCAGCACCCGCCTCCCTTCCGTACACGCCGGGCGAAAGCTCTGCCGGGGGGCAGCCCCTCCGGGGCACGAGCTGCTTCACCAAGCGTCCCCGGAGATCGAAGACCGCCAACTCCACCCTGGAGGTCTCAGCCAGGTCGAACCAGATCCTCGTCTCCATCGACCCGACACCCGAGTTCGGGAACGGGTTTGGGAAATTCTGATAAAGCAGGGTAGCCGGAGGGTTACCCCCGCTCGTCACGACGAACGGCCCGGCGCTGGTCACTGTGTCCGCAACGCCTCCTATGCTCCCTGCAATCACTCTCCATCGAAGTGGGACATTGAAGGGCAAAGGCGTCGGGATTCGGAACTCCATATCTTCCAGGTCAGGGTGCCGCTGGATGATCTCTGTCTCCCGATCGGATACGACCTGCAGCTCGAAGGTGAGAGGACCGGCGGGGGGCAGGAGTTCCGGCGAACTCCAGCGAAAGCGGGGTCGGGGCTCCGCCAACTCTGTTCCGCCGGGGTCGTTCAAGACATCCAAATTCACCCAGGAGGGGACCAGGAAGGGCCCCTGATCCTCGGTGGTGCGCTCCACCCCCTGGACGGACCGGGCCCGGATCCTCCAGAAGAGTCTGGTGCGGGGGGGGAGGGGCGTTTCGAATCGCCGGGCGAAGGTCCCCATGACCGAATCCGACACCAGGATCGTCCTGAACAGGGAGTCTTCCGCCAGTTCCAGGTGGAATGTAACGGGAAGCCCCAGGGGATGGAGTGTGGAGACTGACCACCGAAACTGAGGAGAGAGGTTCGTGAGTTCCCCCCCACCGGTCATCTCCTGGAGCGGAAGCGCACTCACCCCCTCGGGGAAAATGATGGCCGACGCCACATTCGGTACTCCGACCGTTGCTCCGGCTTCGTGCGTCGACGAGCGCCGGAGCAGTTCCAGGATCTCGATGGGGCCCTCATCAGGGTACGCTTCCACGAGCAACGCCCCGGCTCCGGCCAGCAGCGCCCCTGAGAACTCTGTCCCGGACACGCTCTCCAGCGTCTGGTCACCCAGAGCCGAGGCCGCCGGAATCGACAACCCCGGGGCGTATAGGTCCGGTTTCTCCCTCCCGTCGGCCGTGGGTCCGCTGGCGGTGAACGCAGTGGGAACCCGCCTCGAATCCACGGCCCCCGCCGCCAGCACGGAGTCTCCGTCCGCAGGGGCTTCGAGAGTCTGAAAGGCCGGGCCGTTGTTCCCTACCGGTGCGACCACAAGGACGCCCCTCTGGGCCGCCTGGTCCGCCGCCCGCGTGGCCGGCGTCCCATCGCCATCCAGGTCTTCGATGGAATACCCGGACTCCTGGAAAGTGCGAAATCCCACACCCGAAAGGATGATCCTCGCTCCCTGACTCTCGAGCCATTCCAGGCCGGCCACCCACCGGTCTTCGTCAGCAGCGACCAGGTCTCCGAACCCCCGGATCCGCGCAAGGATGATCTCCACTCCAGGTGCACTCCCCCTCAGCACTCCATGAAGGTCCCCAGCGACCAGAGACCACAGAGCCGTGCCATGGGAAGCTGCCTCCGGGGGGTCTCCGGGATCGGGGAAGACCGACTCGTCCTGGTCGACGAAGTCCCTCATTGCCAGGGGTGGCCTGCTTCTCAGAGTCGCATGTCCACTTCTGTAGGTACCGTCGAGAATCCCCACCCGTACCCCGGTCCCGTCGAATCCCAACGCGTGGGCCTGGGGGATCCCCAGGGCCTCCAGGGCTTCCCCCAGATCCCCATAAATGGAGTCCACTGACTGGAGTGCAGGTCGGGGCAGCCCGATCCCACGGACCGCCCCCGGGCCTCTGCCCCCGGTAGGCCTGACATCCGCCCGAAGGTCGGGAGGCCTGCGGGGCATGGTTGAAGGAAGGAGGTGAGCCACCTTCCTCACCTCGGTGACCCCTGGCAGTTCCTGGAGGTCGGCCACCCGGTCAACAGGGACCTGTACGCTGACCGCCCTCAGCCAACGGCTTGAGTACCTGGGCTTCGCTTCTACGGTGTGAAGCAACGCTCGTGGGCCACCGTTCTCCCAAGCCTGGTCGGAGAAGAACACCCAGAGGCTGACATCCGGATCAGGAGTACGGAGCCGCCCCGGGTCGGGCAGCCCTTCTCCCCCCGAAAGGAACGGGAGGAGAAAGAGAAGGAGAGTCGGGAAGGCCTTTTGGCGGCCGTCAGGCCGCCGACCCACTTGCTTGAAGTGCATCCTCCAGCCGGACCCCCACGACTCGGCTCACCCCGGGCTCCTCCATCGTCACCCCATAAATCCAGTCTGCCGCCTCGATGGTCCGGGCATTGTGGGTGATCACGATGAACTGGGTCTGCTCCTTGAACTCCTGAAGAAGCCGGATGAACCGGTAGATATTGGATTCGTCCAGGGGAGCATCCACCTCGTCCAGCACGCAGAAGGGACTGGGCTTCACCAGGTAGATGCCGAACAGTAGGCTCAGGGCCGTGAGGGCCCGCTCTCCCCCGGACAGCAGGTCGATTCTCTGGGTTCTCTTCCCCTTTGGAGAGGCGTGGATCTCGATGATGGATTCCAGGGGATCCCCCTCGTCTTCCAGCCACAGGTCGGCATCGCCTCCCTCGAACAGGCGGTGGAAGGTGGCCCTGAAGTTGTCTCGAATTTCCCCGAACGTGTCGTTGAAAAGACGGGTGGCCGTCTCGTTGATCTGTTTGATGGCGGCCCTCAGATCGTCCCTGGCCTCTTTCAGGTCGGTTCTCTGTTCTAGAAGGAACTCCAGCCGGGCACTCTCCTCCTGGTGCTCCTCCACGGCCAACATGTTGACCAGGCCGATCTTTTCCAGCTTTTCGACGATGTCTCTCAGTTCGTCCTTGAGTTCGTCCGGCTCCCCGTCAATGGGCTCGGCCTCGGCCAGAAGGACTTCGATGGGCCTCCCCCACTCCCCTTCGAGGCGGTCTTGGATCCGTCCAATCCGGCCGGAAAGTTCCTGCTTTTCCAGTTCCATGCGGTGCTGACGGTCCAATGCCTCCCGTTCCTCCGCACGGGAAGCACGGACCCTCCGGTCCGCCTCCTGCAGGGATTCGGCCACGAGGGCTGCAGCTTCATCCTTCCTCCGAAGCTCTCCTTCCGCCTCATCTCTCTTCGCGAACAGTATTTCCGTGGCCGAGCCACCTTCCTCCCTGAGTTGGCTCACCGCTGCCTCTTCCTCAAGGAGCGTGTTCTCCTCCTGATGAAGGGCCTCGGCGCGACCCCGGGCTTCCCCGAGGGCGGAATCCACGTCGGAGAGCCTCTCCTCGAGTCGGGAAACATCCCCCTCTTTCCGAGCGAGCTCCAACGCGATCTTCCCCTCTTCACCTCTGGCCCCCTCCCAGGCCTCCCGAGCACTCGCCAGTTGTTCCCTGAGGGATCTTTCCGTCTCCCTGAGAGCCTGGGCCTCTGTTGAGAGGATCGTCCGGTCCTCAACTGCCACTCTCCCCCGTTCGACTGCCCGGTCACGTGCTGCCCGGGTCCCCTCCACCTGTCTTGCGAGCTCCTCCTGTTGCCGGTCGAGATTGGCTTTCTTGTCGCTCTGGGCCTGGGCTTCGGCTGAGGAGGATCGGAACGCATCCTCCGCGTCCCGGAAGGCCTTCCACGCATCTTCCAGCGCACCCTCGGCCGCCTGGTACTGAGCTTCCTTCCCCTCTCGATCAGCTGTAGCGTCCCGGGCCCCGGCCCTCGCCGCCTCCAGGTCCTCGACCAGCCGCTTGATCTCCTCCCTCCGTTCAAGGATCCCGGAGCTACCCAAAGGGCTGCCGAGGCGAACGACTCCCTGATCATCCACGGCGGTCCCGGAGAGGGTGAGGACCTGCTTTCCGTCACCCGGCTTCGGGAGAGACGCATCCCGATCCAGATCGATACCGCTCAGAAGTTTTCTGACCCACGGCGCCCCAGCACCCTCCAAGACGAGGTTCTCCAGGAGCGTCCCACCTTGTCCAGGCTCAGTCGTTGACACCCGCGTGAGGGGGAAGAGAACCAACCCGCCCCGCCCCGCCCAGGCTCCCCGGTACCATTCCAGGAGGTCGGCGACCGCAGACTCGTCCCTGACGACCAGGCCCTGGGTCAGAGGCCCGAGGTAGGATTCGACAGCCCGCATCACCTCAGGATCGCCGGTCAGGGAGTCTCCAAGGGTCCCCAGGACACCCGCGTGGCCACAAGCCAACGCGGCTTTCACTGTGGGCTCCATGCCCTCCTGTGCCCGTTCCAGTCCCTCCAGAGCCTCCAGGCGAGTTTCCAGGGATGAGGCGGCAGCGGCGGCCGTTCTCTCGTTCTCCCGAGAGGCCTCCAGAGCTTGCCTGGTCTCTCGTACCGACTCCTTGCCACGGGACACGGCTTCCGCTGCCACATCCTGCTCCACTTTCAGGCGAAGGAGTCGATCCGCAAAAAGGTCGCCCTGGTTCGTCACGTCGGTGAGGGCATTGGAGGCATCCCGCATCTGCCCTTGCAGGCGATCGAGGTTCCGGTCCAACTCGGTAGCCTGCCCATCTGCCGATACGGACTCGCCCTCGAGATGGGCCTGCCGCCGGGTCACCTCCGTGAGAGCGGACTCCAGGGTCTCCAGCTCCGTCCTGGCTTCCTCCAGCACCTGTCGCCTCTCCTCCACCGACGCCGCACGGCGCGCCCGCTCTGAGGTCAGCAGCTCGAGTTCGTCGGATAGGGCAGCGACCGCGCCTGCCAACCTCTCCCGCTCACCCTCAAGAGCCACCGTACGGGAGTGTAATTCCTCCCTCTCCCCCCCGATCTGGGATATCCGGCGCTTCGCGTAGGTGGACCGCTCCTCCGCCACCGCCAGATCCCGCTCCCAGGTAACGAGTTGATGGCGGATCTCCTCCACTGCCTTCGCAGCCTTGGTCCGAGACTTCTCCACCTCCACCTGCCGAAGTCTGAGCGTTTCGAAGTGAGTCTCGGCCGACCTGAGCTCCGCCAAGTACCCTTCACCGAGTTCGCGATCCCCAGCCAGCTCTCGCTCCACCTCCCGAAGGCGCTCCCTCAGCGTCTCCAACTGGTGCCGGACCACGGAAACCTCCACGGCCAACCGCCGGTCCCGGAGGGTCTGGTACCGCTGTGCCTTCCCCTTCTGCCTGGCAAGAGATCGTACTTTCGTCTCCACTTCTCCGATGACATCGTCCAGCCGTTGGAGATCCAGCTCGGCTCGTTCCAGTCTCCGGAGCGCAGCTTTCCGGCGATCCTTGTATTTCCCGATCCCCGCCGCCTCCTCGAATAGGCCCCGACGCTCTTCTGCCCGGTCCGAAAGGATCGCATCGATCATCCGGTTTTCGATGATCGCGTATGCGTTGGCTCCGAGTCCGGTATCCCTGCAGAGGTCCGTAACATCCCTCAACCTGCAGGAGCTACGGTTGATGGAATAGTCGCTCCCCCCATCCCGATACACGGTCCGGCCCACTTCCACCTCTTCGAAGGGTACGGGAAGTGCGCCATCCTCGTTGGAAACGACCAGGGAAACGGTTCCGCGGTTCACCGGCCGCCGATTCACGGTGCCCTGGAAGATGGCCTCCTCCATCTTCGCACCCCTGATGGCGGTCGGACGCTGCTCGCCCAGAACCCATCGGATCGCATCGGAAATATTCGATTTCCCGCATCCGTTGGGGCCGACGATCGCAGTGATGCCTTCGTGGAATTCTACTTCGGTGGAATCCGCAAAGGACTTGAACCCGTGAACCTTGAGGGCTTTCAGCTTCATTCGGGGAGGCGGCCCCTTCGTTCGATGAGGGGCGCGTCTCTGAACCCCAACTCCTCGAGGGTCAGCTGGAGGAGCCGAGCGTCATGGACTCCGGCAAAGGCACCGGTAAGGACCTGATAGCTTTCTGACCCCTCCGGATCCGGGAACGTCACGTGAAGGATGTAGGCCTCGAGGCCGCCGGTGGCCACGGAGTCCAGGTAATCCTCCGCTTCGGCGAGCGTGCCGCGCTCCCCGAGATAGAAGGCGCGGGGCGTCTCCCGGACGGACCAGGAGGCTGGGTCCTCCCGGACCAGCACCTCCGCGATGGGAGCCCGGAGGTTCTCTGCTTCCACGCGATCCGCTGCCGGACCGGCCAACAGAGTATGAACCGGCACTCCGTCCGCTTCACTCGGCACCAGCATCAGCAGAAGTTCCGGGAGGCGGCCCCGGAGAGCATCGAGCAGCTCCCGTCCATCAGCTAGCTCGTCCTCTCCGTA
>JBDHCH010000019.1:0-34387 GCA_039592115.1 Gemmatimonadota bacterium | reverse complement strand
TCGCGGCCACGAGGATCGTCAGGAACACGAGGGCCGCGCGGAAATCGGGCCGGCCACAGGGCTCGGGCGGGAGGTTGGCCAAGGGACGCATCAGGAACTCCTCCGGTGGGGTCGTGTTTCCGTTCTGTTTGTCATTTCGGAAACTAGGTGCGTTCACGGGCCCCCGGCCACTCCTGTCCTTCTATTCGGCCTCTCCCTCCTCAACCCCCTCCGGGTTCGCCGTCGCCCGTTTCTGACTCCGCATTACCTCCTCTACTTCTTCCCGTGCCCGATCCAGGATCTCTGTGATGGTCCGAATGGCTTCCTCATCCAGTCGCCCGGAGAAGGTGCCCTCGAAACAGGATTGGGCGAGGCGGGAAAATGAGGAGGTGAGGCCCCGGGTGTCTTTTCCAAAGAAACCGTTTGCGAAGGCGCCGACCCGGTCGAAGATCTTGTCCACGATGTCGCCGTGCTCTTCGAGATAGGCAGTGCCATCGTCGGTGATCTCATAGATCTTCTTCCCGTCCTCTTCCCTTGAGGTCAGGAGTCCCTCGTCCTCCAGCATCTGAAGGGTTGGGTAGACCGAGCCCGGGCTGGCTTTGTACCCTCCGCCTGACTCTTCCTCCAGCGCCTGCATGACCTCGTAGCCATGCATCGGCTTGTCCGCCACCAGGCGGAGGATCACGAATTTCAGATCGCCACGTTCGAACAGGTTCCAGCGGAATCGCCGACTCCCCTTTCCCTCACGTCCCCCCCACGCCCCGAATCCGAAGTCACCCCAGCAGTCCTTGTCCCACATGGGTTTTGTCCTCCTTTGGCATTCATCGCCTATCCGGATCGAATATCCCGGCTTGGCGGACACTGCTCCTTGCGATATATCGCCCGATATATATCACGATATATCGACAGAGAAGATCGTGCAAGGGTTCCAACCTCCGTTGGGTCCTTGGCGTCAAAGAAGGCAGATGGTTGAATCTTCCACCCATTCCAGATCGTAGGGGGGAGCGATCCCCACCTCTTGTCAGGAGCCCATCATGAAAGCTGTTATCGCCCTCTCGGGTCTCGCTGGATTGATCCTCTTCGGTCCACCACTTTTCCACGCCCACAGATCCACACACCATACGATAGTGCACGTGGACACCCACGTCGCCAAGGCGACCTGGGATGCCCCCCAGAGCCGATGCCGGTTCGAAGCTGAACGGAGCTTCACGGCTCCGGTCAGCTCAGGCGGGCAGCTCTCCTTGAAGGCCGGCTCCGGTTCTCTGGAGGTCGTCGGGATCGATGGCCTAAGTGAGATCCGGGCTGTCGCCAGAGCGTGCGCCTCCCATGAGGAATTCCTCGAGGACCTCCGACTCACGACGCGTGAGAGCGGTGGAACGGTGCTCGTGGAAACCCATTATCCCGATTGGTCCAGACAGCGGTTCTCGGGCGAGCGCTACGCCAGACTGGATCTGCGCCTTGAGGTCCCGGAAGGGTTGGTGGCCGACATCCAGGACTCCAGTGGCGAGATGGCCATCTCGAACCTCGGCGACCTGTTCATCGAGGATAGCTCCGGTGAGATCGAGGTACACGATGTCCAGGGATCTGTCAGCATCGACGACAGCTCCGGGGAAATCCGGCTCTGGGACGTCACCGGTGATGTGGAGATCGACGACGGATCCGGGGAGATCGACCTCTCCGGCGTCGGCGGGATGGTGACGGTCAGCGACGGTTCGGGTGAGATTGACGCCCAGGATGTCGAAGGGACGGTCCGAATCGTTCGGGACGGCTCCGGGAGCATCGAGGTGGACGGGGTTGGCGGAGATTTCATCGTTGAGCGGGATGGAAGCGGCAGCATCAAGTACGACAACGTTGCTGGCCGAGTGGATGTGCCACGGAAGCGGCGCTAGGGACCGGTACATCACCCCTGGCGAAAAGGGGGCGGCCCTGGGGAAATTCCCCAGGGCCGCCTCTTTCTTTTCTTCCGGAGATCCACCATGCCTGACCATACCCTTCGATACCTCTCCCGTTCGGATGTGGAAGCCCTGGCCATCCCCATGGACGACGTGATCGAGGCGGTGGAGGGGGCTTTGAGGGAGAAAGGGATGGGGACCGCAGAGATGCCGCCGAAGCCCGGCGTGCACCCTCTAAAGGATGCCTTCATCCATGCCATGCCGGCCTTCCTCTCCGGGGCGAAGGCAGCAGGCCTGAAATGGGTTTCAGGATTTCCCCAGAACCCTGATCGCGGACTGCCCTATATCAGCGGGCTCTTCGTCTTGAACGATGTCGAGACGGGCTTTCCCCTGGCGGTCATGGACTGTACATGGATCACGGGGATGCGGACCGGGGCAGCCAGCGGGGTAGCGGCTAAGTACCTTGCCCGGCCCGACTCCAGGACGGCGGGGATCGTCGCGTGCGGGCTCCAAGGTCGAACGAATCTGGAGGCCCTTTCCTGCCTTTTCTCCTTGGAGAGGGTGCACGCCTTCGACATCGATCCGGCCATCTCCCGGAGCTATGCCAAGGAGATGGGGGAGAAGCTGGGCCTCGAGGTGATTCCCGTGGACCGGCCCGAGGACGCGGTCCGGGGGATGGATCTGGTGGTGACCAGCGGACCGATACTGAAGGACCCTACCCCGTCCATACCTGCCGGATGGCTGGCTCCTGGCAGCTTCGCCTGCCCGTTGGATTTCGACTCGTACTGGACTGGGGAGGCGCTGGCCGAGACGGACAAGTTGGCCACCGATGACCAAGCCCAACTGGCCTATTATCGAACCGTCGGGTACTTCGGCCAAACCCCCGCCCCCTATGCCGATC
This sequence comes from Gemmatimonadota bacterium, assembly GCA_039592115.1. Taxonomy (GTDB): domain Bacteria; phylum Gemmatimonadota; class Gemmatimonadetes; order Longimicrobiales; family Gaopeijiaceae; genus JBDHCH01. The sequence goes on along the minus strand of JBDHCH010000019.1, from coordinate 31,615 downwards.
TCGGGGAGATCGTCGTCGGAACCGCACCGGGGCGAGAGTCGGCCGAAGAGCGGACCATGAGCGTGAACCTCGGACTGGCCATCGAGGACGTAGCCACGGCTCGTTTGATCTACCTCCGAGCGCTTGCGGGGGGGGTGGGTGTGGACCTCCCCCTCTGACGCGGAGGCGGCTCCTCCGAGGCCGAAAACCGCTAGTCCATCTGTCCGTCGCTCCCCACGTCAGTCTTGCGGGAAGGGCATGTGGATCTTATTTTTAGGCGGACCTAAAAGATAACCAAATCCATGAGTTCATGATTGATCCTGTCCTGGCCCTTCTGATATTCGGCCTCGCCGTTGTCCTTGTCGCGGGTCTTCTTTGGCCCGACCGAGGGTTGGTGCCCCGCCTCGTTCGTTCCTTCGGTACGACGGAGCGGGTCCGGCTGGAGGACACACTCAAGCACCTGTACAAGTGCGAGTACGCGGGACGCACCTGTTCAGTGGACTCCGTGGCCGGCTCGGTGGCGGTATCCAGACATCACGCACTGGAGCTCCTCGGGAAGCTCGAGGTGCTGGAACTCGCTTCGGCGTCCGCGGAGGGATTCCACCTTACGGATCAGGGGAGGGAGTACGCGCTGCACATTGTTCGGACCCATCGCCTCCTGGAGCGTTTCCTCGCCGATCGTACCGGGATCGAGCCGGCGGACTGGCACAGAGAAGCGGAGCGTCGGGAGCACTCCTTCTCCCCGGAGGAGACGGATTCCCTGGCTGCCCAGCTCGGCCATCCCCTCTATGATCCCCACGGGGACCCGATTCCCACTGCGCTCGGAGAGTTGCCGGCTCTGACCGGCTCCCCCCTCACGGCCCTCAAAGCGAACGACGTCGCCTCCATCGTTCACCTGGGTGATGAACCCCCAGAGGTGTTCGAGGCTCTCGCCGCTGCCGAGCTGAGCCCCCAGATGCTTGTCAGGGTCCTGGAGGCGACGACGGGAAGAGTCCGCTTCGAGGCCGGAGGCCGCGAGCTGGTCCTCCCGTCGGTCGTGGCCCGGGCCGTCACCGTGGAGCCCCTCCCTGAAGCGGACCCGATGCAGGGGTCCAACGAGACACTGGCCTCATTGGGTGCAGGAGAAGGCGCCCGTGTGTTGGGGATCCATCCGGCCCTGCAGGGACCCCAACGGCGGCGCCTTCTGGATCTGGGCCTCGTCCCGGGCACGAGGGTGGAGGCGGAGCTCCGGAGCGCGGCGGGTGATCCAATGGCGTTCCGTGTGCGGGGGGCCCTCATCGCACTTCGGAGGGATCAAGCCCGCTGGATTCTAGTTGATCGAGGGGACCCCCGAGGGAGTGAGGCGTGAGCATGCCCACGACCCTCTCGAGGCACCGAGGCGCGCCCTCCCCACAGCCAGCGGACCTGGTCCAACTCGGACTTCAGCCCGGCAAGTGGGACACCCTGGTGGCCTTGGCAGGGAACCCGAACACAGGGAAGAGCACCGTCTTCAACTCCCTGACGGGACTCAGGCAACATACCGGGAACTGGCCAGGGAAAACGGTGATACGGGCCGAGGGAACCTTCGCCTACGAGGGGAAGCGGGTGAAGGTGGTCGACCTTCCGGGAACCTACTCCTTACAGGCCGGGAGCGCCGACGAGGAGGTGGCTCGGGACTTTATCCTCTTCGGCCGTCCGGACGTAACGGTGGTCGTGGTGGATTCCACTCGGTTGGAGCGGAACCTGAACCTGGTTCTCCAGATTCTCGAGATCACGGACCGGGTGATCGTCTGCCTGAACCTCACCGACGAGGCCCGGCGCCACGGCTTCGCTGTGGACGACGAGGCTTTGGCCCAACAGCTGGGAGTTCCGGTGATCCCCACCGTCGCCCGGGAGAAGGAGGGGATTCCGGATCTTCTCCGGGCCATTCAGCGAATGGCGGATGGAGAGACGGCCGCTCGCCCGCACCGCATCGAGAAGCTCCCTGCCGAGTTGGAGGCGGCGATTGCCCAACTCATCCCGGCCATCGAGGACGCATTCCCCGGGATCCCCAATGCGCGCTGGGTGGCCCTCCGGCTCTTGAATGCCGATGAGAGCGTGGAGGGGGCTGTGCGAAGCGGTGAGATCTGGGCGGAGGGGAAGGAGGAGGGGGAAGAGGTCCTGGAGGTTGCGGCCACGCTCAGGTGGACCTTGAGTCCGGGATTCCACGATCGACTCATGGAAGCCGTCTTCGGGGCTGCGGAGAGTATTGCTCGAGCCTCCATGATCAAGGGGTTGAAGAAGGCCAAGTACGACTTCGATTTGAGGCTGGACCGGGTGCTCACGAGCCGGTGGCTCGGGTTCCCTCTGATGTTGGCCATTCTCTCCGGAGTCTTCTGGCTCACCATCGAAGGGGCGAATGTGCCATCAGCATTCTTGGCCTCAATCCTGGTGGATACCCTCCATCCGGCTTTGAAGGGGCTCGGGGAGGCCGCCTCCCTTCCCTGGTGGTTGAACGGTTTCCTCTTCGACGGGATGTACTTGGCCACAGCGTGGGTGGTCAGCGTGATGCTTCCTCCCATGGCCATTTTCTTTCCTCTCTTCACCTTGCTGGAGGATTTTGGTTACCTCCCCAGGGTCGCGTTCAACCTGGATTCCCTCTTCAGGCGTGCCGGGGCCCACGGCAAGCAGGCGCTCACCATGTGCATGGGCTTCGGATGCAATGCCGCCGGAGTGGTGGCTACCCGGGTCATCGACTCCCCCCGGGAGCGCCTCGTCGCCGTCATCACCAACAACTTCTCTCTCTGTAACGGGCGTTGGCCCACCCAAATTCTGATCGCCTCGATCTTCATCGGAGCTCTCGCTCCTGCTGCGTGGGCCGGGCTTCTTTCAGCGGCTGCGGTGGTCTCGGTGGCTCTCCTTGGGATCATCTTCATGTTCCTCACATCCTGGCTCCTCTCCAGGAGCGTGCTGAAAGGGGAGGCCACCACGTTCAGTCTCGAGCTCCCCCCCTACCGGCCCCCGAGGGTACTGCAGACTCTCTACACCTCCCTGATCGACCGGACCCTGATCGTCCTATGGCGAGCCGTGGTATTCGCTCTGCCGGCAGGAGCGTTGATCTGGTTGGTGGCGAACATCCCTGGCGGGAGCGGCAGCTTGGCCGAACTGTTCATCGGCTGGCTTCAGCCGTTCGGAGTCCTCGTGGGATTGAACGGGGTGATTCTCCTGGCCTATGTAGTGGCGATACCGGCGAACGAAATCGTCATCCCCACGATCCTGATGCTCACGGCTCTCATCGCCGGTCCGGCCGGGGTGGGGGAGGGAGCAGGGGTGATGTTCGAGCGGGGCCTGGCCGATACGGGGGAGCTTCTCAGGCTCGGTGGTTGGACGACCCTAACGGGCGTGAACCTCATGCTCTTCAGCCTTCTCCATAATCCCTGCTCCACCACGCTCTACACCATCTACCAGGAAACGAAGAGCTGGCGGTGGACAGCGCTGTCCGCTCTTCTCCCCCTCGCCATGGGATTCGTCATCGTCTTCCTCGTGGCTCAGGTTTGGAGATTGGCCGGGTAGGCCCGGATAGGGATTCACAGCGCCTTGGACTCGCCCCGCTTCTTCAACACTCCTTCCGGGAGGTGAGATGGCCGAGATAGAGACGGAAGCCAAGCTCACGCTCCTCCGTGAGGATTATCTCAGGCTCCGAGAGGCCCTTCCAGTTCAGGAGTGCAGAGAGCAACTCAACATCTACTTGCATGACCCGAACCGCCTTCACGAAGGCCTCGGGTACCTCAGGGTCCGGTTCGAGACCCGTCGGGAACCAGTCGTGACCCTGAAGGTTCCCAGGGGTTGGGATGGGGAGGTGAGGGAAATGTGGGAGGTGGAAGAGCCTCTACACCGATTTGGCCCTGGGCTGTTTCCCCGGCCCCGGCGCCGTATCGAAGTGGCCATGGACCTGACCGAGGAAATGGCGGAGCATTTCTCCTCCATGGGAATCACACACCTTCGTCGGCTCGGTTGGATGAGGAACCACCGCTGTCTGGTGGAGGTGGGGGATCAAGGGTTGGTGGAGCTGGACAGAACCGAGTTGCCCGGGGGGATCGTCCACTTCGAGGTAGAGGTCGAGACCGCTGATCAGAACCGGATGGGGGCCCTGCTGGCCCGAATTCGGGAGCTCGCGCCATCCGCATCCGCGTCCCGGGTCGGGAAGTTCTCCAGGTTCCTCGAGGCGATCCCGGGGCTGTCAGCTCCGTCGAGGAGCCCCAACGATGCTGACGGCCCCGTGCCGCTGAGCCGAGCGGCCTGCCAGGTGGCAGGCTCCCGAGGTACTTCCGCGAGACCGCCGAGCAGTGCGCAGGCGAAACCCTAAGGGCACAGGGGGATTGCGGCGCCACACGGCGTCAGAACTCCTCCCCGACGCGGTGAGCTCGGGGTCGCCCCCGCTGGACATCGCCCGACTGCGTGATCCTGCCGAAGGTCCCGGCCCGGAGGTCTCTCAGGGTCGTTCAACATGGAAAAGCCGCTTGAACCGGCGGACGTTTCGGTCCCCCGCGAAGGTCTTGAACTGCTTAGTGAACGCCACCCGCTCGATCTCCTGCTGGGCTTCGAGTTGGCCCATGAGGCGCCCCATGGCCAGGAAGGTTTCCGGGGGGGCCAGGCCGGCATACATCATCTCTTCGGCGAACTGCCGGAGAAACACCTGTTGGACCTGAATGTCGTTGAAATCTCCCAGGACATCCTGGAGGCGTTTCAGCTCCTTGAGGAGGGGTTTCATATCCTCCGGAGGGAACAGGCTCCGGAAGAAGGAGAGGAGGTAGCGAAGCCTCTTGCAGTTTATCCGGAGCCGATGCAGGGCCTTGGCAGGTGCATCCCTCCCCGCCGCCTTCCCGGAATTCAGCACCTTCCCAAACACCCTCCAGGTCCGCTCCGAGGCCACTTCCAGGATGGGACGGGTGGCGTTGGCAGGCGGAGGCCCCGTCAGCACCGATCCAGCCAGGAACACATCCCAGTCCTCCATGAGCCTGGCGTAGCGTTTGGATTTCAGAGTGCGGGTGAGCCGGTTATGGTCGCGCCGTTTCCTCCGTTCCAGGAATTCCACAAGGGGTAGTAGCTCGTCGTTCACGCCCCCCGGGAGGGCCTCTTGATACCCGGGGATCTTCTGGAGGTAGACGTCCATGTCCCGGGTCGGGCCCGTCCGGTCTCCAAGCCATCGGAACTCGCGCTGGAAATGCTTCCGGGCTTGCTGGGGAAACACGCCCTTCAGTTGACCCAAGGCGGATCGAGTCTTCCGGATGCCGACGCGGAAGTCATGGAGGAACTCAGGATCCAGATCCTGTAGGAGGCCCGCCTCATTCGCCTTGATCACCGAAAGGAGAGCCTTCTGAATGATTTTCGCCGCAGCGGTGGCCTCCATCTCGGGATCGAGGGTGATTTCGGCGGAGGAGGGGTCCGGCCCCGGGGTCCTTCCCAACGCGCCCATGACCAACTCCAACTCCCTTTGGCTGGTCCTGGGAAGCCGAAAGGACCGCCAGAGGAAGGCGCTGACCTTCCTGGTTGCCTTTCCATGGCCTTTGGCGGGCAGCAGATGGAGAGTGGCGGGAAGAGGATAGGTCTTCCGTGAAGAAGGACCGCTGGCCTCTCCGGTCCTGAGCTCCACTGAAGCAAATCGGATCCCGTCCTCATCAATCACTCCGGCGCGTTCGACCGTCCAGTGGAGATGACCCAGGGGCAGGAGTCGCCGTGTTCGGGTGATCGGCTCTATCCGATTCCGAAGCGGCCCCGGTGGGAGCAGCTTGCCGAACGTCGGAAACCGACTGGCCTTACCGGTCAATGGCTTTGTGCCCGGCCCCTCCAACGTCAATTCCACGGAGCGTCGGTGTCGCCGAGCGGAGAGCTGGAGGCCGGCACTGAATAGGCGCCAGTCGAAAGTATCGAAATAGGTGGAACGTCCGGATTCCGGCGCACCCCAGTCCAGGGAGAACTCGTCGGACAAGGCTCCCAGAACATCGACCTGGGGGAATCGACTATCGAGGACGAACAGGGGCGCCAAACCCACGGCCTCCTTCCTCAACCCGCTCCCAAAAGGGTCGTTTGCCCAGTCCCCGCGCCCTCACGGGAGGGATCGGTGAACTGAAGGAATTGGTGCGGTGGCCTGGAATAAACAGTAGTTTATAACGTCGGCCGGAACCACCCTTCTGTGAGCTTCAATTCATACGAGCTAGACGGATCAGGAGGAAGGGTGATCGAGTAACAATCCCGAGACAGGCATCTGAAGCCGTCGCGGGGGGCGATCCGGTCCAGACGACCGAGGGTAGGGTCTTGCTCCCGATCGTCCCTTTTTTTGGGAGGCGACGTGTTCGAAACGGCCGAACTTGGACAGGCACTGCCGAAGAAGGAGTACAAGGAACGGGAGGCGGCCCTCCGGGAGGAACTTCTCGCCGCCCAGTTCCGCCTGAAGCGGGCGAATTTCCCGGTAGTTGTCCTGATCCACGGGGTGGACGGGGCGGGGAAGGGAGAGACGGTCAACACCCTCCACGAGTGGATGGACACCCGCCTCATCGTCACCAGAGCCTACGATACTCCGACCACAGAAGAGGCAGAAAGACCGACTTTCTGGCGTTTTTGGAGAGACCTGCCTCCAGCGGGGCGCACCGGGTTTTTCCTGAAAGCCTGGTATTCGGAGCCCTTCATTCGAAGGGTCTATGGAGAGATCAATCAGGACCAGTTCGACCAAGCCCTTTCCCGGATCCTGGCGTTCGAGCGGACCTTGGCTGCATCCGGCGCCTTGATCCTCAAGTTCTGGCTCCACCTGGGGAAGAAACAGCAGAAGAAGGCCTTCGAGGCCCTGGAAGCGGACCCTCACCATGCCTGGCGGGTGACGAAAACGGATTGGAAGCATTGGAAGCAATACGACCGCTTTGTGCCGGTAGCGGAACACCTGATCATGCGGACCAGTACGGGGTCCGCCCCCTGGGAGATCGTTGAGGGGTTCGATTCCGGGTTCCGGAACCTGGAGGTCGGGGCCACCCTACACCGACGGATTCGCGTGGGCCTCACCGAGGAGGAGCAGAACCATCGAGGTGCCGGAGTGGCCCAGGCGGGGCGGGAGGAGGACCGGGACCGTCGCGGAGACTCCGATACGGGAGGGAACCCCCAGATTTTGTCGGCCCCCTCTTCTACCGCTGCCACGATCCTGTCCACTCTGGACATGGATCGGACCCTGGCAAAGGCATCTTATAAGGAGTCGGTGAACCGACTCCAGGGGAAACTGAATTCCCTGAGACGGGATGCCAGGGCGAAAGGGACGTCCATGATCCTCGTCTTCGAGGGCTGGGACGCTGCTGGAAAGGGTGGAGCGATTCGCCGGGTGGTTCGAGCCCTGGATGCCCGGTACTACCAGGTCATTTCGGTGTCCGCTCCGACAGAGGAGGAGCGCGCCCATCACTACCTGTGGCGTTTCTGGAGACACGTCCCCCGGGCTGGACGGGTAGCGGTGTTCGACCGGAGCTGGTATGGCCGAGTCCTCGTGGAGCGCATCGAGGGCTTCGCTACCGAGAAGGAGTGGATGCGGGCGTACGCGGAGATCAACGATTTCGAGTCCGAGCTGGTGGATCACGGAATCGTCTTGAAGAAATTCTGGATCCACATCACCCCAGAGGAGCAGGAGCGCCGGTTCCAGGCCAGGGCGGAGAGCCCCGTGAAGTCCTGGAAGCTGACGGAAGAGGACTGGAGGAACAGAGATCGATGGGCCGCCTACGAACGAGCGGTGAACGACATGGTGGAGCGGACCAGCACTCAGCTGGCTCCATGGACGCTCCTCGAAGGGAACGACAAGCGGTATGCGAGAGTGAGGGTTTTGCAGGAGGTCTGCGGCGCTCTGGAGAAGGCCCTCAAGGGAGACCCGAACACCCGTCGACCTGCCTAGGGTTGACGCCGCCGAAGAGTCCAGAGAGGACCATGAGCTCAGATCCGAAGCCACCCTTGGAGGCCAGCCCCGGTTTGGGCCTTACTCGAACGCCCCCCGATCCGACACCCCTTCCCCTTCCCGGGGAGGACGGGAGCTTCGACCTCCAGAGTCCCTCCTGCTATCTGAATCGGGAGATCACCTGGCTCAACTTCAATTACAGGGTCCTCCGGGAGGCGGAAGACCCCCGGAAGCCCCTTTTGGAGCGGGTGAAGTTCGTTGCCATTGTCGGGTCGAACCTCGACGAGTTCTTCATGAAGCGCATCGGAGGGCTGAAGCAGCAGGTGGGTGCCGGGATCACACGCGTGACCGTAGACGGGAGGACCCCCCGAGAACAGATCGACGCCTGTTACGAGATCGTCAGGAACCTCGAACAGCGCCAACATGAGGCCTGCAGCCACCTTCAACAGCTGCTCCGGGAGAAGGGGATTTTCAGGGCCACCTACGCAGACTTGACCGAGGAGGAAAAAGACGAGCTGAGGCAGATCTACCTGGAAAACATCTATCCCCTCGTCACCCCGCAGGGAACGGACCCCGCCCACCCGTTCCCCTTCATCTCCAATCTGTCCCTGAACCTTCTGGTCAGGATCCGCCACGAAGTCGACGTGACCCCAGTCATGGCCAGGGTCAAGGTGCCTGTGGGGAAAGGCATTCCGCGGTTTCTCTGGCTGAGGGAGAAGCGGGCGGCGGTCCCCCTGGAGTTGGTGATGATGGAGAATCTAGACCTCCTCTTCCCCGAGATGGTCGTGGAGAGCTGTGAGCTCTTCAGGGTGACCCGGAATGCCAACGCCGAGATCGAGGAGGAAACCGCGGATGACCTTCTCGCAGTGATTCAGACGGAGCTCCGAGAGCGCAGGTTTGCTCCCATCGTCCGCCTGGAGGTTCAGAAGGGGATGAACCCGGGCCATCGGGGAATGCTGGCGGCGGAGTTGGGCTTGGACGAGGAGGCCGACGTATTCGAGAAGAACGGAATCATGGGACACCGAGACCTCATGGAGGTCGCCTCCCTCGATCTCCCGGAGCTCAGGGATCCCCCCCATACACCGGTCGACAACGCCGAGCTCACCGTCGCGCCTGGCAGATCGATCTTCCACATCATTCGTGAGCGGGGCTCGATCCTGGTCCACCACCCCTACGAATCCTTCAAGACCTCGGTGGAGCGGTTCCTCCTCGAGGCCGCCCGAGATCCGAAGGTTCGAGCCATCAAGATGACCTTCTACCGGACGTCGGAGGACACAAAGGCCCTGGATTACCTCATGGAGGCGGCGAAGAACGGGAAGCAGGTGGCCGTGGTCATGGAGCTCAAGGCCAGGTTCGACGAGGAGGCCAACATTCGGTGGGCCAACCGACTGAGTGAAGCCGGGATTCACGTCACCTACGGGGTCCTGGGACTGAAAACCCACTGCAAGCTCATCCTCGTGGTGCGACAAGATTTTGATGGACTCCGGCGGTACGCTCACGTGGGCACGGGGAACTATCATGCCGCCACGGCTCGGCTCTACAGTGACCTGGGGCTCTTCTCCGCGGACTCCGTCATCGGCGCCGATCTCACCGAGCTCTTCAACTACCTCACAACCGGCTTCAAGCCCAAGCGGAGGTACCAGACCCTCCTGAAGGCCCCGAAGAGCATGAAGAAGGAGCTACTCGATCGGATCCAAGTCGCCATCGAAGCTCACTCCGAGGAGTCGCCCAGCGTTCTTCAGTTCAAGATGAACGCCCTGGAGGACCCTCGAGTTGCACGAGCGCTCTACGAGGCATCCCAGGCTGGAGTGAAGATCGATCTCATCGTGCGGGACAGCTGTCGTCTTCGACCCGGAATCCCGGGCCTTTCGGAGAACATTCGGGTGATCAGCATCGTTGGACGCTTCCTGGAACACTCACGGATCTATTACTTCCGGGTGGGCGGGCAGGAGGAGTACTTCATCGGCTCCGCGGATGCCATGCGCCGGAACCTTTCTACTCGTGTGGAAGTTCTTGCCCCGGTGGAGGATCCGGAGATCAGAGGGAAACTCCGGACCATTCTGGAGCTCCAGCTGAACGACAAGAGGAACGGATGGGAGATGCAGCCCGACGGGAGCTACGTCCAGCGGATGCCTGGACCTGCCGACGATGTCCTTGGCTCCCAGGAGGCCCTTATCCGTTGGACGGAACGGAAGCAGAAGAAGGCTGCCAAAGTACGGAGGCGGAAACCCCGGGTCCTGGGGCCCGGGCGCGGGATGAGGCGGCGGTAACGGCCGGGCGGAGAGTTCCAAGCGCCTCCGTGGGACCCCGGGGGGCGACCTCCCTCGGTAGGGGACTCGGTGCAGGACTCCTTTAAACGGTGGAGACCTCGATGGCAGGTGGGTCGGAGTTGCAGCTCTTCCCCCTCTTCATGGGACTCTTTGGAGGACTGGCCCTGTTTCTTTATGGCCTGGAGCTCCTCTCCGACGCGTTGAAATCCGTCGCGGGGAGCAGGATGAAGGATATCCTCTCCCGCCTCACCACCAACCGGTTCACATCCGTTCTGACAGGGGCCTTCGTGACGGCGGTGGTTCAATCGTCCTCGGTCACCACGGTCCTGGTTGTGGGATTCGTTACCGCCAACCTGATGACCATGACCCAGTCCATCGGGGTCATCATGGGGGCCAACATCGGGACCACCGTCACGGCGCAAATCATCGCCTTCAACGTCACGGAGTACTCCCTTCTCCTTGTGGCCCTGGGGTTTGCCGGTTTTTTCGCGGGCCGGAAGGAGCGGATGAAGAAGCAGGGGCTGGCGGTCCTCGGCCTGGGACTGGTGTTCTTCGGAATGGGGGTCATGGGGGATGCCATGAATCCCCTCAGGGGGTATGCGCCCTTCGTGGAGGCAATGGCCCGCATGGAATCCCTGGGCCTGGGGATCTTCACCGGCGCGGTCTTCACGGCGTTAATCCAGTCCTCGGCTGCGACGACCGGCGTGGTGATCGTTCTCTCGTCCCAGGGCCTCCTGAGCCTTCCGGCGGGAATCGCGCTGGTCCTGGGAGCGAATATCGGCACCTGCATCACAGCCCTCCTGGCGGCCATAGGGAAGCCCAGAGATGCCTTCCGGGCATCGGTGGTGCACGTCCTCTTCAACGTTCTCGGTGTTCTCATCTGGTTGAGGTTCATCCCCGAGCTGGCCGGGTTGGTGATGTGGGTAACGCCTGACGCCGGCGGACTATCGGGGATGGAGAGGATGGCAGCCGAAGTGCCCCGGGAGATCGCGAACGCCCACACGATCTTCAACGTGGCCAACACTTTGATCTTCCTCCCCTTCGCGGGTCTCCTGGGCCGATTGGCGGGGTACCTGGTTCCTGAACTCCCCGCCTCGGAGGAAGATCCCTCTCAGGCCCGATACCTGGACCCTGAGCTCTTTCAGACGCCATCGCTGGCGGTAGATCGCGCCCGCCTGGAGATCCTGAACATGGGCGAGCGGGTGAGGACGATGCTCACCAAGGCCCTTCCGGCTGTGGTGAGCGGGGACCGGGAGGATCTCATGGCCTTGAAGGCCATGGACGAGGCCGTAGACGTGCTGCATGGCCGGATCATCGTCTATCTGGGCCAGCTCAGCCGAGCGGGCCTCCGGGAGGCCGACTCCCGTGAGCTGGTGACGCTGATGGAGGCAGCGAACGACCTGGAGAACATCGGGGACGTCATCGAGACGAACCTGGTGACCCAGGGCATGGAGCGGCTAGAGGACGGGATCCGGATCAGCGAGGCCACACAGGAGGTGCTGGCCGGGTTTCACAAGACAGTCCAGAAAGCTCTCGAGCTGGCTCTCCAAGCGGTGAGTCAACAAAACGCCGAAGCGGCCCATGCCGTGGTATCGATGAAGGAGGCCGTGAACGCCTTGTCTGATTCCGCAGCCTTTCACGGAGCCCAGCGCCTGGTGGCCGACGAACCGAGGCGCCTGGAGACCTACACCCTGGAAGTGGATATCCTGAAGAACCAAAAGAGGGTCTACTACTTCGCCAAGCGGATGGCCCGGGGGGTTTTGGTGGGAGTAGAGGGGGGTGGAGAGGACGAGGGAGGCCGGGGAGATTGAAACCGAGGGATCAGAGGTCCCGCAGTTTTTTTTCCCTCCGGACACGCCTCGGTTCGTCTCCGCCTCTCACCGCCTGTTCGATCTGCCCCACGAAGCTGTCGCTACCAGCCTTGCTTCCGCCGAAGAGGCCGTCCTCGGATTCCTCCCCTCTGGACATGGCGCCGTGGAGGTTCAGCCAGAGGTCGATCCGTTCCCCCAAGCGCATCACGCTGTAGAAGATCCGTTTCCGCTTCCCGCTGAAGAATAGATCCAGGACCACCGCTACGATACCGGCCCAGAAGAGGAAGACGTCCTTGAATCCGTCCAGAACCAGTTTGAGCTGGAAGATCAAGAAATCTCGTATGAGTACCGGCCGGGTGGCTCGCATATGCTCCCTTCTCCCCTTTTCCTTATCTCCTGAGACGCTGTACCCTGGTATACGAACACTGTTCGCTTTCTGATTGGTGATGGAGGGGAGTTACCCAATCTCTATCTATTTGACAAATCGCCAACCGGCCAGCGCGGGACCGCGGACTGGCCCCCGGCAACTCTACTGAGAGACATCGACACATTCAATCACGGGAGGTTCGGTGACCCTTTCTCCCCGCGAAAAGAGAGTGCTGGAGAAGATCGACCCGGATGGCATGCTGGCCTTCCTCGGGGAGCTGGTGGCCATCCCCTCCGAGGGCGGGGCCGAGACTCCCGCCCAGGAGCGGGTGGCTGAGTGGATGGAGGAGAACGGGCTCGAGGTAGACGTGTGGGAGTTGGACCTGGAGGGCCTGAAGACACACCCGGCCTACAGTGCGGAGATCGAGCGGGAGGAGGCCCTGGGAGTGGTGGGGGTCATCGATGGGAGGGGAGGCGGCAAGACCCTGATCCTCAACGGGCACGTCGACGTCGTCCCCCCTGGGGACCCATCCCTCTGGGGGTTCTCCCCCTGGGATGGCGGTGTGGTGGACGGGCGGGTCCGAGGCCGAGGCTCGTTGGACATGAAAGGAGGATTGGCGTGTGCTCTCTTTGCTGCCAAGGCGATTCAGGATGCGGGGGTCCGCCTGAGGGGTCGCCTGGTCCTTCAGAGCGTCGTCGGGGAGGAGGACGGGGGGGTAGGGACGTTGGCAGCTGTGATGCGGGGTTATCGGGGCGACGGCGCGATCATCATGGAGCCCACCGGTCTGGCGATCTGCCCGGCTCAGGCAGGCGCTCTCAACTTCAGAATCACCCTCAGGGGCAGAGCCGCCCACGGATGTGTGAGGGACGAGGGGGTTAGCGCGCTGGAGAAGCTGTTTCCCCTTTATCAAGAATTGTTGGCGCTAGAGGCGGAAAGGAACCATAATGCGGGCGGTGCGCTTTTCCGGGCCTACAAGAACCCGTTTCCCCTGTCCGTCGGTCGAGTCGAGGGTGGCGACTGGCCGTCCACGGTCCCGGATTGGATCCGAGTCGAAGGGCGGTATGGACTGAAACCGGGAGAGGAGGAGGCGGAGGCCAGGAGCGCGTTCCAGCGAGCGCTGGATCGAGGATCAGCGGGGGATCCCTGGCTCAGGGCGAACCCGCCGGAGTTGGAGTGGTGGGGGGGCCGATTCCTCCCGGCCACCACGCCTGCTGAGCACCCCCTGGTGACTCAGCTGGCGGAGGTTGTGGAGGATACCCTGGGCCGGTCACCGATGCTTGAAGGGGTGACATACGGCTCCGACTTGAGGCATCTTGTACTGGAGGGGAACATCCCCACCGTGCTGTTCGGTCCGGGCGATATCCGGTGCGCCCACACCGTCGACGAGTCGGTTTCGGTGAAGGACCTTGATCACACGATTCGAACCCTTGCCGTGATGGCACTTCGCTTTTGCGGATGCGAGGATGACTGAACCGCTGAACCAGCCCATTGGGCTTGGAAGTATACGTGACCTGGATGCCTCCTCCTGGGACCCGGCGGAGATCCTGGGGGATGCGGATCTAATTCGTCCGATCCCCCTCAGGGCGCTTCTCCTTTCATTCGCCGCCCTCTTTGTCCCCATCTTCACGGCCCTGGTGTTCCCGGATTTCTCCAGCGGAGACACGGGTCTTCTGATCTGGCTCACGGCCCTGATCCCTGCCTTCCTCCTCACGTATTACAGGGGGTGGTCCGGAGCGTCTCTGGCTCTGGCCATGGGCATGGCCGCACTGGTGTTCACGCACCTCGCCCTCCTGTTCGCCGGGATCCGGATCGACAACTGGGGCCTCTTGGCGGGGATCATCCTGGTCTACTTGGGAACGAGTCTGGGGATTGGATGGGTGACCGAGCTTCTCCACGTCGAGCGGAGGAAAGCCGAGAAGTTGGCCCTGACGGATCAGCTCACAGGGATCGGGAACCGCAGGCACGCGGTGGTGTTCGTCGAGGCGGCCTTCGCAGCAGCCCAGCGGGGGATCCCCCTCTCGGTGGTGCTGTTCGACGTCGACAGGTTCAAGAGATACAACGACCTGCACGGTCATCTCGGGGGCGATGAGGCGCTGAGGCGGGTGTCCCGGGTGCTCACGGTCTCGACCAGGAGGATGAACCTCACAGCTCGCTGGGGTGGTGAGGAGTTCCTGAGCTTGCTGTCCGATACGCCCATCGAGGGCGCGCTCATCTTTGCCGAGCGTGTCCTCTCGGAGATCCATCAAGAATTCCCCGATAGTGCCATCACGTTGAGTGCCGGCCTTGCCCGGTACGTACCTGGGATGGATTCACCCGCGCGTCTTCTCGCTGCCGCTGACCAGGCGATGTATGCGGCCAAGGCCGCGGGGGGAGATTGCGTGCGGATGGCTCCTGAGTTGAGTCAAGCAAAGGAGCCCTCCTCGTAAGCTCCTGGTTTCCTCCGGAGGTCGTTCGTGCACCCACCCTCGGCTTCCCCCCTCCGATTACGCCTATCACCTGGCCCGTTCCATTCCTCCAAGGATCGGGACATTTTGTCCGCATGGATCGCACGCGGCTCTGGTCCACTCTCCCCATTCCACCGGAAAGTGGGCAAGGTCCTTTGGGCATGAATCCTGCCAACCCAGGAGGAAGTCGGCCCCGGGGTGAGGGGGCAAACTTCGAGGGAAAGCCGGATGATCTTCAAGCAGTACCGCCATGAACCGCTGAACCAGGCATCCTACTTCCTTGCTTGTTGGAGGAAGGGCCTCGCGTTCGTGGTGGATCCCATCCACGATCTGGGGACGGGATTCTACCAGTCTGAGAGCAGGGATTTCGGGGTGGATATCGTCGGCGTCCTGGAGACCCACATCCATGCCGACTATGTTTCCTGCGCTGGGGAACTGGCTCGGGCTAGCGGTTGTCCCCACTACCTCTTCAAGAACACTCCTGGACCCGTGACCTACCACCCGTTGGAGGACGGCCAGATCCTGGAGTTGGGGAACGTCCGGGTGGAGGTCATCCACACGCCGGGCCATACTCCGGAGCATGTGAGTTACCTCATCACCGATGTCACTCGAGGAGACGAGCCGTGGGCGGTCCTGACCGGTGACTCGCTCCTTGTGGGGGATGTAGGCCGACCGGATCTGTTGGTTGGGGACCAGGCCTCGGGCGGGGACGACTCCCATGAGCGGGCCATGACCCAGTTCCTCTCCATACGGGACCGCCTGTTCACTCTCCCGGACCATGTGGAGGTCTATCCGGGTCACTTTGGACGATCCGTCTGCGGAGGGATCAACATGAGCGCCAAGGCTTCCTCCACCATCTTCTTCGAGAAGAAATTCAACCTCCCGATGCGGCAACCCAACCCGGAGATCTTCGCGGAGTTCGTTCGAGATACCTCCAAACCCCTTCCAGAGGGGTATGAGATACTGAAGTGTAAGAACCTTGGCATGCCTACATCCGAAGAGGGCGAGGCCGAAGGTTGACCCGTTCCCCCCCCCGGGCCGAAGAGTCGAATAGAATCAGCTCCAGGGATTTGCTGGCAGGGATCGGTGTGGCCCTGGTCCTCATCCCCCAGTCATTGGCCTACGCGGAACTTGCCGGCCTCCCAGCCCACAGGGGTCTCTACGCGGCGGCTCTGGCCCCCATGGCGGCAGCTCTCTTCGCTTCTTCCCCCTGGCTGCAGACCGGGCCGGTCGCGCTCACATCCCTCCTGACTCTGGGTGCCCTCCTGCCTCTGGCCTCATCCGGGTCTCCCGAGTTTGTGGCCCTGGCGGGCCTCCTCGCCCTAGTGGTTGCAGGGACGAGGCTCGTGATCGGGATCCTTCGTTTGGGTTGGATGGCGTTCTTCCTTTCCCAACCCGTCCTCATGGGGTTCACCGCCGCCGCGGCCCTTCTGATCATCGCCTCTCAGCTTCCAGCCGCGTTGGGAGTGGCGCCGGGAGTGGAAGGGGTAGGGGAGCGAGTGATCTGGACCCTATCCCGGCCCGCCAGCTGGGAGCCGGAAGCGATCGTTCTGAGCGCGGTTACGGTTCTTTTGATGTTCGGAAGCCGGAGGCTTCACCCAGCGGTCCCCGGGGTGCTCCTCGCCACCCTTGCCGGGTGGACCTTCAGCGTGACCATGGACTACCCGGGGGCAGTGGTCGGAAGCGTGCCCATCGAACTGAACGCCTTCACTCTTGCCCTGCCTTGGAGCAAGGCACCGAGCTTGATTCTCCCCGGGGTAGTGATCGCAATGGTTGGCTTTGCGGAAGCGGCTTCCGTCTCCCAGACCTACGCCACCCGAGAGCGCCGGCCGTGGGACCCGAACCGGGAGTTCGTCAGCCAGGGCGTGGCGAACCTGGCAGCCGGGCTGGCCGGTGGATTCCCTGTGGGTGGATCTTTCTCCCGAACCAGCCTGGCTCACCTCGCCGGGGGTCGGACCCGGTGGACGGGGTTCATCGCCGGGGCAACCGTGCTCCTCTTCCTCCCGTTTGCGTCGGTACTCGCGCCCTTGCCGAGAGCAGTCCTGGCAGCCGTCGTGATCTCCGCCGTGTCCAAGCTGTTTCGGATGAAGCCCCTCTTGGGGCTCTGGAAGCTTTCCCCCCCTCAGGCGGTGATTGGTTGGACCACTTTCATTCTTACCCTGATGTTGGCCCCTCATATCGAAGAGGCTGTGATCCTCTCCGTCGTGCTGGCCATGAGCTTGCATCTCTGGCGGGAGCTGACCCCGGGGTTCGTGTCCAGAACTGAGGGTAGCACGCTCTATCTCGAGCTGAGGGGAGTGCTCTGGTTCGGATCGGCCCCAATCCTGGAGCGGGCCCTCCTGGCCCACCTGGAATCTTCCGAGTCCCTCAGAGAGGTCGTGGTTGACCTGAGCGGGTTGGGGAGGATCGACCTCACGGGCGCGATGACGCTACGCCGACTTCAGGAGGACGTGAAACGGGGAGGGGTGGACTTCCATCTTTTTGGGGCCCCTGGGCACGCCCTCAGGATTCTTCGGCAGGTCTTCCAATGGGATCCGGAGCAGGAACAGGCCGCTCAGTGATCCTCGCCCATGGGGGATTCATAGACGAACAGGAGGTCGTCTGCCAAGACGACCTCCTGTTTCTGAGCCGTTCGGTATCCCCGGCGTGGTCTACCCTCCCAGCCGTCTGCAGGCCCGCAGCATTCTCGAGTCGATTCTCCCAGGGTCATCAAGGGTCTCGTAGAAGTCGTCGAAGTACTCGAGGGTTTCCTCCAGCCGGTCTCTCTCCAACCCCTCGATGGCCCGCCATGCGTCGTAGATCTCCTCCTTCTTCTCACGGAAGAGCTCGTAGACGGCCTCGTACTCCTCCGGATCACGTCCCATGTCTCCGGGGCAGAAACCCCGAAAGAGGCGCTGGCGTACCCTCCGAATCGGCAGGGAGGGGTCTGGAGTGGCGTACCGCGTGTTCACGAGACCTGAGAAATCGAAGTCGAAGGGGATGGTTGAGGGGATATCATCGAAGGTTTGGAACAGCTCCATGTTGTGCATCTCCACCCCAGACCAGTCGGTATTCCCGATCATGTACTGGAAGACATCGACCAGTATGGCGTGATGGTGCTCCAGAAGGCGGGGATCGAGTTGCCCGGCGCTCCATTCTATCCTCTTCCCTCCGTTCCGGAGGGCCATCATCTCATCGTCTTCGATGAGGAAGGCATAGCGGGTAAACGGTTCGTCCTCTTCGCTGGTATCCACGTAGGTGACCTGAGCCAGACGGACCCGGAAGCTCAGATCGGTCAGGGCGTTGAGGGTCCGGTAGGTGCCATACTCCATCAGGACATACTGTTCCCAGTAATCCTGACCGAGCTTGCACGTGACAACCAGCTTCAGCTTGTCCTGCCCATCAAAGAGTGTACCTTTGGTGGACTTTTTCTTTACGTTGATCCGGAGCGGGGGGAACTCGCAATTCCTGCGTTGGAGCCTGTAGTTGCCCCGAGTACGGACCTGTATCTCCAAAGAGTCGGCCGATCCATCGGGGTTTGCCCACCGGAGGACGGCGGGCCGTTCTTCTTCTGAGTCTACGCTGCGGTCTTCGCGCTTCAGGGTATGGAAATCAGCCTCCAGGGTCAGGGACAGCACCTCATGGGAGGCAAAAAGCGGAGCCGTTCGGGCTTCGTGGATCTCCTCCTGAGAAGGGGGCTCCAACTCCTGGGCCTGAAGGGGGCTGCCACTGGCTCCCACAAGCACCCAGATGGGTAGCACAGCCATCGAAAGGCGGAACAGCAGGTCCATGAAAACCTCTCCGTCTCGACATGAAGAACTCTGGTGAAAAGGTATAAGTCACAAATACTACCCTCAGGGGTTCCAGAGGGCCAGCATCTTTTTCTCCCGGGACATGCACCGGGGCTCAATCAAGGATGGACATGGTGACATTCGATAGGGCTGGGCGAGTGCTCGGTCCGAGTGCGGCACTGGTTTCGGGCTTCTTCCTTCTGGTCTCCTGTGCCGCTTCCCCTGGCGAGCCCGGGTTGGCGCCTCCCACCATGCTACCGCCGGCCCAGGAGGTGGATTCCAGGCCGCGGCTAGTGGTTTTCGTGGTGATCGACCAACTGCGGGGGGATCTGCTATCTCGCTACGCATCGGTTTTTTCCGGTGGCTTCAAGCGGTTGATGGATGAGGGGTTGTCCTTCTCCAACGCCTTCCACGGTCACGCCGCAACTGAAACCGCCCCTGGTCATGCAGCCCTCTCCACCGGGGTCCACCCGGCCCGGGCAGGGATTCCCTCCAACGCCTGGCGAGAGAAGGTGGAGCAGCAGTTCCACCCCGTTTACAACGTGGTGGATCCCCAGGAATCCCTGGTTGGGGTTCCCGGCCTCCCCGGGGCTTCCCCAACCGTTCTCCAGCGAGAGGGGCTGGCAGATTGGATTCGGGCTGCCGATTCGGATGCGAAGGTCCTCTCCATCTCCGCAAAGGACCGAGCGGCAGTCCTCATGGCCGGGAAGGCCAAAGGGGAGGTGTACTGGTTTAATTCACAAGCCGGCCGTTTCGTGACCTCCACCTACTACAGGCGGCGGAACCCAGGCTGGTTGGGGGACTTCAACAAGGAAGCCCTGGAGGAGTTCCGTGCCGACTCCGTCTGGACTAGCACGGTTCCAGTGGAGGCAAGAGATTTGTCGGCTCCCGACACCGCAGATTTCGAGGGTGACGGGGTTAATACGTACTTCCCGCACCGGTATCATCAGGAGCGGATTGATCCAGGGATGGATGACTTCTTCCTGTGGTTCGAGGGTACGCCGATGCTGGACCACGCGACCCTGGAATTGACGAAGGTCGTTCTGGAAGAAACCGGGGCGGGGCGGAAGGAGGGGAGGACTGATTTCCTGTCGGTATCCCTCTCACAGACGGACCGTGTGGGTCATGCGTTCGGACCCCTCAGTCGAGAGCAGATGGACAACCTTCTCCGTTTGGACCGGAGACTGGGAGAGTTCCTGACCTATCTGGATGATCGGATCGGGCCGGAGAATTATGTGCTGGGATTTTCCTCAGACCATGGCGTGATGACCGTTCCGGAGCGGACGGATGGGCCCGGCGTCCGCCTTACCATGGAGCACCGCTCCCTCCTGGAGCAAGCGTTGACCAAGGCGGCCGGAGCCGCCAACCGGAATCGTGCCCCGTCTCCAGGACCTTTCATGGTGGAGGAGATGAAGGAGATGCCCTTTGTCGGGCCCACTTTCACCCACGAGGATCTTCTTGGCGGTGAAGCCCAAGACTCCATCGCCGAGATGTTTCTGCGATCCTTCGTGCCTGGGCGCTACGGAGGACTGCTGAGCACGTATGGGGTGGAGATGTGGTGGGCCGAGAACGTACTGGACTGGAGTCTCGCCTCGGGAACCACTCACGGCTCTCCCTACCTCTATGATCGGTGGGTGCCACTGACCGTGTTGGGTCCAACCGTGATTGCCGGGACCGAAGATGGACTGGTGAGTCCGTTGGATCTGGCCCCCACTCTGGCTTGGCTAGCGGGGATTCCGTTCCCGGATGATCTGGATGGGAGACCGTTGGTAGGAGGGGGCCCCTAGGAGTCCCGGGTTGTCCAGTCTCTCAGAGTCGCGGTCTTCTCGCTCTCGGACTTGGCCTTCGTCACCACCACCGTCTCAGCCGCATTGCACCCGACCCCCGAGGACAGGAGGGAGTCGGCTTTACTGTCGGTCTGAACCACATAGAACAGGAGACCGGTAGTAAGGAAGATTATGGCTGCAAAAATGTCCTTCTTCACTTTCTCTTCCCTCTTCCCTTCTTCTGGTTTTCAACGATCCGGCAAGGGGCCCGGAGACCCTCTCTGCGTTCAAGAGTCTATACGGACCCTCGGCAGATTTTGTTTCTCATCCTCCGTTGTTGAGTAAGACGGTTTCGGGGCGGGATCGGTTGCCTCTCTAATCCGAGGGACGTCCGTTCTCTGCTTCCCTCTCCGGTCGTGCCCTGGCCACCATCGCCTTTCTGGGCAGAGGTTTCGGAGAGAACGAGATGATGGCCCTGGCCAATGCGGATCAGCGGTCCACAGGGTTCCACCTGAGAAGGCCGCCGAACTTCGGCTGACCTGCTTGGATTATTCCAGGGTCTTGGGGCGGATAAACGCTCTGAGGTGCCCGGTTCCCCACTCGACCTCCGCCCAACCCGAGGTGTCGAAATCGAGGATGGCCAAGGCTCCGGTCGGGTACTTGAAGGCCAGGGACCTGAGCGCTTCGTCATCTCCCGATCTGGCCGCCTGGAGTGCCAGACTTTCAAATGAAGGGTTGTGACCGACCAGGAGGACCGAGTCCTCGTCATCGGGTAGTGCCCGAATCAACTCCATCAGGTTCCCCGGAGAAGCGTGGTAGATCTCGTCACGAACCTCCAGTTGGATGTCCGACGGGAGTTCCTCGGAAACCAGGTTCCAGGTCTGCATCGCTCTCCGGGCTCCTGAACACAGAACCCGATCCGGGGTCAGGCCCTCCCTGGCCAGGTATCGGCCCACCCGGGGTGCCGCCTTTTTCCCACGGGGCGCCAGCGGACGGTCATAGTCGTCGAGGGAGGGTTGGTCCCAGCTGGATTTGGCGTGTCGGAGGAGAAACACGGTCTTCACGCTGAACCTCCGTTCATTCTTCAGGTTGAGATCAAGCTGCTGTCGCGGTCCGGATTCCTCAAGGGTCACGCGTCCGGCGACCGTGCTCATCCGGGGTCGCCAGGGGAGGCGAGAAGGCTCCTGGGATCGTCTTTGCTTCCGTTCGTTGCGCGGTGCGGGTTCTTTCCCCACCCTTCTCAGCCAATGCTTCGTCCTCCACCATCGATCCCGGAGATTTCCATGCTTGGCATTCCATCGAGGCTCTTTGTCAGCCTGTTGCTTTCCACACCTGCGCTCCTATTCCCCGGACCCGGCACCGCCATCGCTGATGAGATCTGTGGCAGTCCCACGACTGGAGCGGAGCAGGAGGCGGAAGCGTGGGAAGGGGAGTTTCTTTATCGGGTCGCTCTCCTCCGAGCCGCACCAGGCCGACTCCTGGATCTCATTGAGCTGTTGAAGGAGGAGCGGGACCTGCTGGCGGATGTCGATGAGCCGTCGCCCTTCTGGATGCGGCACACTCAGGGGGATCAGTGGGACCTGATGATCCTCTATCCAATGGGGAGCTTTCACGAATACTACGAGCCGGAACGGACCGAGCGGAGGATGGAATACGGAGTGTGGAAGGGATTGTCCTACGAACAGCTCCAGCTTGAAGCGGATCTCCTCACCTCTTTCCGGGAGGAGGTCTTCGTCAGAGGACCCGAGCCCTCCGTACTCGAGGACGCATTCGGTCGAAACGGATTCTATCACGCCGAGATGTTTGTTGCCCTCCCGGGGAAGAGAGCCCGTCTCCTGGAAGAGCGGCGCATGGAAAACCGCTACCTTCGCAGGCTCGGGCGGCCGGAGAACCTGATCTTCGTCCGGGAAGCGGGGGGTCCTTGGGATTCTTTCACCCTGGGGTTCTACCGGGATCTGAAGCATTACGCTGAGAGTGCGGGCCTGAAGGCAGAAGACGAGGATCTGGCTGCCAGAGCAGCGGGATTCGAGGGCGCCGAGCGAATCGGGAACTACCTCAGGAGCCTGATCCTCTACCACCACGACACCCTTGCGGTGGCGATACGGTGATCATCCGAGACTTCGGAACAGGAGAGGGAAGGACATGAAGGCAGCGGGGAGGAGATGGCGGAGTCGGGGGGGCGGCGGGCTCCTGGTACTTGGGATCCTTCTCGTCTCAGGAGAGCAGTCCCCTCTGCTGGCTCAGGCCGATGCCTGGGGGGGAGTGTTCGCCGAGTTCTCTGAGCAGATCGCCACCGAGGTTGATAAAGATGGCCTGGGCGGCATCACGGTGGGGGTGGTGGTGGGCCGGGACCTTGTTTGGGCCCGTGGATTCGGCTGGGCCGACGTGGAGAGGAACATCCCGGCCGGTGTGAATACCATCTACCGCATCGGATCGATCTCCAAGTCCATGACCGCCGTAGCTCTCCTCCGCCTCTGGGAGCAGGGTGTGGTGGACCTGGACGGCGCGGTGGAGGCAGTTCTTCCGGAGATGGCCGAGTTGAGGAACCGGCCGGTTGGTGGTCCAGAAGTCACATACCGGCATCTGGCCAGTCATACCGCGGGCCTCATCAGGGAGCCGGAGCTGGAGGGCGCGACCGAGGGCCCCCTGGAGCTCTGGGAAGAAAAACTCCTCGCATCCATTCCGACCACCTCCTTCTATGCCGCACCCGGAGAGTCTTACCAGTATTCGAACATCGGCTTCGGAATCCTGGGGTACTCCCTGAGTCGGGCGGCTGGAATTCCATTCATGGAGCTGGTGGACGCGTCCATATTCAGGCCCCTGGGCATGCAGGCTACCGGGTTCGTGGTAACCCCGGCCATGGCAGAGCAGCTGGCTACTGGAGCCGAGCGAAGCAGGGACGGTACAATCGATACTCGAGGGCCGCTCCTGGAACATGTGGGGCGGGGGTACAAGGTACCCAACGGTGGGGTGTACTCGACGGTGGGGGATCTTGGGCGCTTTGTGGCGGGCCTCACCAACTCGGCGACCGTTCCATTGCTGGGCCCGGAGGCCCGAGCACTCATTCGAACTCCACAGACTCCGGAGGATTCACGAACTCAATACTCCATCGGGTTCTTCCTTTTCCCACAGGCGGACGGTCGGATGTTCGTCGGTCACAGCGGATCCGTGGCCGGATACAACGCCTACCTGGTTTTTGAGCCTGTGTCGGGAGTAGGGGTGGTCATGTTGAGGAACTACCTCGGCGGGGCCACCAATCTGGGATCGGCCGGCAGGAGTCTCCTCGGCAGGCTCCTGGCGGCGAGGTAACCCAGGGCTTACAGCAGGACCATAAGGCTCCCGGCGGCCGCGAGCGGCACCGAGAGGTTGTCGTCCACTGGCCAGGCAAGACCTTCGATCACCGTGGTGAGGAGGGCGGCACCGAGTGCCTGCGGCCACGGGGCGAAGAAGCACAGCGTGCCGAACGCCAATAGAGCGAACAGGGCGCTCCCCTCTACCGTTCCGGCCCCTACTTTCCGCTTTCCCCACCGCTGCCCCAGGTAGCTGGCCGCAGGGTCGGCCAGAGCCAGAACCAGGATGCCCCCCAGGGCCATCGCCCGTGGGAAGAGTGCCAGGGCGAGGAGGATCCCGAGGGTATACCAGGTGGAGGAAGCCACTCCACTGGCTTCCCTCGGGGAGACCAGGTGAGAAAAGACCTTGAAGAAGAGTCGATTCAAGGAAGGCCGGGTCAGACGGATCACGTCGACGGTTGCCTGGGCCAGGAGGACGGCACCGAGGAGCGCGAAGAGGTGGGGTCGGGGAAGGGGGAAGACCAGGAGAGCGAGCACCACGGCGGTGCCGCTCGCGGCATGAAACACTCTCCGCCACGGCTGTAATCCTCGGGTCTTTTCCACCAACTGCGAGAGTGACTCTTCCATGTTGTTCCAATTAGTGCGTCTTGATCAGTCGGGCACCCAGCCCCCCCTGAAGCGCTGACGGGGCTCGTCGGGAAGCCCTGTCACCATCTCACCAGGATCGCATCAATCTCGTAGGTCGATGCCGATCGCAACAAGAACTCACCCGGCCCATGGAGCTCCCGCGGTTCCTCTTCAGTCCAGCGGCCTGCCCGGTTTCGGACGCTGGAGGTGGGTGGACAAACCTCAAGAAATCGAATAGATCTTCTCCCTCCAAACCAAACCCCTCGTTCGAAAGCAGACCGTCTATGCCCCCGATCCAATGGTGGCGGAGAGCAGTCTCCGCCGTTGTCTTCGGACTTCTCGCCCCGATCCCCACGGGGCTCGCTGCCCAGGTGATTCCAGGTGATACCCGCGCGGCGGCACAGCGACTAATGGACGCCGCACTGGAGAGTCGCGTTACATGGGAGAGACTTGCCGAGTTGGTAGACACGTACGGCCCCCGCTTCAGCGGCACGGAGGCGTTGGAGGAAGCGCTGGACTGGATTCTCGAAAGGATGGAATCCGATGGCCTGGAGAATGTGAGAGCAGAGGCCGTGATGGTTCCACGCTGGATCAGAGGTGAAGAGTCGGCGGAGTTGATCTCACCGCGGAATCAGGAGTTGGAGGTTCTCGGACTGGGTCCCAGCCTTGGGACGCCACCGGAGGGGATCCGAGCCGAAGTTCTCGTGGTGGAGAGTTTTTCGGATCTGGAAGCCAGAGCAGCGGAAGCCGAGGGAAAGATCGTCCTCTTCGACGTGCCGTTCACCGACTATGGCCAAACGGTTCAGTATCGAGGACGAGGGGCTGTGGCCGCGGCCAGGGCTGGCGCGGTGGCGAGCCTCATCCGCTCAGTGACACCGTTTTCCATGAATACTCCTCACACCGGTGGGATGAGTTACGAGGAGGGGGTCCCTCAGATTCCACATGCGGCTCTGACACTGGAGAGTGCCGCGATGCTCCATCGGATGCAGGACCGTGGGGAGCGAATCGAGATCCGTCTCAGGATGGAGGGGCGGAGCGAGGGAATGGTGCCTTCCAGGAATGTGATGGCGGAGATCGTGGGGTGGGAAAGCCCCCACGAAATCGTGGTACTCGGTGGGCACTCGGATTCCTGGGACGTGGGCCAGGGGGCCATGGACGACGCCGGGGGCGTGGTGGCGGCCTGGGAGGCGATCCGGTTGATGAAGGTCCTGGGACTGCGGCCTCGGCGCACGGTGCGGGCAGTGGGGTGGACCGCTGAGGAAGTGGGAATCTTCGGTGGCAGGGCCTACGCTGAAGCGCCCGGCCGGGGCCAGGAAGAACACATCCTGGGGATCGAGTCGGACTCGGGAGTGTTCTCTCCCCTCGGCTTCGGTTTTACCGGGAGTGACGAAGCATTCGCGGTGGTTCGGGAGATTGGCAAGCTCTTGGAACCCATTGGCGCCGGGGAGATCACCCGGGGCGGCGGAGGAGCCGACATCGGGCCAATGATGCAGACGGGGATGCCGGGGATGGGACTTTCCGTGGAGCCCACCCGGTACTTCTGGTATCACCACACCAACGCCGACACGCTGGACAAGCTCGATCCAGAGGAGGTCGCGCGGTGCGTGGCGGCCATGGCTGTCATGGCCTACGTTGTGGCTGACCTGCCGGACCCCCTACCCCGGTAGAAGTGAACTCCTACCTGGGCGAGGACTGGTTTCGAGCCCGATTCTCTCGATCCCAGTCATGCGGGGGGACCGCTCTGCCGAGGGGCAGGGCGGCCCCTGGCGTATTCCGATTCCGGACCCATCCTCAGAGGCTTTTCATGATCACCAGACGCGACTTCCTAGGAGTCTCCTCCCTGGCCGTAGCCGGGACCGTTACCGGCTGCCAGCAGGGGGAGGGAGGGTCCCCGAACGCATCATCCGCCGGGACCATGCCGCCTTCCATCGCGGCCCTGACCTCGAGGGCTGACGAGCCCGTCCCGATCTCGGTGGAGGAGCGGGTCCTGCGCATCGAGAAAGCCCGCCGGTTGATGAGGGCCGAGGGCATCGATGCCGTGATGCTGACCGGGGGAACGTCCCTTCGATATTTCACGGACATCCGTTGGGGACTCAGCGAGCGGATGCTCGCGGTGGTGATCCCGCTACAGGGCCAGGCCTTCCTGGTATCCCCGGCCTTCGAGGAGGATCGGGCCCGGGAGCAGCTTCTTGGCGGGCCCCTCGAAGACACGGAAGTCATGACTTGGCACGAGCACGAGAGTCCCTACGCCCTGGTCGCCGGAGGGCTCATGGATCGGGGACTGGGGACGGGGCGCCTCGGGATCGAGGAGACCGTTCGTTTCGTGTTCAGCGACGGCGTAGCCAGAGAGGCCCCCGCCCTTTCCCTGGCGTCCGGGACTCCGGTCACCGCCGGTTGTCGGGGAGTCAAGGACGAGCATGAGTTGGCCCTCATGCAGCTTGCGAATGAGGTGACGCTGACCGCCTATAAGGCTGCCTTCGAGGCCCTCGAGCCGGGAATGACCCAGGGAGACTTCGGTCGGCTCGTATCCCAGGCCCACGCCCAACAGGGGTTCTCCGGGGGAGCCGGAGTTCAGGTGGGTCAGTATTCCGCGCTTCCCCACGGTTCGGTCACTCCCCAGGTCATCGAAGAGGGATCGATTCTCCTCATCGACGGCGGCTGTAGTGTGGAAGGATACCGGTCGGACATCAGCCGGACGTTCCTCCTCGGGGAACCCACGGACCGAATGAGACAGGTGTTCGAGATCGAGCATCGGGCTCAAGCAGCGGCCCTGGCCGCCGCCGCTCCCGGCGTCGAAGCCCAGGCGGTCGACGCTGCCGCTCGCTCCGTCATCGAGGAGGCCGGGTTCGGACCCGACTATGCCTATTTCACTCACCGGGTCGGGCACGGCATCGGCATGGACGGCCATGAGTGGCCCTACCTCGTGAAGGGAAACGCCATGCCCCTGGAGCCGGGCATGACCTTCAGCGATGAGCCGGGGATCTACATCCCCGGTGAGTTTGGTGTCCGGCTGGAGGACGACATGTACATCACCGAGGACGGTGCGGGGCTATTCACGCCTCAAAGTCCGTCCATCGACGATCCGTTCGGGAACTGGCCGGCCTGACCGGTCGGAATGGAATGGGAGTGTGGTGGTGCACGGGGGTGTAACGGGGCGCACCAGACCGATGGTGACCCACGGGATTGACTAAAGGTTTGGTTTGAACAGTGTTCGAATTCTTCCTCTTCATGCTCATTGTCCTGGGGTTCATCGCTGGATCCTCCTTCGTCTACGTGCTGACGATCCGCATGTCGAAGAGGCTCGATACTCGTCCCACCCAGCCGATGGACTCCCTCTTGAGAGAGGAAATCGAGAGCCTGACTGTGCGCCTGGGACGGGTGGAGGATGAGCTGGAATTCTATAAGCGGCTCCAAGCGCCGGAGGAGCCGGATTCATAGAAGCATTCCTTAGAAGAACTCCAAGGAGCCCTCCTCATGGATACCGCATCACGCGTTCGACGGGCCGCCGCCGTGGGCCTGGTCTCGGGTTTTCTCCTGGCCTGCCAGGACACGGGAGCTACCGACTGGGTCCGACACCCGGCCCCTCCCACCGACCTGGAATTCGCCATATCCTTCTCCAGTGACCTGAGTGGCCAGGCTCAGGACGGGCGGTTGATCCTGGTGATCTCCGAGGCCGAGGAGGGTGAGCCCCGCTTCCAGGTGGCCGCAGGACCCACCGGGCAGCAGGTGTTCGGAATCGATGTCCAGGACCTGGCTCCAGGAGCCGAAGCGACCATCGGGGATGCCGTTTTCGGGTTCCCCCTCGAGGGTTTGGGTTTGATCCCCGCGGGGGACTATACCGTCCAGGCGCTCTTGAACCGGTATGAGACCTTCGCCCGCTCGGATGGCCACACGGTCAGCCTTCCCCCCGACAGAGGGGAGGGACAGCAGTGGGCCCGTAAGCCAGGGAACTTCTATTCCACCCCCAGGAGGGTTCGAGTGGACCCGGCCGCCGGCGGTCGGATCGAGATCCTCATGGACCAGGTGATCCCGGAGATCGAACCGCCGGCCGATACGGAGTGGATCAAGCATGTCCGGATCCGCTCCGACCTCCTCTCAGAATTCTGGGGGACCGATATGTACCTGGGAGCCCACGTGCTCCTCCCCGCTGGGTTCGAGGAGCACCCGGAGGCCCGGTATCCCCTCGCCATCTTCCACGGTCACTTTCCGTCCGATTTCGGCGGCTGGCGTACTGAGCCACCGGAGGAGAACATCGAGTGCGAGTACAGCGCCCGATTCAGTCTGGACTGCTACAACCGGATTCAGCAGGAATTGGCGTACCAACTCTACCAGGATTGGACCAGTCCCGATTTCCCCCGGATGCTCGTCATCGAAATCCAGCACCCAACGCCGTACTATGACGACTCCTACGCGGTGAATTCGGAGAACAACGGTCCCTACGGAGATGCCATCACCTATGAGTTGATCCCGTATGTCGAGGAGCAGTTCCGAGGGATCGGCGAAGGGTGGGCGCGCTTCACATACGGGGGATCGACGGGTGGATGGGAGGCTCTGGCGGTACAGGTATTCTACCCCGAGGAGTACAACGGCGCGTTCGGGGCCTGCCCCGATCCCATCGACTTCCGGGCCTACGAGTTGGTGAACATCTACGACGACAAGAACGCCTACAAGATCGACCGGGCGTGGGGAACGACCTATCGACCGGCTCATCGGGACTGGCTGGGCCACATCACATCCACCGTTCAGCAGGAGAACCACCTGGAATCAGTGTTGGCCTCTCGAGGCCGGTCCGGGGGCCAATGGGACATCTGGCAGGCCGTCTACAGCCCCGTGGCCGACGACGGTTACCCGAAGCCTATCTGGGAGAGGATGACGGGGGACATCGATCCCGACGTGGCGGAGTTCTGGAAAGAGAACTACGACCTCAGGTACATCCTGGAGCGGGATTGGGCCGAAATCGGAACCAGTCTGGAGGGGAAACTCCACATTTACGTGGGGGACATGGACAACTACTACCTGAACAACGCCGTGTACCTCACGGAGGATTTCCTCGAGGGCACGACCGACCCCTATTACGGGGGAGAGATCGATTACGGGGATCGATTCGAGCACTGCTGGAACGGTGACCACGACGTCTCGAACGCGATATCCCGGCTTCGATATGTCCAGATGTTCGGGCTGAAGTGGGCCGATCAAGTGCAGACCCGCGCACCGGCGGGGGCGGATCTCTCGAGTTGGAGGTACTGAGGAACGGGTAGTTACTTTTCTTGGCAGGTTTCCGGCCGGCGGGGTTTCATCTGGGGGCGGCCAGCCGCGGCCGGGAATCAGGTGGCTCGGATCCTCCATTCTCCTGCACAGGGGGTGTCTCCCATGGGGGACACCCCCTTCCGGTTCCCGGTGACCGGGTGGCTGGTTTGCCGACTCTGGGCCGGAGGTGAAGATCGTTGGTTCTGAGGCCGTAATCTCTTGAGACACATGTTTTTAAAGGCAAGGGGGGTTGAGGAGCGCAGGGGATCTTCCGGGTTCGAGGGGAAACCGCGGATTCCGGTATCCCCTTTGCACTTCTACTGAAGAGAGGCGGCCTTCCAGGCCCTGAATCTGGAATAGACGGAGGGACTCATGAACGTCCGCGTATCGACGTTGGCCCTTACTGGCCTGCTGGTTCTTTCCACTTCTCTGTCGGCTCAGACCCTTCGATATCAGCCTCCGAGAGCGGCTGCGGGGGTCAGCTTCCTGATCGCTGAGCCCACAGGCGAGTTCTCCGACTTCGTCAACGAGTTCTGGGGCAGGCTGGCCCTGGAACCCAGCGGGCTGGTGAGCCTCCGTGGGGATTTCGGTTTCGCAATCTACGGCTATGAATCCAAGCGGGTTTGCTTCGATGGAGTCGGCTGCAGAGTCCAGGCTCGGTTAGAGACCTCCAACAGCATCTTCTTCGGCGGAATCGGACCTGAACTGGCTCTTCCCCTGGATTGGGCCAGGCCTTATGTGAACGCCTTCCTGGGGTTCGGTTATTTCAGCACTTCGTCGAGCCTCGAGAGCCTCTGGGGGGACGAGGACAGTTTCCCAACCGAGAACCTCGGGGACGGCACTTTCTCGTGGGGGTGGGGGGGGGGGATGGAGCTCTATGTTCACCAGGGCAGGGTGCCCATCGCGATCAACCTGGGTGCGAGGTACCACGAGAACGGAGTCATGGAGTATCGGATCGGCGTGTCCATTGGGATCGGAGGGCGGAGGGACGATGACGAGCACCATCGGGACGGGAGTCGGTGGTAATCTGATCCCCTCCTGACGCGGGGAAATGGACTGATCCAGCCCCCCGGGGATCTCCCCGGGGGGCTTCTGTTTGACGGTCCCGGAGAGGGATACGCAGATTTGGCCCTGGCCCGGCCGCAGTCCCACCGGCCGGTCGGTCCGAATTCGAACCGTCCTTTCAGGGAGATCCCATGAGACATCTGAGACATTCGGCTCTTGTGACCCTTTCGGTTGTGCTGGGCCTCCTGGGGGGCACCGCTGAGCTCGGCCTGGCCCAAGAGAGTCGGCCCATGACTATCGAGGACGTCCTGGGTATGAAGAGCGTCGGGGGCGTCACCATGAGTCCCGACGGAGAGTGGGTGGCTTATGTGGTAACCACCCGGGATATGGAGGAGAACGGGTACGACTCCGACCTGTGGGTGGTCGCGACGGACGGGACGAGATCGACTCACCTCACCCGTGGCGAGGCGTCCGACGGCGGGCCTCAGTGGGCTCCGGACGGGAGCTGGTTGGCCTTCCGGTCGGACCGGGCCGAGAACTCCCAGGTGTGGGGGATCCGCCCCTCGGGGGGCGAAGCCTGGCAGGTCACGGAGCACCCAGGCGGGATCGGAAGTTTCTGGATCGCCCCCAACAGCGCCCGAATCGCTTTCACCGCCCAGCCGGAGAAAGACGAGGAAGAAGAGGCGTTCGAAGAGAGCAGGGGGCGGCCGATGGTCGCGGACTCCGCGTTCGCTTCTGAGTGGTCCTTGTTGTGGGTAGCTGAGCTGGACGATGGAGTCGCAATCGACGCCGTTCAGGCCTCTCCCGACGGGTTGTATGTCGGCGAGATGGTATGGCGTCCCGACTCGGAAGGGTGGGCATTCGGAGCTCGGCCCTCGCCCCTTTTGCGGTACTATCCCCAGGGATCGGTTTACGCCCAGG
The DNA here is from genome assembly GCA_039592115.1 of Gemmatimonadota bacterium. Lineage (GTDB taxonomy): Bacteria > Gemmatimonadota > Gemmatimonadetes > Longimicrobiales > Gaopeijiaceae > JBDHCH01. Next base: position 239 of record JBDHCH010000019.1, on the reverse strand, counting down.
AGGAGGCCGGGGGTGCAGTGAGGAATGTCACGGAAGGCATGCCCGGTGGTGAAGGTCCGGTTGTCTGGGACGACACCTTCGGGCTCATCATCTCTGGGAGTGGTCAGGCCCTCGGGACGTTCAACAGCCAGCTCTGGGTGGTTGACCTCTCTGGGGCTCCCCCGCGTTCACTCACCGCTGGCCTGGATGAGAACGCCGGCTTTGTCGCAGTCGCGGGCTCGGATCTCCTGGTGGAGGTC
>JBDHCH010000018.1:0-35046 GCA_039592115.1 Gemmatimonadota bacterium | reverse complement strand
ACAGCGGCGACCCACGGTGCGGCCAGCCCGCCGGGTCGCACCAGTCAGGGCCGGATGTTCCAGAGGGCCGGATCTGCGAGGACCGTCTCGGCCCCAATCCTCCGGAACGCTTCGGCATCGGCTCGGTTCAGGACCCACCTGAAATCCACAGCCGCAGCGCTTTCGAGAAAGACGGTGGAGAACAACGTCGCAGCGCTCAGGTAGGAGCCCCGAGGGGACGGATGATTCCAGTCATTCATGTGCAGATAATGCTGAGGAACCGCCCACCCCATCACCTCTTTCCAGGCCATCCCGACTGGAGCCACCGTCAGACCCAGAGAGTCCGCCCACTGGAGGGCGTTCTCCTTGATCTTCAACTGCATGTCCACGTAGGTGTCGGTCTGGCCTTCGATCCAGGTCATTCCGTCCTCGAAGGCCCAGGGCATCATGTAGACCAACACCGTGGACGAGTGGTTCTCCCTGACCTTCCGGTCGAGATCTGCGAGTGCCGGGAGTACTTCATGACGGCCCCAGTCGGTACGAATGAGGTGGTGGGTATCCGGGTAGGCAGCCGTCTGACACCCCCCGGAAAGGATCACATAATCCCACTTCTGGTCCCGGATCGCCCGGGTCGTGGCTCCGTCTTGTGCGAAGAAATCCAGGTAGTAGCCGGACTGGACCCTGCGGTCCACGAATACGTCCTTGCCGGCCGCCTCGGCCAACCCCTCGAAGATGCCCGGGAGGTCGTTTACGGCCAGGTAGCTGGACCCGATGAACAAGATCTTGAGATCCCCGGTGTCCGGCTTTCCGAGGCCCCGGTCATCCGGCCCCGTGATCCCGCACGCGGCCAGGCAGAGGAGAATCAGGGCAGGAAACGGTCCAGTGAGGGCCGCCCCGCAGGACAGGCTTGAACGAAGTACAGAGCTGAACATGGGGCTAGTTTCCTCCCGATTGGTCCAGAACTGGGGCCCGGAGCCCAGCGGCCATCTCCACGGATTCTTACGGCTGCAACTCCGGCCGATTTCCAGCGGGGGGACCGGTCGGCTCCCATCTGGCCCCGTGGCGCCCGATATGCTGCTCGCCCCACTTGTGGAGACCTTCCCTACGGCCTGAGGGCGACCGGGCTCTGATTATTCATGGCGACCGCACCCCACTTCTTCATCACCCTTCCCGGACCCACCGGTGTATGAGGTCGTGTGGTCTGGGCGGTAGATTGGAGGAAAGGCGCCGCCCGATCCATGTCGGACTCGATCCGGCAAGAGAGGGAGCACCCGGGAGGGGTGATGCAAGACCGAGAATTCCTCAGACGAGCAATCGAGTTGGCCGAGACGCACTCCAAAGCGGGCCTGAACGGGCCCTTCGGAGCGGTGGTGGTACGGGGAGGGGAGATCGTCGGGGAGGGCTGGAATCGGGTGGTGGAAGACGCCGATCCCACCGCCCACGCCGAAATGGAGGCGATTCGGGAAGCCTCCCGAACCCTCGGCACTCACGATCTGAACGACTGTTCCCTCTACTGCAGCTGTGAACCCTGCCCAATGTGCCTCTCGGCAGTGTATTGGTCTCGAATTCAGCGGGTGGTGTTCGCCGCATCGGTCGAGGATGCAGCTGAGGCGGGTTTCGACGATGCGCGGATCCTCACCGAGTTGGCCAGGAGTTGGACCGACCGGAAGGTGGAGGCGATTCAGGATCTCAGAGACGTTGGCAGGACCGTTCTTCGGGCCTGGGCCCAGAACCCTCGTCGGGTAGAGTACTGAGGCCCCCGGGCAGGCAAGCCGCGGAACTCTGTGGAGCCCGACCCCTCGATGTCATCCTGAGGTGCCCTGGCCGTGGAGTGGATCGGCAGTCAGGCGGGGCCCGCCTCAGATGGCCTCTGCGACCCCTTCCGACTCCCATAGAGACAACCCCCTCCCACCAGCCTTCCAGCTCCTGAGCTTCTCCCTCAACCCCCTCTTCCGGATCAAGACCACCTGAAGCGTGCCCGGGCCCACCTCCACCCCGTTCACCCACAGGTAGTGAACATCTCCCTGGGTTTCGGGGCGAGGAACCCGGTACCGCTCGCCATGCCAGCCGAATTCGATAGAGGCCGCCGTCTCGAATTCCTCCTGCGTGAGATGCTGCTCGAGGAAGAAGTCGTACTCGACCTGGTAGATCCCCGCTGAGATGTGGAGTCCCGCCTGATAGTAGAGCGGATCGAAATCATCTTCCCCCTCCGCCCTTCGGAACGCCTCCTCCATTGCGTAGTCCACGCCCTCCAGATCGTCCTCATTGGCCAGGGATTCCAGGTGGTGCCTGAGCTCATGGGTGAGGGTCTCCCATAGCTCCGCCTCCCAGTCGAAATCCGGAACGTTCCCGGCGAGGGCCTGGAAGGACCCGTGGTAGAGAACCAGCACGGATCTGAGGGTGTCGGGGCCTGACCAGTCGGACGGGTACCCCTCGGTGAGGCATTGGCCCAAAGTGAACACATGGGAGAAGGTCGGGTGGGGGACCCTCTCCGGCCGAACGGTGAGTCCGTCTACGCCCTGTCGAAATTCCTCTGGAATGGTCAGAAAGGCTTCGTGGGCCAGTGCCGCGAATGTATCGAAATCCAGGTCAGACACCCCCCTCGGCCCGGCTTCCCGTCGACCTGCCAACGAGAAACCGGTTCATGGCGATGAGGACAACGAGGACGATCACCCACTGCACGAGAACGCTTCCGATGTTGTAGGACGAGAATGGAGTCAGGGCTGCAGACCATCCGTCACCCCGAGCCCCCCAGAGCATCCAGGCCATCAGGATGACCGCCTCCACGACCACCAGGCGAATGGCCCAGTCCCACCAGGCCCCGACCCGGATGTCGGAGTGCCCGGTGTTGATGAAGGTCTCCCGCCATTCGGTGACGCCGTACTTCAGCACCGCCACGGCGAAGAAGAAGCCGGAAAGCATCAACCCAACGCCCCAAACCCAATCCTGGTTCTGGAAGACTGCCATATTCAGGGCGCTTGGTACCCCGCAAAGGAGGCCCGATATCCCGACGATGGCGATGGACTTTCCTCGGGTCAGCCCCATGTCCTGCAGCACTCGGCCGGCTAGCTCGATCATGGATACCAGACTCGTCCAGGCGGCGAAGACGAGGGCCAGGAAGAAGATGGCCATGAAGAACTGTCCCCAGGGGATCTGGGCGAAGAGCTGCGGCACCCAGATGAAGGTGATGCCCTCGTTGCCAGCTCCCACGATGACATCGGCCGCATCAGGCATGATCGAGAACACGGTACAAAGGACCATGATTCCGGCGAGGAGGGACATGGAGTTGTTCCCGAAGCCAACCACGAAGGCGTTCAGGGCCGTGTCCTCACGTTGGCGCATGTACACGGCATACGTGAGCGCCAAACCCCATCCCGCGCCGGTGTCCCAAGCGTTCTGCGTCAAGGCCTCCAACCAGATGCGGTAGTTCGCCAGGTCCGATAGCTCGGGAGTAAACAAGAAGGCCAAGCCCCGGCTGGCGCCGGGAAGCGTGAGAGCCTTCAACGCCAGGACGATAACCAGGATGATGAGGCTTGGTATGAGGAACTTCGCAGCCTTCTCGATCCCCCTCACTCCCCTGGAGACAACAAAGACACCCAGGGCCATGGCGATGAGGTGGGTGGAGAGCGCGGAGGGGGTTGCGGCAAAGCCTTCCCAGAAGGCCCCCGGAACCTCGGTGGGTATCTCCTGTCGGAGGGTGGCCCAGAAGAAGCGGATGGTCCAACCCATGACAACGCTGTAGTAGAACATGATGGCGGTGGCCGTCCAGGCTACCCACGCCCCCATCCACCCGAATTTCGGCCCAAGGGTGGCCGCGAATGCGCCCACAGTCCCCTTCCGGGTCCCCTTCCCCATCCCGAACTCCAGGATCAGAAGCGGTACCGACCAGAGCAGGAGAAATACCGCCCACGCCACCAGGAACGACCCGCCGCCATTCGTTGCCGCGATGCGGGGGAAACGCCAGATATTCCCGGTGCCCACGGCCATCCCGAGCATGGCCAGGAGCATACCCCACCGGGAACTGAAGACTTCCGACTTGGATGCCACGAGCTTCGTCCTTCTCGAGGTCTCAGGAATGGGAGGGTCCCAAGGTGCCCCGGGCGGGGCGGGCCGGCAAGTCTTGCGAGCCTCCTCACGGGCGAGATTCCAGCCGCCCCACTCCTCATTGCCGGACCGTCCGGATCCGGAGAAGCTGACGGAGAGCCTCACCGGGCGGAGGAGCCCGGTTACGGGATCTCCACTGGATCCCTCGGAAAGAAAGGCGGATTGTGGCATTTCCGTACCGGATCCGTCACGTCGCCGTAACAATCGTTACGGAGCGTCCGTCGGGGCCTTTGTAACAACCCTCCGCGGGCCTTAGCTTCCCGGCCATTCCTACGGAGGCTGTGAGGATCCATCGGGATCCCGGCCCCACCACCGCACCGGCCTTCGGGCAACAAAACGGAAAGACGTCCCTTGAATACCAGACGGAGTCTCAGCCTCCTCCTGTTCCTATTCCTCGCCACCACCCTTCCAGCCCAGGGCCAACACGGCGGCGGTTCCGGTGGCACGAACCCGTTCCCCGCGGTCTCCGTGGAAGGGCTGTTCTACCTCAACTATGAGATGGGGGAGGAGGGTGGGGAGGATTTCAGCCGGTTCGCCATCCACCGGGCCTATCTGACGACTCGGATCAAGATCCTGCCGAGGCTGTCCGGACGCATCACCATGGACGCCACGCAGGACGGGGAAGGGGATGGTCGGGGGGACATGAAGGTGCGCCTGAAATACGCCTACGCGAAGTACGACTTCGGGGATTGGGGGAATCTCACGAAGGTCGGGCTGGAGGGCGGTATCGTCCACATGGTGTGGCTGGATTTCGAGGAGCACGTGGACCTCTATCGCATGCGGGACAAGATGTTCATGGAGCGGTCGGGCATGTTCAACTCCGCCGACTTCGGCCTGACGTTGTCCGGCGGGATCGGGGAGGACCTTCCAGAGGAGTACCGGGAAGAGGTGACCTCCCATTATGCAGCCCGATGGGGAAGCTTCGCGGTAGGCGCGTACAACGGAGGCGGATACCACGGGGAGGAAATGAACGAGGACAAGGTTCTCCAGGGGCGCCTCACGGTACGCCCTCTCCCCGATGTGATTCCGGGGTTCCAGGTGTCCGGGATGGCCATCGTGGGCAAGGGGAACCAGGAGGGTGACGAAGAGGAGATCCCCGATTGGCAGGCGTACAACCTCATGGCCTCCTACCAATTCCCCAAGGGTGCCCTCACCGCACAATATGCATGGGGGATGGGGAATCAGAAGGGCAACTGGGTGAACCCCGATGATCCCGGCGACGCCACGGACTACGACGGTTACTCCTTCTCCGGAGAGTACCGGTTGGACGCCAACTGGCGCCTCGTAGGAGGGTTCGACGACTTCGAGCGGACCCCTGGGTCAACCGATCTCGGGTTCACGCGGGTGCACGGGGGAATTGGCTACGATTTCGGCGGTCAGAACATCCTCCTCTTCGATATGGATCGCAGGAACTGGGACGACTCGGACCTCGAGACGGATACTCGCTTCCAAGCGGTCATGCAGGTGAAATTCTAAGAGCGGGCTGGATCAGGGGCTCGTCGGCCCGCATCCCCGGGGCCCCTCTGAAGGCCCGACCCAAGAAGACGGAGCCCACCCCTCGGCGGGGTGGGCTCCTCTCCTTTCAGACCGCGCCTGTCAGCTCCCTTTCAGATCATTCCAGTTTAAGAGAGCGTTCCAGACCAGGGCGTGGTTCCCGTGGTTCTGGTGCCGATGGAGGGCGTCGAAACCATACACCACGATGACACCTTCCCCCACCTGCTCGGCGTAGACTGCCGGCTGGCCGCCGATGGACCCAGCACTCCGGGCGATCCCGCTCAGGAGCATGTCCTCTCCGGATCCATACGTCACGGCAATCCCCTCCTCCGCATCGTCGGAAACGGTGAAGTAGGGACCGTACTGGTGGTAGAGGGGAAGCTTCTTCCCATATCCGTACGTCAGAGGGTTCCCCACGTCGGAGATATCACCCTTCAGGATGGAGCCGGGGATGAACGCCGTGCCCGCATCCCTGAGGTTCACGTCCCGCATGAAGCCGTAATCGACGGGGATCGCGGAGGCCGAGCCGATGGCGAGAAACGTCCCACCGGCCGCGACGAAGTCCCTGAGGGCCATGAGACCCTCGAACCCCATGCCCCCGGTCATATCGTCGGTGGAGTCGGGGAAGCCATGACTCGGGAACTCTGGGGTTCGGGTGTAGGGCATGGGGCCGTCCTCCGGATCCCGCCCCTGAAATATCCGTTTGGCCGTGTTCCGGCCCCCCTGATGGGGGAACAGCACGACGTCATACCGAGCCCTCAGGTCTTCCATATGGCCGATCCTGTCCTCACCGATGTAGTCGTACTCCACCCCCTGTTGATCCAGAGTGAATCGAGCCCAACCCTCATCCTGGGTTCGGGTCCAGGTGTGGAGGAGAGCGATTCGGGGCAGATCGAGCTCATGGGTCGGGACACCCTCCAGGACCTCGGCCTGCACCCGGTGGGCGGTGAACCCGTGTTCCCGGACCCACTCTTCGGTCTTCTCATCCACGGCCAGGACCCACGCGCCGGGGGCCACGGACACTTCGTCGTCGACCGCCACGGCGGACTCCGTCGCTGAGACATCGGCGGGCCCGAGAGCCAACCGGGCCTTCATGACGTGGGCCGAAGCGTTGGGCTCCACCAGTAGGAAGTCTCCCCTCCTCCCTCTGATCTCACCTTCGGGAGACACGGGGCCGGTCAAGTCTTCCATATCCAGGTCGGCTTGAATCGCCGGATCGTCAACGGTGTGGGTGAGAACGTTGAACATGTAGGGGAACGTCCAGGCCACATCGTCGTAGGGCGCGGGAGCGTCGGCTGGAAACTCCTGCTCCTCCATGAGGGTAAGGGCATAGTTACGGTACGGTTGGTCCATTCGAAGAACGAAGTCCCCCTCGGTGACTTCCACGTCCCCGAACGTTCCGTCCTCCGCGGCTCGATGGACCTCCAAGCCCTGCCGCATAAGCAGGTTGACCATATAGGCCGCATCGGCTCTCCGGCTCTGATTCGCCGGGATCACGTATGCGAACGGGGCCTCGGTCCGCCCTTTGTTCAAAGAGTTGTTGGACTTCTTCCAGTAGTTCTCCAGGATCATGGTACGGTTCTGAGCGACCAACTCGAGGGCTGCCAGAGCCCCGGTCTGCATGTAGTTGGTGTTGTTCCGGAGAGACCAGAGCGTCTTCTCCCGAGGGGGGCTGGGGCGGTACCACTCCACCCCGGTCTGGCGCTCCCCCAATTCCCGTTCCACCGTATTGGGGTAGGAGTTTCCGAAAGTCTCGTAGAAACGTCCTACTGCGTTCCGCGTGTTGGTCACCCAAAGGAGGTATCCAGGATACCACCCGGTGTAGAATCCGTGGGTCCACACTCCGGGCATCCCTTCTGCGGTGAGGGAGGTCACTTCGAAGTTTGACATCCACTGCCACTCCGAGACTGTGATGGGATCCACGGTCGGGTTGTACGGGCCTGTCCCGGTGGACACGTACAGGTAGGGCACAGACTCGTGGAGGTCGTGGCCCACCGGGTATTTCCACTCCATGAACAGCTCCACTAACTCTTGGGTGAGGCGAGCAGAGAGTTGGAGGCCGTCCCGGTTGTTGTCGTGGAAGATGTATTTTCCCCAATAGGGAGGACCTCCTTTGCTGTCCTCAGTGAAGTAGGTGTCGGCGTTGTACCTGGCGTGCCAGTCCACCGTCCGGTCCCGGCCGTCGGGCTCCGCAACGGGAACGATGAAGACCACCACCTCCTCGCGGATCTTCTTGATCGTGGGTTCGTCGGACACCGCGAGTCGGTAGGCCATCTCCATGACCATCTCGGGAGCCCCCGTTTCCGGAGAGTGCAACCCCCCGTAGAACGTGTAGATGGCGGGGATTTCCGAGATGATTCGGGCGGCCTCCTCGGCGTCGGTGCCCCTGGGGTCCGCCAAGGCCCTCAATCCTTCCTTGATCTCCTCCAGTCGGGCCAGGTTGGCCTCACTCCCGACCTGCGCCAGCGCCAGATTCCTCCCCTCTTCCGTCTCACCCAGGAGCTGGAATCGAACTCTCCCGGTGGAAGCCGCGAGCGCTTCGAAGTACCCGTAGATCTCCTCCACATGGTGGAGAACCCCGGGCTTCCCGATGGCGTACCCGAAATGGTCACGAGGAGAGATCACTGTGGGTGAAAGGGGAAGGTGGTTCACCACCGGGTTTGTGTACTCCGGCATCGTGGTCCATGACAGGATCTCACGGGCGTACGCCGTGTCCAGGGCTTGGCCCCAGGGAGAAACGGAAGGGATCCCACCTTCCCGGTACCAGTCGAACTCCTGGGGTGGCGGTTGTTGTTCCTCTTCCGGGTGGATCGCCTCCTGCGAGGCGGCAGGGAGGATCGGGATGGCCAGCGCCAGGCAGGCTAGCGCCGAGAGAGTACCTGGGATGCGCAGCACACGTCCGGAAGCCACGGGTCACCTCCTCCGATTCTGGATTGGGGGCGAAACGAAGCAAGGTGCTGAGCCCGATGCGCGGAAGCAAGGCGGGGGCTCCTTGCCCCTGAGGCCGGTGGGGTCCCCCGAGTCTCCCCTCCAAGGACGATCCCTCACCCGGGACCTGCCCCCGGATTCACGCCCCGACGGGGTGAGGTCAAGGGCAGATGACGGCCCCCGGCTCCCATCCCATCGGGAGGTAGTACCCGTAGGAGAGGCCGCACATGGCTCCAGTCTCCTTGTGGGTGAAGGTGCCCATCCAGCCATCGGTTCCCGCAAAGAGGATCGAGATCTCGACCTCCTCGGGGGGTCCTCCCCGAACCGTGCGTGTCAGGGCGTCCACATCGGTCGTATAGGTGTAGCGTTCGGCGTAGTGGATCTCCTGAGCCGAGGCCATGTTCTTTACCAGGCTCCGGATCCCCGCCAGGACCTCCTCGGGTATCCTCGGTCCCATGGGGGGGGCATCCAGGGGTGCACCAGTGCCGACGGAGGGACTGAGCCCAGGTGCCGGTGGGCTTTCGGCGGGTTTTTCCAGGGCGTAGAGGCGGACGAAGTTGATGTCCATCTCGTCCTGGAAGCGCCCAAGAACATAATCCTGGCCGATCTCGTGCGGCTGGAACCGGGCCGGGGTCCTGACGTGGGCGACCTCTCGCCCTCGGAGATCGTGGACCCTCCAGTCGATGGCCGAGTCCGACGGAGGGCGTCGGCTCGCGGCCCAGATCCATCCCTCCTCCGTCACCCGGAGGAAGCGCACGGTCACGGAGGTGTCCACTGCAGGGAGCGCCTCCACCGCCCGTCGGATGGCGGTCCGGTCTTCCGGGGCCACGGGACTGTCGATCCAGTTCCGGTCCAGCAGCCACTCATCACCGGGGAAGATCACGGCACGGGTGGGCAAGAGGCGTCGGGCCCCGAGGAACGCCCCGTCCGTGTCGAAGAAGGAGATCCGCCTCAGTGATCGATCCCACACCAGGATCGAGTCCGCCGAGAGCCTGCGGATTTTCGAGGGATAGCGGAACTCTCCGGGCCCCTCCCCATCCGCTCCCACGGCCCGGAGAAACTCTCCCTCCGGGCTGAACAGTCGGAGCTCACGGCTCCCGGCGTTTGCCACCAGAATCCGTCCCCCTGGAAGGCGAACCGAACCAGTGACCCTGTGGAGTTGATAGGCCTCAGGGCCCTCCCGAACACCGATCTCTAGCAGGGGCTCGGATGAGAGGGACCACACGGCTAATGGCCGAGTCCCTGGCGGGGACCCGCCGGCGCCATGAGACTCTCCGGTGTCCCGGGATCCACAGGACTGGAGGAGGAGGAAAAGGCACATCAGACCAAGGATGCCGAGTCGGATCATGAGGAGGCTCCGTCTTCCACCCGTTCCGTCGGTACCCGATGAACCTGGGGCCCCAATCAGTGTACCGGTGTATTATTACACTCGTACACTGAGGTTTGATTGTCAAGGAAAACAGAGGCCCGGACATCCCCGCTCCGAGCCTCTTCTTCTCCCTACGCGAACCCGGCCAAAGGAATCGACGGACTCCAGGCCGGCCGCATCCCAATCAGCCTATCTGGAGTCGTTCCCTGATCCAGGGGAGGACACCCTCCAGAGAGACCCTCACCTGCTCCAGGGAGTCCCTGTCTCGAATGGTGACCGTGCCATCCTCGTTGGTCTGGCCATCCACCGTGACACACCAGGGGGTGCCAGCCTCATCCTGCCGGCGGTACCGGCGACCGATGGAACCTGCGGCGTCGTAGAACGTCGGCACGGCAGCCCCCCGAAGCTCCGTGTGCAGCTTCCGGGCAATCTCCGGCAAGCCGTCCTTTTTCACCAACGGGAAGATGGCAACCTTCAGCGGGGCCAGAGTCGGGTTCAGCCGGAGCACGACCCGCTCCTCGCCCTCCACCATCTCCTCGTGGTAGGCATCGCAGAGGGTCACCAGAAGGGTCCGGTCCACTCCGACGGCCGTTTCGATCACATAGGGCACAAAACGCTTTCCTGAGGCTGTGTCGATGTACTCCAAGCGCTTCTTGGAGTACTCCTGGTGCCTGCCGAGGTCGAAGTCTGTCCGATTGTGGATCCCTTCGAATTCCTTCCAGCCGAAGGGGTACTCGTACTCGATGTCGAAGGCCTTCTTCGCGTAGTGAGCCAACTCGTCGGGGCCGTGTTCGAGGAAGCGGAGCTTCTCCTTCCGGATTCCCAACCCCTCATGCCACTCCATCCGGGCCGCTTTCCAGTGCTCGAACCACTCGTCGTCGGTCCCTGGCTCCACGAAGAACTGCATTTCCATCTGCTCGAATTCCCGCGTACGGAAGATGAAGTTCCCGGGAGTGATCTCATTCCGGAACGCCTTTCCGATCTGGGCGATGCCGAAGGGGATCTTCTGCCGCGCCGCGCCCTGGACATTCAGGAAGTTCACGTACGAGCCTTGGGCGGTCTCGGGCCGGAGGTACACCTGGTTGGCCGCTTCCTCAACGGGACCCATGAAGGTCTTGAACATCAGGTTGAATTGGCGCGCCTCGCTGAATGTGTCCTTCGTCCCACAAACGGGGCATTGCCCCCCGGCAACCTCCTGCAGGTCGGCTCGGAATCGCCGATGGCAATTCCCGCACTCAACGAGGGGATCGGTGAACCCTTCCACGTGGCCGGAAGCCTCCCAGACCCTGGGGTGCATGAGGATGGCCGCGTCGAGACCCTCGATGTCATCGCGCTGGTGGACCATGCTACTCCACCACCGGTCCTTGATGTTCTTCTTCAGCTCGATCCCGAGTGGGCCGTAATCCCACACCGAGCCCGTCCCCCCGTAGATCTCAGAGGACTGGAAGATGTATCCGCGTCGCTTGCAAAGGGACACGAGTTTGTCCATCACGTCTTTGTCGGCCATAGGTCGATTTTCGCAGAATGGCAGGGAGCAGCCCAAGGGAACACCGGATCCTGCATGCCAGCCCCGGACTGTGTTTTGGGGGGTCCCGCCGGATCGAGGTCCGGATCGGCGCCCCCCAGGCGCCAGATCAAACGAGGGGTGGTGCAAGGCCCGGAAGGTAGAAGAGACGGGTGTCGTCAGCAACGGGGGAAGACTCGGATGGGCAGTGGAGGGGCAGTCTCACCCGGGCCTTCGAATCCCGGATTCTGCCTGACGCCGGAAATCGCCGGGTGATCCTTGCGTGGGATGGACGGAAAGGGATATTGAAAGGTGGGGGTTCGGATGCGGGGTGTGGGCCATTCCTCCGGATATCCTCGAACCTGACTGATCCCCGAGGGTAGGAGGGGTCGAAGATCATCGGGATCTGTCGCCCGGTATCTCTGGATCAAGGAGAAGGACATGGAGCTGACGGTAACGGAGCGAGCCCAGAATGTGGTTCGATCCTTCATGGAGCAGAGCGAGGGGGAGCTGAGATCCCTCAGGATCGTAGCCCGGCCGGGGGGGGCGGAGGGTCCGAAGTTCGAGCTCGCCCTCGTGGCTGACTCGGACCGGGAGCAAGACGATGTCCAGGTAGAGGTAGGCGGCTTCTCGGTCCTGGTCGAGAAGGGCAGTGCAGATCGCCTGGACGGGGCAACCGTGGATTTCGTCGAGCGGGTGAACGAGAGCGGTTTCGAGATCCGGCCAGCCAGGCCGGGCCTGAGGGTCGCAGGACCGCCCAGCGGCGCTTTGGCCACCAAGGTCCGGGACGTTCTAGACGCCCAGGTTAACCCGGCTGTGTCTGCCCATGGGGGGGAAATCGTCCTGGTGGATGTTCAGGGGACGGAGATCTTCATCGAGATGGCCGGCGGATGCCAGGGCTGCGCGCTTTCCAGGATGACTCTGAAACAGGGAGTCGAGCGGATGGTTCGGCAGGCCGTACCGGAGATCACCGCTGTCCACGACGTGACCGACCACGGATCCGGGGAGAACCCCTTCTACTAAGAGACCCTGTCCTCCAGTCCCCGCGTCCTCGCAACAAAGGGCGAAGAGAGGACTGAGAAGGGGCAGGCGCTCCCGGTGGACGCCCGAGACGCTCCGAAGCGGAGAACCGCCCCGAGGAAAATCCCCTCGGGGCGGTTCCTTTTTCCCACCGGACCGGCGTCAGAGGCGAAGGGCGGAGTGAACAGGCTCCTAGCCGATGATGATCATCCCTCCGCCGCTGCTGCCACCGATCCTGGGGTTCACCACGTTGTTGAAGATGGACCCGAAGGTGTAATTCAACCCGACATGGGTGAAGTAGGAGTAGTTGGTTTGAAGCTGTTTCCGTTGCAGCAGGACGTCCTCCACGCTGGCGGGGTCCAGCGCCACGTTGATCCGGTCCTGGATGCGGGAGACGCTTCCTCCCACGTTCACTGAGAACCCCCTTGCCAGGCGCACGTTGATCGATCCCCCGATGCCCAGGTTGTGGAGGTCGATGTCCTTCAAGAAGTGGCCTGCGCTGGCGTGGATGTTCGCCGAGCCCCAGGGCTGGTTGAAGTCGAGAGAGGCCGCGACGCTGTGGCCCACGAGGAACTCCGACTCCTGGAAGTAGACGGTCTCTTCTACATAATCGAAGTAGTTCCCCTCCAGGGCGTACTGGAGGGTGAGGCTTCTGCGGGTCGACTCCGCGTAGGGGAAGATGTTGTACTCCAACACCGGGGCCACGTCGACGGCCAGGTTGTGATTGGTGAACGTCGAACTGGAGACTCCACTCCGAAGGCCTGCCGACCAGTGGTCGGTGAGGCTCTTCACCAGCAACCCGGTGAAGGAGTGCGTCCGCCGCACGGTCAGGGAAGTGATCTCCTCGTCCCCGACGCTGTACTCGAAGCTGTTCTCGTTGTAACTCGTCCGGATGCGGAAGCTGGCCTTCCAGTCCTCGGTGGTGCGGCTGGCGGAAAACGAGCCGGAGAGGCCCAGGGAGCCGAACGTCGACTCCCCCATACCATGCCCTGAGGCGCTGGTCCGGAACACCCAGAAGTTCCACGGATCGTCGTCCGGTGTGGCCATTCCCCCTTCTCCTGGACCCGGCCTGGGCCCGCCCCGCTGCCCCGGCCCCCCTGCCCTTCCCATCCCGATGGAGATGTCCTTCGCCACTGAAGTGAGCCCGACGAAGCGCATCAGCCCGATCTTGATGATCCCCGCCAGGCCGTTCCGGACCTCGTCGGAGGTGGCGTCGTATCCCGAGATGTAGGCCAGAGTATCCGACATGGAGTCGAATCGCTCCTGCCCGATGAAGAACAAATCGTATGAGCGGCCTCCAGCACCGGTGGGCTGAGAGGTGATGAGGAGATGGAGATCCGCATCCCGTCTGTCCCGGACCCAGTTCACGAACTGGATCTCGGTGCGAAAGAAATCCGAGTCCCAGCACCCGCCCCCCTGACAGTCCATGAAGAGGCGAACCAGGCCATTTTCCTGATCCACCTCCTGGGGGGTCGGCACCTCCTGGGCGTTGATGGGAAAGACGACAAAGAGGAGAACCGCAACAGCCTGGACCAGAGACCCGCGGCGCATCTTCATTTAGCCCCCTGGGGCATGACGGGTGAAGGCCCGGAGCGGCCGCCGGGCCTCGGCATCCAACGGATCGGCATCAGCCCTTTGACGCACCCGGTCAGCGAACCGTTGCCAGAAAGGTGAACTGGTTTACTACTTCTTCCTACGCCAGGGGGTTCCCCTGCATTTCACAGGGGTTTTCCCGCTCAGTCCCATGTATGCGGAGCCCATCACCCCTGACCCTGCCGGAGAAGATTCCCGGGGTTTCCCCTCATGGCGCGGCGAGCCGGGACGAAGGTCGCTGCCAGGGCGGCTCCCATCAGGAGGACCGTCCCGCCCACATAGGTCATGGGATCGGAATTACCGACCTGGAACAGAAGGCCTCTCAACACCTGGGAAAGGGGAAGAGCCAGGAGAACGCCCGAACCCAGCCCCAGGAACACCGGCATCAGCCCCTTGCGGAGCACCAGGGTCATGGCCTCCCATGGTGTGGCTCCCAGGGCCAGGCGGATCCCGATCTCGTGGAGCTGCCGGGCCACGAGGAAGGCCACGACTCCATAGATTCCCACACCTGCGAGCACGAACGCGAGGAGGGCGAAGCAGCCCAACAGAAAGGTGATGAACTGGGAGCGGGCGGTGGATCCTGTGACTACTTCTTCCACGCTTTCGATGGCGCTGACGGCCTGATCCGGCTCGAGTTCGGAGACGACCTGCCGGGCCTCCGTAGCGAGTTGAATAGGGTTCCCGGCAGTCCTCAACACGAAGGTCATGGCGGAGCGCGGAACCTGCTCCTGGTGGAGGTAGATTGTGGCTCGTGGCGAGTCCCGAAGGGATTCCTGACGCACGTCCCCCACCACTCCGATCACCTGGACCTCGTTTCCCCACACGGAGAGGCTCCGTCCGGTTGGGCGGTCGGTCCCGAAAGCCTCTCGAGCCAGGGTTTGGTTCACGACGCCGACCCACGGGCTCCCCACTCGGTCGTCCGGGGAGAAGGTACGACCGGACAATAGAGGAAAACCCATTACCTGGAAGAGGTCGGCGCTCACCTGGAGGAGCCATACTGGAGGTTCCTGGCCTTCCGGAGGCGGCACCTGCCCGGGGACGGTGTAAACAGCCTGCTCCCCGGATCCCCGCATGGGCAGATACCGGATGGAGGCCACTCCCTGCACAGTGGGGATCTGGCGGTATCGTTCCATGAGGGCGTGATAGGCTCCCATGTACTGATCCTGCTCCCGGAACCGAGTGTCGGAGAGGGAGACAGTCACGCCCAATAGTCCCTCGGGCTGGAAGCCCGGGTCCACATCCTGCAAACTCGCCAGACTCCGGACCATGAGACCCGCGCCCACTACGAGGACGACCGCCACAGCCACCTGGGCCGATAACAGGGCCTGCCTTATGCGCTGTTGGCCGCCCGCAGTGGAGCCCCGGGAAGGTCCTTGCCTGATTCCCCTGACGGGATCCGACTCGGAGCCGGACAAGGCCGGGAGAAGTCCGAATACCAATCCCGTACCCAGTGAGATCACCAGTGTGAAAAGGAGGATCTCCCACCCCATTCCCACTTCCCAGGTCCTGGGCAGAAGATCGCTTCCTCTCCCCACGAACACCTTGACGGAGAGAAACGCCAGGAGAAGGCCGAAGCTTCCACCCAGGAGGCTCAATACCAGGCTCTCGGTGAGGAGCTGCCTGAACAACCGTGCCCTCCCGGCTCCCAGAGCCGCTCTCAACGCCATCTCCTGACCTCTCCCGAGACCTTTGGCCAGGAGAAGGTTGGCCACGTTGGCGCAGGCAATGACCAGGATGAGCCCCACCGCCCCCAACAATACGAGAAGGGTCTGTCGGGCATCGCCTACCAGAGCTTCTCGAAGAGGAACCAACCTGGCGCCCACCACTGCTGGTGTCCCCTCCGCGAACTCCTCCTCGACGCCCTGGGCGATGACGGACAGTTCCGCCTGGGCCTCCAGCAGCTCCACGCCGGGGCCCAACCGGGCTACCGCATCCAGGAACCGCACCTGCCGGAGGTGAAGAGGGATGGACGCCGGATCGATGACCGTGAGGAAGGTCCAGACCTCCACACGGGGTTCCGGGAACCCGAAATCAGGAGGCATGACGCCGACGACGCGGAAGGCGATCCCCTCCATATCCATCGTCTGGCCCACCACGGACGGGTCCCCACCCATTTCTCTGAGCCAATAACCATGGCTCAGAACCACGACCCTGTTGTCTCCTTCTTCCTCTGCCGGGAGCAGGGTTCGGCCATGGAGTGCCGGAGTCGCCAGTGCCGGGAAGAAACCCCCGGACACATAGGCCGTCACGACCTCTGCAGCTTGGCTCCCACCGGTGTGAATGAGCCCACTGGGCATGGTGGAGTAGACCCCGAGGGCAGCCACCATTCTGGACCGCTCGCCCCAATCTCGTCCGTCGGGGAGAGAGAGGCTTCCCTGGAATGATCCCCTTTCCGGGGCCGTCTGATGAACCTGAACCAACTGGTCCGGATCGGGGAATGGGAGGGGTCGAAGGAGGATGGCGTCGACCAGCGTGAAGATCGCGGAGTTGGCCCCGATCCCCAGGGCCAGCGTAAGAAGGATCACCAGTGCGAAGCCTGGGGACCTGCGGAACTTTCTCAGGGAGAAACGGAGATCCTGGACCATGTCATCCAACACTCTGCCGCCCCGCTCGTCCCTCGATTCCTCTTTATATCGTTCCACACCCCCGAAGCATGTCAATGCCTTCCTTCGAGCTTCCGGCGGGGGCATCCCCTTTCTGATGTTCGCCTCCACTTCCATCTCGAGGTGGAATCGCATCTCCTCATCCATCTCACCCTCCACCCAACTCTTCCTGAGGAGAAGCCGTAGCCGCCGCATCACCCGCCTGACCAACATGCTGCCTCCCGCTAGGCGGTCCCGAGGATGCGGTTCACCGCCAGGGAGAATGCCTCCCATTGGGACTCTTCCTTGGCGAGTTGCTTCCTACCCTGTTTGGTGAGTGAGTAGATCTTCGCCCGCCGTCCGGTGTCGGTGGTTCCCCACTCCGCGGTGATCCATCCCCTGTCCTCAAGTCGATACAGGGCTGGATAGAGTGAGCCCTGGTTCACTTCCAGGACCGCTTCCGAGATGTGCTGGATGTACTTCGAGATGGCCCATCCATGCATGGCGTTCTGGGACAGGCTCCTGAGGATCAGGAGGTCGAGGGTTCCGTGCAGGAGGTCCGGCTTGCCTTTGCCCATGGGAGGCCTCTGAGGATCGAGTCGGGGGTGGACGAAACGGCTCTGGAGTGCCTGCCGAGACGATACCTAGGTAATCGACAACACTCCTACCATCATTGGCCATCCTCCCCGGCTTGTCAAGCTTGATCAGGCCAGCGTAGACCGGCCCTCCTTCCAGAGCGGAGGCCGAGGTTCCGCCAACTTCTCCGGGAGCCCGAGGAAACCTCCGGCCCGCCTGAGGCGTATTGGGGACGAGCCCAGCACTGGTCCGGGTCTCCTTCTCGTCCTCACCGCACCCCGAGAGAGTTCTCATGCCGGAAGAAGTCTTCATCGTCATCGTCGCGGGGATGGTCCTCGGCGTTCCCATTCTCGGGCTGACCATTCGGATGGTCGCCAAGCCCCTGGCGGAAGCCATCGCCACCCTGAAAGACTCATTCACCGGTGATCGACGCCAACAGTTCGATTCGATGGAGAATCGAAGGCTCATGGCGGTGGAGGAAGAGCTGGACACGCTCCGGAAGGTGGTGAATCGTCTGGCGGAAGCAGAGGAGTTTAGGGAGGCCCTTACCGCACAAAAAACCTCGGATCTCGGGACGCTCCCTCCCCCCGATCCCGGCCGGCCCCTTTCGAAGGACTGAGCTGGGTCGGGACAGCCTCCTACTCCAGACTTTTCTTGAAGCGTTGGCTGGCCCCCCACACTGCGGTGAGGGCCATCCCCGTCAGCACCAGGAAGTGGATCCAGAGGTCCATGATCCCCTGCCCCTTCAGGAAGATCCCCCTCACCATCTCCATGAAATAGCGGATGGGATTCAACAGCGTGAGGTGCTGGAACACCTCCGGCATGGTGTCCACGGGATACATGAAGCCTGATAGGATGATCCCGGGAAGGATGAAAAGGAACATCGTGAGGAAAGCTTCCTGCTGGGTCTTCGAGATGGTCGAGATGAGAAGACCCGCCCCCAACCCTGCCAGGATGTAGACGAACGCGGCCAGGAGAAGGGCCACGATGGGACCCCGAAGCGGGATGTGGAACCAGAGCAGGGCCACCACGGTGATGATGGCCAGGTCCACCAGGCACACGATCAGCACCGGCACCGTCTTCCCCAGCATGAGCTCCTTGGGGTTGATCGGGCTCACCATGAGCTGTTCCAGCGTCCCGAGCTCCCTCTCCCGGACCACGGCCAACGCGGTCAGGAGCAGCGCCATCAGGAGGAGGAGGAGCCCGATGACCCCGGGAACATTGTAAACCTGGCTGGAGAGATCCGGGTTGTACCAGGCCCGAGCCCGGAGGTCGATGCCCGCCTCCGTTGGAAGTCCCCGTTCCGAAGCTCGATCCAGTGCGAAGTCCCGGACGATGCGGCCCGCATACCCCTGGGCCACCGTGGCGGTGTTCGAACTGGTCCCATCGATCAGGATCTGCGCCGTAGCGGCCTCACCGGCCTTCAGGGCAAGAGCGAATCCCGGCGGGATCTGGACTCCCATGACGGCTCTTCCAGCGTCCAGTGCAGCTTCGATCTGCCGGGGAGAATCCCCCGCTTCCACGATCCGGAAGTAGCCGGAGGCCGTCAGCGTCTCCTGGAGAAGCCGGGACTCCGCAGTCCGATCCTGATCCACTACAACCGTGGTCACATTCCTCACATCCGTGTTCACGGCGTACCCGAAGAGGAGGAGCTGGATGATCGGTGCGGCGAACATCACCCGCTTGGTCTTCGGGTCACGGAACAGCTGCCTCATCTCCTTCTGGATCAGGACCCGGACCCGGAGAGGGGAGATCTTCATGCCTTGATCTCCTTCTTGAAGATCCGAGTTGCCAGCGTGAGCCCCACCGCAGCGAACACGATCATGGCTACGGCCTGGGGCCACATCGCACCGACCCCGACCCCTTTTAGCAACACCCCCCGGGTCACCACAACGAAATACCGGGCAGGAATCAGATAGGTGATCCCCTGGAGGAGTGTCGGCATGCCCGAGATATCGAACAAGAACCCGGAGAGGAGGATGGCAGGCAGGTAGGTCGCGACCATCGCTACCTGCATGGCGACAACCTGGGATTCTGCAACGGAAGAGATGAAGATCCCCACGCCGAGGGCTCCGAACAGGAACAGGATGGAGAGCACCCCTAACAGGAGGGGACTTCCCTGGAAAGGAACGTCGAACACGAGGATTCCCGCGGTCACAACCACGAACACGTCGAAGAACCCGATGATCAGGTAGGGGAGGAGCTTCCCGAGGACGATCTCCACGGCCTTGACGGGGGTGGACGCGAGCTGCTCCATCGTCCCCCGTTCCCACTCCCGCGCGATCGTCAAAGAGGTGAGCATGGCGGCGATAATGGACATGATCACCGCCACCAACCCGGGAACGATCATGTTCCGGCTTTCGAGGGTCTCATTGTACCAGATGCGGGTTTCCGCGCCGGCCAGGAGGGGCATGTCTCCTCCCCCCAGAAGAACCTGGCTCGAGTGCCTCGCCACGATGGCGCCGGCATAGTTTTGTGCGATGGTTGCGGTGTTGGCGTCACTCCCGTCCAGAAGGAGTTGAACCGGAACACGGCGGCCGGCCAGGAGATCTCGGGCAAAGCCGGGTGGGATAACCAGCACCCCTCGAACCCTCGCCTTGGATAGGCCCTCCTCGGCTTCCCGATAGGAGGCCGGGCGTTCCAGGATCGTGAAATACCCTGACGCCTCGAACACTTCCGCCAACTCCCGGCTCGCCCGAGAACCGTCCTGATCCCAAACCCCGAGGCGGATGTCTTTCACATCCCAACTGATGGCGTACCCGAAGAAAAGGACCATGAAGAGGGGAAGAGCGAACGCCAGGATCAAGCTCCGCTGGTCCCTCCTCAGTTGGATCGCCTCTTTCCGTGCGATGGCTAGAAGACGGTGGAGATCCATGTTCTCAGCCCTCCGCCGCTCCGCCTTCTTCGCGGATCAGGGAAACGAAGACGTCCTCCAGGGATGGGGGCACGCGTTCGATGGCGTCCAGGGGGATGGACCGCTTCTCGAAGAGGGCAGGGATCGCGTTCTCGGCGATCTCCTCATCCGCCACTACCACATGGACTCGTCGGCCGAACATGGCCGCTTCCAGGACACCGTCCAGATTCTTGAGGGCGTCGACGGCGTGGGGTGGATGGGGGGTAAGGATCTCGAAGAGAGGCTCGTCCATTCGGGCCCTCATCCCAGCTGGATCGTCCAGGGCGATCACCCGGCCTCGGTTCATGAGGACGAGGCGGTGGCAGTACTCTGCCTCCTCCATGTAGTGGGTGCTGACCAGGATGGTCGTGCCACCCTGGGCCAGCTCGTCGATGAGGTCCCAGAACTGTCGGCGCGCAACCGGGTCCACCCCGGAGGTCGGCTCGTCCAGGAAGAGGATCGACGGCTCATGGAGGACCGCGCACCCCAGCGCCAGGCGCTGTTTCCAGCCGAGGGGAAGGTCTCCAGTGAGTTGCATTCCCTTCCCCTTCAACCCCGCCATCTCCAGCACCCAATCCCGGCGGGTATCGAGTCGGTCACCCGTCACTCCGTACAGGCCGCCGAAGAGGGCGATGTTCTCCTCAACCGTCAGATCGGTATAGAGGGAGAACTTCTGTGACATATAGCCGATCTTCCGGCGTATTCCTTCCCCTTCGGTGTGGATGTCCAGGCCTGCCACCCAACCCTCTCCAGAGGTGGGAGGGAGAAGCCCGATAAGCATCCGTAGGGTCGTGGTCTTTCCCGCACCGTTGGGGCCCAGGAAACCGAATATCTGCCCCGCCTGGACATCGAAGGTCACCCGGTCCACGGCGGTGAACTCCCCGAACCTCCGGGTGAGGTCTCGGACGCGAACCGCGCCCGCCAGCTCCAGCCCGTCGACACCGGTCACGGAGCCCAGGTCTTCCACCGGCCGGCCCCGAGTCTCAGGCATTCGAAGGCTCCTCTTCCGGCCGCACCAGGTGAAGAAAGACATCCTCCAGGGACGGTTCCACAGATTCCAGCGTCTCAGGGGGCAAGCCCGCCAGGGTCAGGGCCTGGGCCAGCGCATGTTTGGCTTCCTCACCGGGCGGCAGGACAACGTGGATGGCATTCCCGAACAACGCCGTGCCCATCACCCCGGGGAACCCACGGGAGAGATCCCGGGCTCTCCGTGGATCCGGCCCTTCGACTGACACGACTTCCCCAGGAAGGAGATTCAGAAGTGACCGTGGGGTGTCCAGGGCCAGAACCCGACCCTCATGTAGGAGGGCCACCCGGTCGCACCGCTCCGCCTCGTCCAGATAGGAGGTGCTCACGAGGACCGTTACGCCCTCGGCGACCATCTCGTGGAGAATCAGCCAGAGGTCCCTTCTGGAGATCGGATCCACGCCGAAAGTAGGTTCATCCAGAAGGAGTACGCGGGGATGATGGATCAACGCACAGCAGAGGGAAAGCTTCTGTTTCATTCCTCCTGAGAGGTTCCCGGCCAGGCGATCCTGGAACGGTCCGAGGTTCGAAAACCCAAAAAGGCGCTCCAGACGAGGAGGTCTCTCCGCCCGGGGCACCCGGTACAGGTCCGCGTAGAACTCGATATTCTCCCGGACGGTCAGGTCGGTGTAGAGTCCGAACTGCTGTGACATATAGGCGATGAACGGTTTCACACCCTCTGGATCGGTAGCCACGTCCACACCATGGATCACCCCTCTCCCCTCCGTCGGGGGAAGGACCCCGGCCAACATCCGCAGCGTCGTGGTCTTCCCTGCCCCATCGGGGCCCACGATCCCGAAGAGCTCACCCTGACGGACCTCCAGTGTCAGCCCGTCCACGGCCGAATGCTTTCCGAACCGCCTGGAGAGGCCAGCCAGTTCGATGGCTGGTCCTTCAGGCACCTCTCGCACCTGCCCCCTCCAGGGCCACGTCGGCCGGGATTCCGGGTTTCAGGTCGTGGGATGGGTCTTCAGTGATCCTGACCTTCACCGCGTAGACCAGCTTCACCCGCTCCTCGGTGGTCTGGACATTCCTCGGCGTGAACTCGGCCTCGCTGGCGATGAAGATCACCTCTCCTCGATACGCCCGATCCGGGTAGGTATCGGAGCTGATTACCGCCCTCTGGCCCAACCGGACCTCTCCGATCCGGTCCTCCCTCACGTAGATTCTCACCCACCGGTCCTCTGGATCCATGACCGTCAGAACCGGAGCCCCCGGGGAGACGGTCTCGCCGGGTTCCCGGTGACGGAGGGTCACTACCCCGGGGAAGGGAATCTCGATCGCGGCATTTGAGAGCGACGCGTCCACCTGGGCGACGGCCGCTTCGGCCTGGCCCACGACGGCCCTCTGGGCCGCTACCCGCTCCTCCCTGGGGCCGTCCCGAAGCATTCGGAGGCGCTCCCGGGTCTGGTCCACGCCGGACTGGGCCACCTGGGCCGCCGTATGTGCCTTATCCAACATCTCTCTGCTGATGGCCCCTCCCTGGAACAACCTCTCGGCCCGATCGAGGTCACGGCGGGCGTCGGCCAGTCGCTCCTCAGTCCCGCGAAGCGCAGCGCTTCCCTCGGCGATCTCTTCCGGCCTGGAACCCGCCATCAATTCGGATAAGAGCGCCTGGGCCGCCCCCAGTTGGGCCTCGGCCGCCCGCTTCCGGGCCAGGAGTTCCTCCCGGTCCAGTCGGGCCACTTCATCTCCGGTCCGAACGGAATCTCCAATGCGCGGGCCGATCCACTCGATGCGGCCAGCCATCTGGAAGCCCAGGTCAGCCTCCGTGGCTTCAACCGTCCCTGAAGCCCGGATCTCACCCGATTCGGCGCTGCTGCACCCGGCGAGGGAAAGGGCCAGCACCGGGAGGAGCTTGACCGAGGACCGAAGGGGGGCCCAAGCCTCGGAGAGGCCCTTCCCGATCCGAAAGATCCTTCCTCCTGAGAGCGCCATCATTTCACCGCCTCCATGTTTTCCTCGATCCAGCGCAGGGTGAGCTCCCCGGTTGCCCGGGCCAACCGAATCCATGCGAGTGTCTCTCCGTGGCGGGCCTGCGAAAGAGCTGCCCGAGCTTGGAACAGCTCAGCCTCCGCCCGAAGAAAATCCGTCTGCACGCCCACCCCAGCATCGAGAGCCAGGGCCTCGATCCGGGCCACTTCTTCGCTCTGAGTCGTTGCCAGATCCAACGCCTCCCGGAGGGCTTGTGCCTCTCGGACGGAGGCCAGGGCGGTCTCCGCCTGATCGGCCACAGCCATCTCGGCCATTCGGACCGCCTCCACTGCCCTTCGCTCTTCTGCGAGAGCTCGCTCCCGATCACCCTGAATGGCACCCCCGGAGAAGAGGGGATAGGAGATCTGAAGCAGTCCCTGCCATTCCTGGACATGTCCGCCGTCCAGGGTGCCGAAGTCCGCGTACCGGCCACCCGCCTCCACCTTGGGATACCATGTGGCGTTGGCCTCTCGGACTCCCTCCATGGCGCTGGCCAGGAGATTCCGGGCCTGTGAGATCTGAGGGTTCACCGACTGGGCAAAGGCGAGGACTTTCTCCCTCGAGGGTAGGCCAGCGCTCCGGGGCACCACTTCGGAGAGGGACCTGCCTTCGAGATCTTCCACCTTCAGACCCGTGAGGCGGGCCAGTCTGCTCCGGGAAACCTCCAGGGTGGCCCGAGCTGAGATCTCCGAGGCCTCTGCACGACTGAGGGCGGCCTCTACTCTGAGCAGATCCACCCGGGCGGCCTTGCCCTGCTCGAGGAATTGCCTCACCCGACCGAGTTCCGAACCCAATGCCGTCTTCTGGCTTTGAACCGCCCCCAGCACCTCCTCCCCCGATAGGACGGCCAGGTAAGCGGAGCTCACCTGAAATGCGATGTCCATTCCGGATCCCAGGACCGCTGCCTCGGCCGCTTCTTCCCCCGCTTCGGCCTGCCGGTTCTTTGCGCCACGAGCACCACCGTCGAACAACGTGTACCCGAACGTGAGAGATCCCTGGAGCAGGTTCCGGTCGAATGCCGGCGGGTTGGTGGGATCGAACCCATGAAGGGGAGCCACAACCATTGGTTCCTGGTGCCTGGCGAGGGACGCTTGGGTGGTCAGCCAAGGCAGGCGCCCTGCCTGAGCTTGCTTCAGCCGGGCCGTGGCCACCTGTCGGTGCGCCCGCGCCTGGCCGATGGCCGGATGCGACTCCAGGGCAAGAGCAACCGCTTCGGTGAGGGTGAGTGTCCCCGGGGCCGTTCCCGGCTCCGGCCCAGGAGCCTGGCCCCCGGCTGCCCCCGGTGCGAGGGTCAGTACCCACCCTGAAATCGGACCGAGCCACCATCGATACCTCATGGGGATTCCTCCTCTGGCACCAGTAGACCTCCGAGCACGAAATCCACTGCGTGATCCTCCGGAGCCGACCGAGGCTGGGGCAACCCAGCCCTTCGAAGGTCCTCTCGCGCCAGGACTCTCGGCATGAGGGAAAGGTAGATGGGTTGCGATAGCGCGCTCAGGGCCATGAGCATCGGATCCCCGTCCCGAATCACTCCCACGGCCTGCCCCTCCTGGATGATCCCCGTCAGGACGGTGACCACCACTCTCAGGGTTTCGAGAATCGGAGGCGCCGGTTCCTCCCCCAACACGATCTCCTGAACGAAGAACCGAGGGGTTTCAGGGTTCTCCCGGAGGTGTTGGAACATCCCCCGGATGAAGAATTCCAACCGCTGGGGAGTGGAGAAGGGCATCCCTTTGAGCATCTCGAGGTGCTCCCGGATGGGCTCCAGTACCTCCTCCAGTACCCTGATGTAAAGGTCGTCCTTCGACTCGAAGTGGTATGTGATGGCGCCGAGGTTCGTACCCGCCTCGGTGGTCAGAGCCCGAACCGACGTACCGTCGAAGCCCTTCGTGGAGAAGAGCTTCCGACCGGCCTGAAGGAGACGATCAGCCGTGTCCAGGCTCTCTCCATTTTCTTCCGGCGGATGCCCCGGCGTGGGGTCCGAGGGTCCACCCCCTTGCTCCTTGGCCATCAGATTCCCCTCCCGGTCGAATGATTAATTCAAACGTATGTGTGATTACATGTCGTCTCCGGTTTCGTCAAGAGCGGCGAGGGAGTCCGTTGGCCCCGATCCCGACACCGGTTGGCCGATTCTGGCGGCGGTCCCCCACGAGCCGTGCCGATCATGGGACCGGGCCGGAGCCTCACTTCGGTGTCGTGGGCGGCTCATTCAACCCATCTTGTGGGTACGCGAGCCTATCCGAAGAGACTCCCGACTCGAGGTCGAGTAATGAGACACCTGGCCCCTCGGACTCCCGGTCATTCGTTCCCCACCGCGGTAGTGTTCCTTCTCCTGCTACTCCCAGGACTTATCTCGGCTCAAGCGACCTGGGGAGACCCCATCGTCCTGGATCACACCGCTGCCATGGCGGCTCATCATCTCTGCTCAGGTACCTTCGTGGTGGGACGGGACTACCAGCGACCTCCGCATCGAGTCCTGGAAGAGGACATCGCTCCTTTCCCGGATTTCAACTGGCAAGAGGATTTCCAGTACCACGTGGACCTGGAAGAACGCACCGCCCGGGTCTGGGGACCAGATGTCAGTGCGCGAATCGCCAAGTACAACGACGATCAGGGGTGCACGATCCTCCCCCCCGGGGAAGTCGACGTGTTCTTTGAGCCGGTGCCGGTTCCCCGTGCACCGACCAATCCGGAGAGCGTCCCCTGGCCCTCCGGGGACCAGGGCGCCTACGGGTCGTTCCCGGAGGTGAGCGAGGACGCACTGACGGAAGCGTTGGACTGGGCGATGGACCAGGGCCAGAACACCCGGGCCGTCATCGTGGTCTATCGTGGGAAGGTCATCGGCGAGCGGTACGCACCTGGGTTCACCAGGAACACCCCCCAGATCTCCTGGTCCCAGGGGAAGAGCATCACTGCCGCGCTGGTGGGTGTTCTGGTCCAGCGGGGAGCATTGACCCTCGAGGATCCGGCACCGGTGCCCGAGTGGCGTGCCCCCGACGATCCCAGGAACGCCATCAAGGTCAAACACCTGATGCGGATGAGCAGTGGCCTCGATTTCCAGAACCATGGCCTGGGTCGCCCCGAGTCGTGGCTGAACACCAACGAACACTTCCGGATCTATTTCGACGCCATCAACGTCTTCGACCATGCCGTCCATCAGCCGGTGGACCTGCCCCCTGACTCCGCGTTCCGTTACCGGAATAGCGACCCCCTCACCCTGGGACGGATCGTACGGCAGATCGTGGAGGGCCGGGGGGAGGACTACCTCACATTCCCCCAGCGGGCGCTCTTCGATCGCATTGGAGCCAGGAATTTCGTCCTGGAGACCGATGCGTGGGGGAACTTCATCATGACCGGGTACGATTTCGGGAGCGCATGGGACTGGGTCCGGTTCGGCCTCCTCCACCTGTGGGACGGCGTATGGGAGGGTGAGCGCATCCTCCCGGAGGGGTGGTCCGAGTTCGTCAGCACCCCGGCCCCAGGCGCCCGCAACCGGGAATACGGAGGGCTCTTCTGGCTCAACCAGGGCGGAGCACTCCCCGACGTGCCCGCGGATGCGTATTGGCCGGCAGGGTTCATGGGGCAAACCACCATGATCATTCCCTCCAGGGACATGGTTGTCGTCCGGTTGGGCCCGAGTCCGGGTGGGTACAACCCCTACCTGAATCGGGTGGTGGCCAGACTGTTGGACGCGGTAGCACTCAGATAGGAAAAAGCGCATTCCACTTGGCAACCAACCTGGAGAGAATCAACTTTCGGGTTTCTCGGACCTTGACCAGAGGAAGGGGAATGCCCGGCAAGTCCGCTCGTCTCGGATCGGCGATGATGGCCCTGATGGCTGCTCTGGCACCCGGGTGTCGGACGGTGCCCTCCGTCAGTCACAAACCTCCCCCCTCATCCATTCCCCCCACCCCACCCACCGCAGAGTTCCGGACTGAAATCACCCGGGCGGGCCCGGGGGAGTCGACTCAGGATGTGCCGGACACGGATGGACGGCCTAGCCAAGAGGAACGGGCACCGGACGGAATCGATGTTCTCGAGCTGACCGTGGATCGGATCCAGGCCGACTTCGCCGCCGGCCGGTACACTGCCCTCGAGCTGACCCAGGCATTCCTCCATCGCATCGACCTCCTCGAGGGCTGCTATAACGCGTTCATCTCCATGAACCCCGGGGCCCTGGCCACCGCAGAAGTGTTGGACGAGGAGTACCGGACGAAGG
Source organism: Gemmatimonadota bacterium (assembly GCA_039592115.1). GTDB lineage: Bacteria > Gemmatimonadota > Gemmatimonadetes > Longimicrobiales > Gaopeijiaceae > JBDHCH01. Next base: position 7,785 of record JBDHCH010000018.1, on the reverse strand, counting down.
GGCCCCGTGGTCCGCTCCACGGCGTGCCGGTAGTAATCAAGGACAACATGGATTTCGGGGGACTTGTCACCACCGCAGGATTTTCGGGATTCTCCTCGGCCACCGGCGGGGTGGACATGATTCCCGGTGACGACGCGGCGGTCGTGGAACGCCTCAAGGAGGCAGGAGCCATCATCCTCGGGAAGACGAACCTCCCGGATTTCGCCGGTCATGGCACCCGGACGAAGAGCTCTGTCGCCGGGGTAACATTGAACCCATACAACGTGGAAAAGGCTCCCGGCGGGTCCAGCGGAGGGACGGCCACGGCGGTGAACGCCAGCTTCTCAGTCCTGGGTTTGGGTACCGAGACCGGGGGCTCCATCCAGAATCCAGCGGGGGCACAGGGCCTGGTGGGTGTCAAACCGACCTACGGGTTGGTGCCCCTGGAGGGGATCTTCCCCATGGATGCCACCTATGTGGACGTGGCCGGGCCGTTGGCCAGGACCGTCAGGGACGCCGCCATCGCCCTGGACGTGTTGGCTGGCCCTACCCTGGAGGACCTGGCCACCTTCGCGGCCGTGGGTCATATCCCTGAGGAGGGGTACGTATCGGGTCTCGTTCACGACGCCCTGAACGGAAAGCGGTTCGGCCTCGTGGGGAGCGGGTGGAGGGAGACTTTCCTTCCCCTTGCGCCGGAAACAGATGCCTTCTACCGGGAAGCCGTCGCGGCCATCGAAACCGAGGGGGCGGTGGTTGTCGAGGACCCGTTCAAGGGAACCGGGTTCGTGGAGTTGTATGAGAGCCGGGGCTGGGGTGGCTCCCATGGCGCCTACGACATGCTCATCTACCTTCAGGGGTTGGGGGAAGACGCCCCGTTCAACTCCGTGGAGGAGTGGGAGGCTCTCTCAGGGGAGGCATTCCGCGGCCGCGGACGGTCCCGGCCCCCGGCCAGACCCAGTGCGACCGAGGCGGGTGATGCGTTCCAATCCTGGCGCGTAAAAATAAGGACACTGTTCAGGGACGTCCTGAACGAGCACAATCTGGACGGGCTCTTCTTCCCTCAGGCCGGAGCCCCGATCCCTGATCTCGTAGAGGACCCGGAGCGCCCCGACTACAGCCCCAACAACCACCCTGAGCTTCCCTCCAATGTCGTGAACCAATTGGGCCTCCCCGTGGTGACCCTCCCCTTCGCCTACTACGAGGACGGCACACCCTTCGTGCTGGCCTTCATCGGAGACACGTGGACGGAGTCGGAGCTGCTGGCGTACGCCTACGACCTGGAACAGGCGACGCTGGCCCGGAAGCCCCCAACTCAGCTGCTCGTCCCGTGCCGGTAGGGGCGAAGAGTCGTCGATGATCACCGATCCCGCCGCTGTCTTCAGTGTCCTCTCGGTCGTTGTCGGCGGAATGATCTGGCTGGAACGCTTCGAACGCTTCAAGAAACTCGGGGCCGCAGCCGCGTCCATCCTCCTGGCCATGGTTCTCTCCAACGCAGGAATCATCCCGGGCGACTCTCCGGTATACGACTTCTTCACCGGGTACGGTGTGCTGGCCGGAACGGTCCTTATCCTCCTCAGTGTGGACCTCAGCTCTATCCGGGCCGCGGGCTCCACCATGGCCAAATCCTTCCTGGTGGGGGCCTTGGGATCGGTGGTGGGGGCCATGGCAATGGGATTCGTCCTTCACCCGGCCCTGGCCGGGGACACCTATAAGCTGTCCGGTCAGTTCGCCGCCACCTATGTGGGTGGGGGAGTCAATTTCGCCGCCATCGGGCACGCCTTCGACACCGCGGGAGAACTCTTCACGGCGGGCATCGCCGCAGACGTCATCATCACGGCGTTCTGGCTGGTGGCCTGCTTGGCCGCGCCCATATTCCTTCGAGCCAACGGTGGGAGGGCCGACGGGAGGCAAACCCAGGAGATAACCTCCGCCGGTCCTGACGAAGGCCTCCACAGGAAGCTCTTCAGTAGCGGAAACCCGGTGGCATTGGGAGACCTGGGCACTCTCGCAGCCCTCACAGTCTCGTGCATCTGGGTTTCCACCCTGCTGAGCGAACGTCTTCCCTCCATCCCCAGCGTATTCTGGCTCACCTCGATGGTCCTGGTCCTGGCCCAGCTCCCCTCCGTGAAGTCCCTCACCGGCAGCACAGTCATCGGGAACTACCTCATCCTTCTCTTTCTGGCGTGCAATGGAGCCAAGTCGGTGATCGCGAAGATCGTGGAGGTGGGCCCGGAGGTGTTCTATTTTGCGTCAGGCACGGTGGCTATCCACGGGATGGTGATTTTCGGGGTGGGAACGCTCCTGAGGATCGACGGAGGGACCCTGGCCGTCGCCTCCCAGGCGAACGTAGGCGGAGCGACCCATGCCATGGCCATCGCCACGGCTCGTGGCTTCGACAACCGAATCCTCCCTGGGGTGGCCGTGGGAATTTTGGGCGTCGCCCTCGGGAACTACCTGGGGCTGGCGGTGGGAACTCTGATGCGAGTCCTCCTCTGAATCGGTTCGAGGAAAGCAGAGGCGTGAGCGCCCGAGGAGCGGACAACCAGAATGGCCCTTCAGATCCGTAATCTCTTCTCCGAGCTACGCCGGCGAAAAGTCTACCGGGTGGCGGCAGTGTATATCGTGGTCGGTCTGGGAGTCCTGGGAGCTGCCGAGGGCATCCTGGATCCCCTCGGGCTGACGGGTGCCCGGGCATATGTGGTCATCTTTGTCCTCCTGGGATTCCCCATCGCCCTGGTCATGGCCTGGGCTTACGAGGTTCGGCCGGAGGAACCTGCCGCCGAATCGCAGGACGACGGAGCGGATGGCACACCGGCGGGAGCACTCCCGCTGGAGGCCCCTCCCCTCCCCACCTCCCCATCCATGGACCTCCAGTCCATCGCCGTTCTCCCCTTCGACAGTATGAGCTCCGATCCGGAAGGGGATTACTTTGCCGATGGGATCACAGAGGAATTGACCAACGCCCTGGCCAAACAGAAAGGGCTGCGAGTCGCCGCTCGGACGTCGGCATTCACCTTCAAGAACCAACCCGTCGACATAAGGGAAATCGGGAAAACACTCGAAGTATCCCACGTGATCGAGGGGAGCGTCAGACGCACCGAGGAGGCCCTGCGCATCACCGCACAGCTCATCAACACCAAGGATGGATACCACGTCTGGTCCGAACAGTTCGATCGGAGTCATGGAGACGTTTTCAGGATTCAGGAAGAGATCGCCGGGAGCGTGGTCCAGAAGCTGCTGGGTGAACTCCCGGAGGACCGGCGACCGGTTATCGCAACCGCCGATCTCTCCGCCTACGATTCCTACCTGAAGGGCCGGCACGCCATAGCCCACTTCCACCCCGCTACGCTGCAACAGAGTGTCGACCATTTCGAGACCGCTATCGAAGTGGATGGCCGCTTCGCCCCTGCCCTGGCGGGTTTGGCCGAGGCCCTGACCATGCAGTCCATCGGCTTCGCCACCAGGCCTGGGCTAGAGGTCATGCCCAGGGCGGAGAAGGCCGCGAGTCGGGCCCTGGAGCTGGATCCATCCCTGCCGGAAGCCCATTTGGCCAGGGCCCTGACCTACATGTACGGGCAGTGGGATTACCCGGCGGCGAAGGAAGAATTGGACCGCGCCCTGGCACTCAATCCAAACTCCGCCGAAGCACACTTCTGGGCAGAATTCTATTGGACCTACACTCAGCACGACTTCGAGAAGGCCATCGCCGCCAACCGACGGGCCGTGGAGCTGAGTCCCCTGGATACGAGGATTCGAGGCCGGTTCGCCACGGTGAACTATCTCTTCGGGGAGATGGAAACGGCGGAACAGGCCCTCCGAGGGGAGCTGGCCGAGAACCCGGACCACCCCCTTCCTCATGTGAGCATGGCCGACACCCTCGTGCGGATGGGCCGATTCGATGAAGCGGTCCCCCACAGCGAGGAGGCTGCCCGGTTGGGGGGGAGGGCTCACGCCTTCCTGGGGATGCTCGGGGGGTTTTACGGTCTTCAGGGGAACCGGGCCGCGGCAGAGGCTGTCCTGAAGGAGCTGGAGGATCGACAGCGGGCCGGCTACACGCCGGGGTTCTGGATGGCAGTTGCATATAGCGGAGCCGGACGGCTGGACGACGCCTTTGCCGCTCTGGAACGCGCCGTGGTGGAAAAGGACAGCAACCTGCTCTACCTCTTCTTCTCGCCCCGGGCCGCCGGAATGCATGACGATCCTCGCTTCGATGACATTCTGAAGCGGATCGGGCTGGAGCATCTCCTCCAGTACAAGTGAGTGCGTGACGGACCTGCCCCGCGAGCCCTGCGTTCCGGCCAACCGACCGGTTCCCTCCGGAACTTGATCCAGCTCCCCTTCCCTCCCGCCTCAGGGGCGCTCGTGTTTCCAGGTCGAGCCCCTGGACAGGATCCCGGGCGCCGGTACTTTTTGGGGGCCGAAAGACCGAGGGAGGATCCCCCCCACCCTGACCCCTGGAGAGCCCGGAACCGATGTCCTCTGACAACCCCCATGGCCAGAATCCTGGGCGGAGCGTGACAAAGCGCCTCTCCTTCCTGGACCGATACCTGACCCTCTGGATCTTCGCCGCGCTGGGCGTGGGGATCGGCCTGGGGTACCTCTGGCCGGAGGCGGTCCAGGCGCTCAACGAGTCCACCCAACTCGGGACCACATCAATCCCCATTGCCATCGGGCTGATCCTCATGATGTACCCTCCTCTCGCCAAGGTCCGGTACGAGGAGCTGGGAGACGTCTTCCGGAACTGGAGAGTGCTGGGCCTTTCCCTGATCCAGAACTGGGTCATCGGGCCGATTCTGATGTTCGGGCTGGGGATTCTCTTCCTGAGGGACTATCCCGAGTTCATGATCGGGCTGATCCTCATCGGGTTGGCCCGGTGCATCGCCATGGTCATCGTGTGGAACGACCTGGCCGACGGGGACCCGGAGTACGCCGCCGGGCTGGTGGCGTTCAACTCCATCTTCCAGGTCCTCTTCTACTCGGTGTACGCCTACCTCTTCATCACGGTCCTGCCACGGTGGATGGGGCTGGAGAGTGCGGTGGTGGAGATCACCATGGGACAGATCGCCGAGAGCGTCTTCATCTACCTGGGGATTCCCTTCCTGGCAGGAATGGCCACCCGCTTCATCCTGGTGAAGCTGAAGGGGAAGACCTGGTACCACGAGGAGTTCGTGCCCAGGATCAGCCCGATGACCCTCATCGCCCTCCTCTTCACCATCGTGGTGATGTTCTCCATCCAGGGCGAAGCCATCATTCAGCAGCCGGTGGGCGTAGTGAGAGTCGCGGTGCCCTTGTTGATATACTTCCTGCTGATGTTCGCCGTGACCTTCTTCATGAGTCGGGCGGCCGGAGCCGATTACCCCCAGACGGCCACCCTCTCCTTCACCGCTGCATCCAACAACTTCGAGCTGGCCATTGCGGTGGCGGTGGGCACCTTCGGCATCGCCCACGGTGCTGCATTCGCAGCGGTCATCGGACCCCTGGTGGAGGTCCCCGTCCTCATCGCCCTTGTGAACGTGGCGCTCTGGTGGAAGAGGAAGTACTTCCCCGGGAGCCCCGGGGAGATCTCAAGGGTGGAGAATTGTGCGGCACCCGGGGGGGCGAAAGCCGGATGAGGGGAGCGCTTCAAGCGCCCCCCTTCCGGCATCACCCCTCGATCCGCTTCAGGACGTAGTGGCCGGACCCCTGATCCATCCTGAGCTCCGAGATCTCTCCATCTGCCCGGACGAACCAGAGCAGCGTGTTCCCCTGACCCCATTTCAGGCCCTCGAGATGGGCAGGCCGGAGCTCGTTCGGGGAGCCATCCGGGGTGAAGACCAGGTCCTCCCCCTCGACCGTCACCTCCACGGTGAGGTCCCTGCCTCGGGCCCGGCCTGAGTAGCTTCCTACCAGCTCATTAAAGTCACCCGCGAAAGGTGTGGCCTCCAACTCAGGCCTGGGTCCGAGAACAAGCTCGGCCAGTGCTGCCCCGAGAGCCCCCGGGCCCTGAGGCCCGGTGGAGTTCTGGAGCACAACGATGATCAACTCCTCCTCCGGGTAGTACCGCCCGTCCGAGAGAAACCCGTTGATACCTCCTCCATGTGCGATGACCCGGTGGTTCCCGGTCCCGGAAACCCCAAGGCCCATGGCGTACCGGGTCGGAGTTCCGTCTTCGAGAGGGACAGGGGTGGTCAACGCCTGATAGGACTCAGGGGAGAGGACCTCCCCCCCGTGGAGGGCCTGGTTCCAGCGGACCAGGTCAGGTGCTGTGGAGCAGAGAGAGCCGGCGGCGTAGGGCCAGGTGTGGTCCAGGTAGGACTTTCTCTGCAGACCTCCGGGGGTCCCGTCGTATCCGTGGGCCCGGTTCTTCCTGACGGCATTCTCACTGCAATAGTAGGAGCCGTCCATTTCCAGGGGACCGAAGAGGTGCTCGGACACATAGTCTTCGTACGATTCATCCGTAACGGCTTCGATGATGAGCCCCAGCAGGAAATAGGCTGAGTTGTTGTAAATGAGCGCGGTGCCGGGCTCGAAATCGAACGGTTCCTCCGACACCAAAGCCACCAGAGTGTCCCTGGGAAGCTTTTTCACCGCCAGGTCACCGAAGGCGGGCATGGCCGTATAGCTTCGGATTCCCGAAGTGTGGTCGAGAAGTCGACGGACTGGGACCCGGTGCCCCTGCGTGTCCAGATCCGGCAGGTATTCGGTGACGTCGGCATCCAGGTCCACCTTCCCTTCCTCGACCAACTTCAGGAGCGCTGCCGAGGTGAACTGCTTGGTCACCGAACCGATCTCGTAGCTAGCCGACGCGTCCTCCGGGGTGGGGATATCCCACTCCAGGTCTACGAGGCCATACCCCCTCATCAGGAGCGTGTCACCGCCCAGGACCACGGCGACGGAGACGCCGGCCACCAACTCATGCTCGAGGTGGGCCGCGGCTGCCGAATCCAGGGCCCTGACCAGCTCTGTCCTGTCGGGGATTTGAGCTTCGAGAGGTGGATTGGATGGCAGGAGGGCGAGAGCACCGGCCAAGAGGATCAATTGTGACCTGCGAATCATTGACACCACTCCTTGTTCGGAAATGCAGCGGGGATCCCGTGCGCGACGCACTTCACTACGCCGGAGAGGCGAAATGGGTTCTGTGGGCATCCTCGGGTCCAGGACGTTCTCGGACCGGAGCGCCGCTCACCGGGTCCGGGACCACCAGCAGGCTTTGCGCCGCTGGGGGCCCCGGGCCGAGCTGACGGCCGGTCCCCTACCGGCCACGACTGAGCAATTCTCCAAACGCTTCGTCGGAAGTATCGAAGCTTCGGGCGGACTCACCGCCCCGCAGGATCCGAATCCGCTGGATTCCATCCCCGGCAGCCAAATCGGCGAGGACGTGGGCGCCGGCCACCACCCTTCCCAGCGCCGTGGAGCGTTCGTCGAATCCAGGGTTGGCTTGCAGGGTCAGATAGAACTCGTTCCCGGCGGTCACTCCGAAGACCCCTGGTCCGTCATGCTTGACGGCCGGGTTGGGATCGATGCGAAGGTCCTCCACCATCATTGACCGTTGGGTTTCGGAATCGATGACCGCCTTCACTACCCCGTCGGCAACAGCCGTGATGCTCCCGACCCCCGGACCCCCGGGCCCCCTCCCAAATCCCCTTCCCTGGGGTGGGCCCGAGTTCCCCTCCACGATGCGGATGAAATTGGCCGTCTGCAGGGGAGCGTTCTCGTGGTCCAGGGAGACGATCACCCTGGCTCCGGAAGCGGTGGTGATATCGGCGAAGAGGCCATCCGGAAGATATGAACCCTCCCGGGTCAGCGGCTCATCCAGGTTCGCGATTC